>NZ_JBBMER010000003.1:0-396281 GCF_040096455.1 Lachnospira rogosae (ex Hitch et al. 2025) | reverse complement strand
AATAACAGGAAACTTACAGTATCACATATAAGACACAATAAAACTAAAACAGGATATGTGAGTGAAAAAACTATCTACACATGTGAGAATTGCAGCGACTGCCCTTACAAGAGTGACTGCATAAAAGATAATAACTGCAAAACGCCATTAGGAGAAAGAACCAAGGTATTACAAGTTGCAAAAACATTTATAAAACACAGAAAAGAGGATTTGGAACGAATCATATCTGATGAAAGGGTATTGTATCGTATGAACCGGAGCATTCAGGCTGAAGGCTCATTTGGAGACATAAAACAGGACATTCAGTTCAGAAGATACCTAAGCAAAGGGACTGCGAATGTACTCGCTGAAAGTACTCTTTTAGCAATTGCAAGAAACATAAATAAACTTCATAATAAGATTCAGAACGGGAAGACAGGAACACATTTATTTCCTTTAAAAAGTGCCTGAATTTAGAAATATCAAAATAAAAATTTTTAAAATCTGTATAGGTTTATTAAAGTACGCCAATTTTTGGAACATCCCATTCATTTTAATAAATAGTAACTTAAAAATCGTATTTTTATAGGAAAAAGAGGCTGGTACTTTAACGATTTTCAATCGTTAAAGCGACAGCCCCTTTTTGTTATCCGAGAAGTGCGAGGCACTTCTCGAAACCCAACTGCTTCGAAGTTTGGGTTCGATTTCTCAGAGTGCTAAAGCACTCTTCGGTCGTGTCAGAGCAGAGGTCCACCGGACCTCTTAACACCCGTCTCGCGTGACGTACGGGAGGGATTATCAATAAGTCCTAAAACAAAAGTTAGTTCACTACCTCTAATATTCCTTGTGCATCGGCACGGGCCAGGACATCTAGCTGGGAGTCGGTGCTGAAATGAGTTCTGTAGTCGTTCTCGTTGCTTAGAAATGAGTGTTCTATTATAATTGTTGGTATTCCGGCATATGTGCCGTTGTATATAAGTCCATAATAATCTGCTGGTGAACCGTCTGGGTAGAGTTCATTTACTGTGTTGGTACGCTGTAATATGCCATTAGTGTATTCTGTGTTCCAGTCATCTGCTATTGGAATTCCTATATTGTTAAGATTGCGGATAATTGCATTTGCAAGCATATTTTCTTTATCATATATGCTTGCAAATCTTGAATCAGATGGCTGATATCGGCTACAGCTCATTAATACCATACAGCCTCTTGGATTAGTATTATCCTGGCTTTTGCTGTTAATATGAACCGATATAACATAATCGGCGTTATTGCCTTTAGCATAGTCTATTCTTCCCCCTATGCTCACATCTGTATCAGAAGTACGTGTCATAATGACATTAAGATTATCATTCTGTTCAAGATACCACTGAAGCTTTTTTGCTATTACAAGATTAATATCTTTCTCTTTAATGAGTACACCATCATATGTTTCTTTCGTTCCCTCATTACTTCCACCGTGTCCTGCATCTATACATATAGTTGTCTTGTGCTGCGCTTCCTGAATATTTTCCTGTGTATCATCATCTTCTGCTCCACCTGATACATAAGAAAATGTGTCATTATATACAGGCTGCTGGCTGTTATCATCTACATTGTTACCATTTTCTGTATAATTATCCGTATCATAATCCGAATTATCATTACTTATACTTTCATCACCGCTGTTATTTTCATCTTCAATATCTGCATTATTTTCGTTATCCGTTACAGCAGATGTGTTATCGGCTTCGCTGGTGTTCTGGTTCTCATCTGAATTAACAGACAGATCATCTGCATTTACATTCTGCATACTATCTGTATCACTATTATTTACCGCAACAACTGCCGTATCTGCTTCATTATTAGAATTATCAGACTTACCATCTGTCCTTCCGCACGCTGTCAGGCTCAATGTCAATGTACTTACTAACAACGCTGTATTTATCACTTTTATTATATTCTTTAAATTATTGTTTCTCATTTTACTCCATTCCTATGTATTTAATGTGTATATGATATACCTTTCATTTAATAATATCTATACCTCAATTTTATTTTTAAATTTACTTTTCAATTTTGTTTCAAATTTCATTTCTATATTTTATAGTGTTCTGATAATGTATTTTCAATAATATAATTTCAATAATAAAATATACCATTTTACATATCTTTTCACACACATATTATTAATATATCCCCTGTTTATGTGCCCTCATTTGTGTACACATTCACACATTTGTTGCGTCATTTTGCATTAATTTTAATATTTTTTAGTTTTTTACTTGTATATTATTCACAAAGTGTTAAAATATAAACATAAATTCAACGTGAATGGAGGTAAATATTATTATGGCACAGAGATTTATTCTTAACGGTACATCTTACCACGGAAAGGGAGCTATCAAGGAGATAGCTACAGAGGCTATTTCAAGGGGATTTAAGAAAGCATTTGTATGCTCTGACCCTGACCTTATCAAATTTGGTGTAACTAAGAAAGTTCTTGATGTATTAGACGAGAACGGACTGGCTTATGAGGTTTATTCAGACATCAAGCCTAATCCAACAGTAGAGAATGTTAAGACAGGTGTACAGGCATTTAAAGATGCTGGTACAGATTATCTTATCGCAATCGGCGGTGGTTCTTCAATGGATACAGCCAAGGCTATTGGTATTATTATTAACAACCCTGAATTCAGTGATGTTATAAGCCTTGAAGGTGTTGCTCCTACTAAGAAACCTGCCGTTCCTATTATTGCAGTTCCAACTACTGCTGGTACAGCCGCAGAAGTTACTATCAACTACGTTATCACAGATACAAGCAAGAACCGTAAAATGGTATGCGTTGACCCACACGATATCCCTGTCGTAGCTGTTGTTGACCCTGATATGATGTCTAGTATGCCTAAGGGGCTTACAGCCGCAACTGGTATGGATGCTTTAACACACGCTATTGAAGGTTACATAACTGCTGGTGCCTGGGAATTATCTGATATGTTCCATCTTAAAGCTATTGAAATCATTTCTAAGAGCCTTAGAGGTGCTGTTGAGAACACACCTGAGGGACGTGAAGGTATGGCACTTGGACAGTATATAGCAGGTATGGGCTTCTCTAATGTAGGTCTTGGTATTGTCCATTCCATGGCTCACCCACTTGGTGCCCTCTATGATACACCACACGGTGTTGCTAACGCTATTATCCTTCCAACAGTTATGGAATACAATGCTCCAGCAACCGGTGAGAAATATCGTGACATTGCCAAAGCTATGGGTGTCAAAGGCACAGATGATATGACACAGGAAGAATACAGAAAAGCTGCTGTAGATGCTGTAAGAAAGTTATCACAGGACGTAGGTATCCCAGCTAACTTAAAGGATATTGTCAAGGAAGAAGATATTCCATTCCTTGCACAGTCAGCTTATGATGATGCATGCAGACCTGGTAATCCAAGAGAAACAAGTGTTGAAGAGATAACAGAGCTTTACAAGAGCCTTATTTAACAGACAACTACTTAAATTATTGTTTATCATATTTTACACCTCTAAAAAAGAACCCCGCTATACCGGCAGGGTTCTTTTACTATTTACTATTTTAGTGTTATATAACAAAACATAGGTTATATGACAAAACGCATTAACAGCTTAATCCCACTCATCAAGCAGTCCATTAAATACATTTAATGCAGACTGTACAACTTCACGTTTTTCCATATCTATTCGGCATAGCTTAAGCAGGTCAATAGGGTGAAGACTGCTGCCGCCTGAAAGGAACTTTTTATAGCCCTCTTTAACAGCTTTATCTCCCTTTAATATTCCAGCCGCTATCGCAATAGCAGCAGAATATCCTGTTGCATACTGGTATACATAAAATGGAGTATAAAAATGTGGTATTCTCGCCCACTCGTATGCTATCTCATCATCAATAACACACTCACTTCCAAAATACTTTTCATTAAGCTTTCTGTATACATCACACAGGTTATCAGCAGTAAGGACATTGCCTTCTTCGACCATTTTATGGGCTGTCATCTCGAATTCAGCAAACATCGTCTGTCTGAACAATGTACCCTTAAACTGCTCAAAATAATGGTTAAGAAGATACTTTCTTCTCTTATTATCTTTATCATTCTTACAGCTTTCCAACAGATAATTCATAAGAAGTGCTTCGTTACAGGTTGAGGCAACTTCTGCAACGAATATCTTGTAACCGGCATATATATATGGCTGGTTGGAATTAGAATAATATGTGTGCATTGCGTGACCCATCTCGTGAATAATTGTAAACACATCATCTAATGTTCCTGAGAAATTAAGGAATACATAAGGGTGAGTTCCATATGCTCCCCATGAGAATGCTCCCGTTCTCTTTCCTTTATTCTCATATACATCAACCCAGCCTGTTTCAAAGCCTTCTTTAACCTTAGCAACATACTCTTCGCCCATAGGTGCTAAAGCTTCAAGAACCATCTGTCTGGCTTCATCATAGGTAACCTTCCACTCATAGTCCGCTACCATCGGAGCATATATATCATAAAAATGAAGCTCATCAACCCCTAAAGCTTTCTTTCTTATATCAACATACCTGTGCATAAGATTAAGATTGTCATCTACAGTATTAATGAGATTCTTGTATACATCTACAGGAATAAATGAATCAGACAGATACATATGTAATGTTGATTCATATTTTCTTGCTTCAGCCTTAAATACTGCCTGTTTTACGTTGCCATAAAAGCAGGCTGCAAGCGTATTGATGTACTGCTTATATTCCTTATAAAGACACTCAAAGGCTTCTTTTCTTACACTTCTTTGCTGGCTCTGCATATATTTTACATATGTTCCATTAGTCAGCTCAACCTTATTCCCAGATTCATCAATTATACTGCCAAAATGGACATCTGCATTGTTAAACTTAGAAAATATCTCATTAGGAACAGACATTACCTGCGATGCTTTTGCAAGAAGAACTTCTTCCTTCTCAGACAGCGAATGTTCTTTCTGGCTTAACATATCGTCAATCATATGCTTATACAACTTAAGCCTGTCATCTTTTAAATATTCATAGAGAACATTTTCATCCATACTTAATATTGCAGGCTCAACAAATGCGTACTTCTCAGCACATTTAGCTGCTGCCGTCTGTGCCCTGCCTGACATATCCTGATACACCGAATTAGCTGTATCCTCATAATATCTCATATATGCGTATACATATAATCTCTCAACAAGATAATCAGTATCATTCAATTCCTTTAATACATTATAAAGATTATCAGCCGACTCAGTTAAAACAAACTGATATTCACAAGGCTCGCCTGCCTGTTTAATAAGCTTCTGGTAATCTTCTTCCCACGCATTATCTGATGAGTAGATGTCATTAACTGCCCATTTGAACTCATTATCAATCTCACTTCTTAAAGGTGCTGCCATTATTCTGCCTCCGGTACATAAGCTGACACTGCTATTGCCAATGAACCATATCCTATATGGCACGCAACACTGAGTGACAATGGATCCATATGGAAATCATACTGAGGAAATGCTTCTTTTACAGCCTCAGCCCATTCCCTGGCTTCTTCTTCATTACCAGTATATGCAACTTCCATATGAAGCTTTCCTTGTTGTGCATAATCTTTAAATCTGTTATCACAGTCATCCTTCATAGCCTTAAGCATAATCTTCTTGGCTGATGACTTTCCTCTTGCCTTGGCAAATGCATCAAGCTTCTCACCCTGTATCTGTAATACAGGATTGAGCTTTAACATAGTTCCAATAGCTGCCGCCGCAGGTGTTATTCTTCCACCCTTCTTAAGATACTTAAGTGTTTCAAGAGTTATATATATGCTTGAGTCCATTTTGTGAGCTTCAAGTATATCCTTAATCTCCTCGGCATTCTTACCCTTATCTGCCAGAGCCTTTGCATCCATAACTGACTGGCGCATAGTAACTGATATACGCTGGTTATTAACAACCTGCACCTTTCCATCATAATCACCTGCAACCATAGTTGCTGTCTGGCAGGTACCACTAAGACCGCTTGACATAGGTATAAATACAACCTCATCATTGTCCTTTAACAATTCATCAAAATAGTCCTGTAATGTTCCTATTGATGGCTGTGATGTAGATATATCTGCATCATTTTTAAGCTTTTCATAGAATTCTTCCTGTGTAAGATTAATATCTTCAAGGTATTCCACTCCATCAATAAAAAAAGGCATAGGTATAACTGTAACACCCATATCCTTAGACTGTGCCTGTGTAATACCGCTATTGCTGTCTGTTAATATTGCTACTTTACTCATAATATGACCTTCCTATTATTTACTGTAATTGCTACCAATCATCACTAATATATATAGCAATTACTCTCTATCTACCCGTAGTATAAAAATGATTATCAACTCTTATTGTACATTATCTTTTAGTTTGCTACAATGATTTTTACATAAAATTTGCAACAGATTACCAATTTTACTTAAATCAGGGGGATTTAATATATGAACGCACACGCCAATACTACTTCATTCGCCAATACTACTTCATTCGCCAATACAGATATTATTATAGAAAATGTCTTCTCTTATGATGATGTTTTAAAGCTTTCCGAATTATGCAATTATGAACCATTCTGTGATGAACCTGAGGCTGAAGACTTAATACAACTTGCGGCTTTTACAAAGGATACCCACTGCCTTGTCGGGTTTATTTCGTGTTTAAACCCTATTATTAACTGCAACACTGATGACTCCGATGACATAGACACTCACAATAATTCAGATACTATTAAACCGAGTATATATGATGATATGGTAATTGAATTTACCGCTATGACTGCCCCTGACTACAGGCAGCAGCACATTTTCACAGCAATGTTTTATGCACTTATGTGCACCGTTAATGCTTTAATATCAGACAGAAACATAAAATACATCACCGCCATTGACGATAAAACCGCGAACAGCATTATCAGCCACAAGCATAATCCTGCTTGTAATATTTCCGGCAATATCAATATAGCATATGCCTGCAGCGAATATCTTATGGAACTTTCAATTAAACATATAACTAATAACTTTTCCACTGTCCTTCCGGACACTATTGAGTTATTAAAATATGATGATGAATATCAGCTTTTATCAAGTGCCTCTGATGAGCTTATATCATCAATATCATTTGAACATTTTAACACACATATATGTATACACGATGTATGGACTGACCCTGATATGCGCAGATGTGGCTATGCCAGATTATTATTAACAGAGCTTATTCAGGATTGGAAAAATGACAGCTTAAACAACAGCCACGATAATACTATAATTCCTCTTATACTTCACGTTTCAGGCAGTAATATGCCCGCTGTCAGGCTTTATAAGTCAAGCGGATTTGTTGTAAGGGAAGAACTAAAGTATTATAACGTAAAATAAGTCCTACAAGCAAAAGGTGTGGATAATGTAACTAACAATTCAGGCTTTAGCCCTGAATACTGCGGTTGTTACATTATCCACACCTTTAATAATTTAATCTGTTCTCTTCGTGCTATCCCATTTATTATCTTGCCGCTATAACATCTGACATATCATACATTCCTGCACTCTTACCTGCAAGGAACTTAGCTGCTTCTATAGCACCCTTTGCAAATACTGACTTAGAATATGCTGTGTGTGTGAATTCAATAACTTCATCTTCACCAGCGAATATTACATCATGTACTCCTACTATTGTTCCACCACGCACTGCGCTGATACCGATTTCTTTAGGATCTCTCTTTACTCTTTCCTGACTTCTGTCATATTTATAGTAATAATCATCACCAAGAACTTCCTTGATTGAATCTGCTAATGCAAGTGCTGTTCCACTTGGAGCATCTACCTTCTTGTTATGATGTCTTTCTACTATCTCAACATCGAAGCCTGCTGGTGCAAGAATCTTAGTTGCATCCTGTAAAAGCTTCATAAGCATATTAATGCCAAGTGACATATTAGCAGACTTAAGCACTGCAACTTTGCAGGCTGTCTTTCTTACGTGTTCAATCTGCTCATCTGTAAGTCCTGTTGTACATACTACAACCGGAATCTGCTTCTTTTCACAATAATCAAGAAGTGCATCCTCTGCCTTTGCTGCTGCAAAGTCAATTATGACATCTGCTTCTACATCACAGTCATTAACTGATGCAAATACAGGATAATCATTATGTCCATCGTCAAATGGATCAATTCCTGCTACTATCTTACATTCATCATCTTTGCTTACAAGGTCTGTAATAACTCTTCCCATATGTCCATTACAGCCATGCATAATAATTCTTGTCATTATCATAGCCTCCATACATTATTTTCTTTATTATTTCAATATTTATGTTCGCACACTTCTTTTATCTGCCAAATTATAGATTCTTACACTACTTTATAAGTCCGTAATTCTTAAGTGCTGTCTTTAACTTATTAAGGTTAGCTTCTTCCATTTCGCAAAGAGGCATTCTGAGTGGTCCTACTTCCATACCCATAAGATTAAGAGCTGTCTTAACTGGAATAGGATTAACCTCACTGAATAAAGCATCTACAAGCTCAAGTGCCTCAAACTGTAACTGACGGCTCTTTTCAATATTACCGGCAAAGAACTCAGCACATATGTCGTGTGTCTGCTTTGGTGCAACATTTGATAATACAGATATAACACCCTTAGCACCAATAGACATAAGCGGTACGATAAGTCCGTCTTCACCTGAATACATATCAAGACAGCCTTCTGCTAACATCATTGTCTTAGATTCCTGTGAAAGATTGCCTGTTGCAGCCTTAATGGCTACGATATTATCTACTTCCCTGGCAAGCTTTACTGCTGTCTCTGGCTGAATGTTGCAGCCTGTTCTGCTTGGTACATTATACATAATAATTGGAAGGTCAATTGATCTGGCAACTGCTGTGTAATGCTCTATAAGTCCCTTCTGTGTAGCCTTATTATAGTAAGGTGTTACAACAAGACATCCGTCAACGCCTGCCGCCTGTGCTTCCTTTGAAAGTTCAACAGCTGTCTTAGTACAGTTAGAACCTGTTCCTGCAACAACAGGAACTCTCTTTTTAACATAATCAGCAGTAAATCTTATAGCTTCGATATGCTCTTTTTCTGTCATAGTTGCAGACTCACCAGTTGTTCCACAGATAACAATCGCATCTGTTGAATTATTAATCTGATAATCAAGAAGCTCTGCAAGCTTATCATAGTTGATTTCTCCATTGGCTTTCATTGGTGTGACAATAGCGACACCTGCACCTGTAAATATTGACATAACTCCTCCATTCCAACGCTTATCCGTTGTATTAATATTAATTATTTCAATTCTATTCCTGTATTGTCTAATAGAGTACAACGTTTAAATAACCCTTTTACAATAAAACAGACCGATCTAATGACAGACCGGCCTAAGTAAGAATTCATTATACAAATATCATTATATAAATCTTCGCGTAGCCCTCCATCATAAGGCATCAATGCCCATAATGACAGTCATAAGATTATTAACCTTATGCCCAGCATATAACTTCCCTGAATTATATGCTTCGGCACTTTCCCCTTTCGCTGCACATCATATGCTTGGGGACATCCGTACAGTTACTCTTGAATCGTGCGACCTCTACTTTGTAGAATTAAAAGTTAATTTGACTATATCACTTGCGTAGTTCATTGTCAATATCAACACATTCTTATTTATATGATGTCAGGTGTAAATAGCCATAAACTATTCGTGACTACGCAATATTTTATTCTTCTTCAACTAAATCAATCTTGCTGACAGAAACCTCATAGGCTACTCTCTTCTCAACTGACTCCTCATCAACCTTTTTGGTGTATTCTCTTGACTGTACTCTTCCACATATCTGAAGGTGGCTTCCTACTTCAAGTCCGCCTGCAAATCTTGCATTTCTTCCCCACGCAATACATGGTATGTAATCAGACTTGCCATATGGTCTGTTGACAGCTACAAGAATATCAGCTATCTCTCTTCCTAATGGAGTCTTTCTATATATAGGTGGCTTACATACATAGCCATCAAGGAATATCTGATTAGACTTTGACTGCTCCTCTGGAATATCTTCATCTTCTATAAAGCGTAATTCTCTTACAAATATTGAAAGAACGAGCTTATTCTTAACACCTTCGTGTCTGTTATAAGAACGGAACTGTCCAGATACCTCTATCTTCATTCCCCTGTAGTCTTTAGTTACATCAATAAGTCTTTCACTTATCATAAGTGGAATTATATCCACCATATCACTGAGACGGTTGACAGATACATTTGCAATATAAAAGCCCTCTCCAAATACCTCGTGGCTAAATGTAAATTCTGATACCACTTCTCCGATGATACACACCCTGTTGTTTTCAATTACCTTATCAAGCATAAGTATTTCTCCCTTCTTTGACCGATATTATTATGCCTCGGTCCTGTGCTTTATTTATTGTTCTCAATATGTATATGTTCTAACTTGCTGTAATATTACAAAAATATTTTGAAAAAGTTGTGTACAAATTATAATATTTTTGAAAACATTATAAAAATACTGTGTTTTACTGTATTTACACAAATTGTATTTTTTTACGAACATAGTGGTATACCGGTATACTTCTATTAAAATATATGTTATAGTCTTACTAGCATAATCGCAATTATTAAATATTAATATGTATATATATGTGCAATCTGCTATAAAATATATTTGATATTTTTTAATATTTTTACCATATATACTATTGTATTTTGATAGCTTTGTGATAGAATATAAAAGTTGCTAACCATAACCATTCAATGTATAATATATATTGCTGGTAAATATGTAACAGTGATTGAACATTTTGACTTATATATGAAAGGAAAACATAATGAAAACTAAACGCGAAGATATTCGTAATATCGCTATTATCGCCCACGTTGACCATGGTAAGACAACTCTTGTAGATGAACTTTTGAAACAGAGTGGTACTTTCCGTGCTAATCAGGAAGTTGCTGAACGTGTAATGGATTCTAACGATATAGAACGTGAAAGAGGTATTACTATACTTTCAAAGAATACTGCCATTCACTATAAAGATACTAAGATTAATATTATTGATACTCCAGGACATGCTGATTTCGGTGGAGAAGTTGAGCGAGTTTTAAAGATGGTTAATGGTGTTGTTCTTGTCGTTGATGCTTTTGAAGGCGTTATGCCTCAGACTAAGTTCGTTCTTCAGAAGGCACTTGATCTTAATCTTGCAGTTATCGTATGTATTAATAAGATTGATCGTCCAGAAGCCAGACCTAATGAAGTTATCGATGAAATTCTTGAATTATTCATCGACCTTGATGCAAGCGATGAACAGCTTGATTGTCCATTCATATTCGCATCAGCTAAGTCTGGTTATGCTATGGCTGACCTTGATGACGAAAGAAAGGATATGCAGCCTTTATTTGACTGCATAGTTAATAATATACCAGCACCAGAGGGTGATCCTGATGCTGATACACAGATGCTTATATCTACTATTGATTATAATGAATTCGTTGGACGTATCGGTGTAGGTAAGATCGAGAATGGTAAGATTAAGGTTAATCAGGAAGTAGCTATTGTTAACCACCACGACCCATCTTTAAGAAAGAGAGTACGTGTAACTAAGCTTTACACATTCAACGGACTTAATAAGGTAGAAGTTAATGAGGCAGGCTTCGGTGATATCGTTGCCGTATCTGGTATTGCCGACCTTAAGATTGGTGATACACTCTGTTCTGTAGAGAACCCTGTTGCTATCCCATTCCAGAAGATTTCAGAGCCTACTCTTTCTATGGACTTTATGGTTAATGACAGCCCACTCGCTGGTAAAGAGGGTAAGTTCGTAACTTCAAGACATATCCGCGACAGACTTTTCAAGGAACTTAATACTGATGTAAGTTTAAGAGTAGAAGAAAATCCTGGTTCTGAGAACTCATTTAAGGTATCAGGACGTGGTGAACTTCATTTATCTGTTCTTATTGAGAATATGAGACGTGAAGGCTATGAATTTGCTGTAAGTAAGGCTGAAGTTCTCTACCACACTGATGAACGTGGCAAGAAGCTTGAACCTATGGAGCTTGCATATATTGATGTTCCAGAAGAATTCTCTGGTTCTGTAATCCAGAAGCTCAGCCAGAGAAAGGGAGAACTACTTGGAATGACACCTATTAATGGTGGTTACACAAGATTACAGTTCTCTATTCCATCCCGTGGTCTTATCGGCTACAGAGGTGAATTCCTTACTGACACTAAGGGTAATGGTATTATTAACACTTCATTTGAAGGTTATGAAGAATACAAGGGTGATATATCTTACAGAAAGACTGGCTCACTTATAGCTTACGAAGATGGTGAAGCTGTTACTTATGGTCTTTTCAATGCACAGGACAGAGGTACTCTTTTCATCGGACCTGGCGAAAAGGTATATGCTGGTATGATTATCGGTGAGAACCCAAGAACTGAGGATATTGAAGTTAATGTCTGCAAGACAAAGCACCTTACTAACACTCGTTCTTCAAGTGCTGATGAAGCTTTAAGACTTGTACCACCTAAGATATTAAGTCTTGAACAGGCTCTTGATTATATTGACACAGATGAGCTTCTTGAAGTAACACCAACTCATCTTAGAATCCGTAAAAAGATTCTTGATTCTACAGCAAGATACAGAGCTAATAAGAAGTAATTACATTTAATCATAATTCTTCTTATTAATATATAACAACCAATTAACAATTTATAATTATCAATGGAGGTCTACTATGGATAGCGATTTAGGAGCAAAAGTTAAAAAATTAAGAATTTCACAGGGTTTAACACAGGAAGACGTTGCTAAGGCACTTGATGTAACTCCAGGTTATATCAGTAATGTAGAAAATGGACGTAATCTTATGACATTAAGAATGCTTTCATACTATGCAGAGCTTACAGGCGTTTCTCTTGACTACCTTGCAGGAAGTGTTGATAAGAACTACCAGAGCACAGCTCTTGATAATGAAATTATGCAGTTAGTATCTAAATTAGATTCTGAGACTAAGGAAAAGTTAATCTCAACATTAAGAATCTGGATTAATAACTAATAAGATAAGTTGATATAATATATGTTCTTCGTCAAGTTAAGGACTTTGAATATCACATATAAAAGAAACCTGGTGCTAATAAATGGCATCAGGTTTCTTTTTACATATTGGCTGATAATTTATGCTGTGACTTCGTTAAAAATGCAGGCAGACCCCCTCTGTGCTTTCGGGTTAGACAGACATTATGACTGTATCTTCTTCATCTGATAGAACTCACCCTTGAGGTTCATTAATTCATCATATGTTCCGTATTCTACACAGTGGCCATCAGCTATTACGGCTATTTTGTCAGCGTCTTTTATTGTTGAAAGACGATGGGCTACTATAAAGGTTGTTCTATCTTTGGTAAGGTTATTGAGAGCCTCCTGTATAAGTTTTTCTGATATACTGTCTAAGGCTGATGTGGCCTCATCTAACACTATAACCTTAGGATTTCGTATAAGTGCTCTTGCTATTGATATACGCTGCCGCTGACCGCCTGAAAGCTTTCCACCGTGCTCTCCTACCATCGTATCAAGTCCGTCTGGAAGTGAATTGATTAAATCTGTAAGATTGGCGGCTTTAACTATTTCATCAAGTGTTGCCTCATCAACGTTATCAACACCATATGTAATATTATCCCTTATTGTCCCTGAAAATAATATTGATGTCTGTGGAACAACCGCAAGATACTTTCTATATGAGCGAAGGTCAATATCCTTCATATTGTGTCCGTCTATAAGCACTTCTCCGCTGTTAACCTGATTAAAACCTATTACTAGGTTAAGAATTGTCGATTTACCAGCTCCGGATTCACCAACCAGTGCAATTGTTTCGCCTTTATCCACATGAAGATTAAGGTTATGCAGAACTGGCCTGTCGATATTATTATATCTGAATGTTACATCTTTAAAATCGAACTCACCATATATGTCCTTAATTATTTCCTTACCTTCATTCTGTTCTATGTCATCTTCTAATAATACTTCACCTATTGAATTAACCGATTCAATACCTTTGGCTATTGTAGGAATAAGAGACATAAGTGATGATACCTGACTTACGATTGTAGCAAAATAGCTCTGGTAAAGTGTTATATCTCCCGGCATTACAGTTCCTTTAATTGCAAGAAAGCCTGTGAATCCAAGACATACTACCTGAAATATCTGGAATATCGCCCAGCCTACTGAACCAAATAATGATTGTATTACATCAAGTCTGTAGCCTTTTTCTGCAACAGCAAATAATTGTCCACTCATTTTCTGAACTTCTTCCTCCTCAAGTGCATGTGCCCTTGTGACAGGAATAAGCTCAACCATCTCCATTACCCTTGCAGAAGTTTCTTCCATCTCTTTTCTGAATTCATTATTACGCTTCTTCATTACATTCCTGAAAAATACCATTGTCGCAGCGGCAATTGGTGTTGTGAGCAGAAAGAATATGAATACTACAAGGCTCTTATTAATGGTTACTATAAGTGCTATAGCTATATTAAGTGCTATATTAAGTATGCTAAGAAACATCTGCGTTGACAGTGTTTCCACCGCTTCGACATCTCGCATAATCTTGGATTGCAGACGTCCTGACTGCGTTTCCTTATGATAAGATATAGATAACTGCTGCAGCTTTCTTACAAGTGCCCTTCTTAAGCCTGTCTCTGCATATCTTGTTGCTAATGATTTGTATCTTGTATACATATAATTCATAGGAATATTAAGTGCTACAAGAACAATCATAATCATCGCCTGTATAATTATGTTCTGATAAGTTTCTGGCGAACCACTCGTTATATCATTAATAATATTCGCTGTGACAATAGGCAGTACCCATACAGGTGCATGCTTTATAAAGAAGAATATAACAGCAAGAAAGAACTTATGATAGTTGCCTTTATAAAGACCTAACAATATCTGCATAGGGTGACCTTTATGCTTTTTATAACATTCTATAAACCAGCTCTCGACATCTATTCCCTTTGGTGCTCTTAAATTCAATATACTCACCCCGCTTTCATCGTTATAAAAAGGAATGTGCCGCGGCACATTCCCCTATTTATAGTTGTAATCATATGATGATAAAGTCATAAGTTCCAAATCCTATTACGCAGGTATTAACGACTTTCTGAACTTTTGACTCTGACATCTTATTATTTCTTAATTATATTATCTACATTTTCTGCGACAATTTCTTCACCGTCACAGCCTGTAACCTTAACATTATCAAGAATAAGTGTGTTGATATTACTTACAATCATACCTTGTCTGCTTGCTTCATCACAGCCTAACATCATAGCTGCAACACCTGACTTGGCATTATCTGCGTATGTAATATTAATATTCTCAAATGTAAGTTCTTCTATTTTGCTTTCTGGAAGTCCGCATATATAAGTACCTGCAACGTGGCAGTTCTTAGCATTGATATTCTTAAATGTGAACTTCTTAATTGAAGGTGTTCTATCATCTACAGGAAGCGGCTTCTTAGAACCAACATACTCTGTCTTACCATCCGGGTCACAGAAATAGAAGCTGTTGACTACAAATGGTGTCATAACATTATCCATATCTATATTCTCGAAAGAAATGTCATCAAGAACTGAAAGCTTTCCTCTTCCTCGTCTTGTCTTAACTCTTAAGCCTCTGTCTGTGTTCATAAACAGGCAGTCTTTGATATGCACGTCCATAACACCTGCGGCAATCTCGCTTCCTACTGTTACAGCTCCGTGTCCATCTCTCATACAGCACTGTCTTACTATCATATTGGTTGTTGGAACATTGTACTTCTGTGCCATATAGATTTTGCCTGATTTAATAGCAATACAATCATCTCCAACTGAAATATATGTACCAAGTACAAGTACGTCCTCACAGCTTTCTGGATCAAGACCATCTGTGTTGTGTGAGTCTGCTGGTGCTTTAATCTTTACATCTATAAATTTAAGGTGGTTACTAAAATATGGGTGAATAGTCCAGCAAGGTGAATTCTGTACTGTTATGCCCTGCATAGTAACATTTTCACAATGATTTATAAAGAAAAGGTTAGGTCTCCACGCTATATTACGCACTTTGCAGTTCTTCCACCAGTTATCGTGTGTTGTACCACCATCAATAGTACCCTCACCTGTTATAACAATATTTTTAACATTAAGACCACATATTATTGCCGAGAAAGAGTCTACCGGATTACCTTCCCATGAAGCCAGATTGTATTCTGACTTCTCATCATATGACTCAATAAGACCTGGTAATATAGGGAACTTATCTCTGTCTGTGAATGCAAGTAATGTAGCACCCTTGGCAAGCTCAAGTGTAAGGTCATCTTTTAAGAAAATGCTTGATATTCTGTAAGTTCCTTCTGGAACATATACTCTGCAATTCTTCTTAGAAGCCATAATTGCACACTGGATTGCATTGGTATCATCGTGCACACCATCACCATATGCACCGAAATCCCTTACATTAAGTGTTACAAATTCATAATCTGTATGAAGCTCGACAGGACCATATTCTTTACCGTCATATACCGCTGTTATCTCATAATCTGTATCTGGCTTGAAGCCATATAAAGATGTAACCTGCTTGTCTGTATGTGTGAACAATTCTCCATTAACATATATGTCATATTCTTTCTTGGAATAATACTTTCCTGCTTCTGTTAATTCTACAACTGCATTTCTGCTTGTATTAGTTACTAATACTAACTCCATAATGCTCCTCCCTTGCCACGGCCATAATCCTGATATTCTCTGTTGCGTACTGTCTCGCTGTATACTAATGCCGCCTTGCTTACTACATTCTTATCGGTATCATCATCAGTGAATATCTCACCTGCCATTACCTTATCGCACACGCCTAACACAATGCCTTCGTATTTCTCTGTGTGAAGTGCCTTCATTCTACATCCCTTTAATACAGCATAGGCAAACATAAGCTCTGACTCTTCATCAAAATCATCAAAGTCATCATAATCTCTCCCTGTTTCAAGAACAGCCTTAACTGATGCCTTGAAATAGTCCTGCATCTTTCTGTAGATTTCATATATCATCTGGTCCATAACTTCCATTGTATCAATAAGTGAAGCTGCATATACAGATAATACCTTAACCTTGGCTGTTGTATCTGATGAATACTTAGTGTCTGCAAAAAGCTCATCATTCATAGCGTTATACTGTCCAATAACATCATTATACTGCTCTTTTCCGCCGTCCTTTGTTTCATATGCCATATAAAATGGTTCATATGAATATGCCTTACATAAGCATTTCTTATCATCTGCATCTTTAAAATAACCTGCTTCATTTCTTGCAAAATTCTTAAAACCAGCCGCAAGCTTTACAGCTTCATTCTTATATTTATCATCACCTGTAAAATCTGATGCTGTATAGAACGCATTACCAATCATAAAATGCTTAAGGCTATTCTTATCGATGCTGTCTATAATACCACTCTCTATAACCTTATCAAGTGCTTCTGTTAATGCTTTAACTGCACTATCTTCTCTTAATGCCTTACATAATGAAGAAAGTGCGTTAAGTCTTAATCCAAGAGCGTACACATCGTTACTGCTGATTAATTCATCAACCTGTGATAACTTTGCATACATATTCTTTTCCAATTCTGAATTTCTGTTAATTATCATTGCAATCTCCTTACTATATATTAAGATGAGCACCTTGGTGCTCATTATTCCGTAATTTACGATGTCTTTCAACGCTTACAAAGTTTCGCAAGAAACTTTTAAGATGAGCACCTTGGTGCTCATTATTTCGTAATTCACGATACTTTTCAACACTTATAAAGTTTCGCAAGAAACTTTTAAGATGAGCACCTTGGTGCTCATTATTTTATGCTTTATATCTGAAATAATCAAATGCCGCATAATAATCATCTGTTCCGTGTCTTCCCTCGCTATCAGTATACTGGCTTCCATAATCTCCAGCGTAAGCATACATTCCAATCATTGCACCTGTAAAACGCTTACCCTTACGAATTCCTTCATCACACAGATAATAGACATTATCCAGAGTAACAACTTTATTATAGTCTTTATCATTATAACTATATGAAAATGTCCTTCTTAGATTATTCGTATCTATCTTAAGGTATATGTCTTTATTACTGTTATCAACGCATACACCATCGTGTGTAATGACCTCATCACCAATCTTCTCCACTACATTAAGCATAAGTCTTGGTGTTTCCTCTAACGTAGCAAATACACCGAATTTTATATAGGTGTTCTCATCATAATAGCAAGTCATGCCGCAGTTCTGACCCGGATATAATTCTGGCATACAAAGCTTGCATACAGCACTAAATCTGAAATGTTTCTGTCTTCTTAAAAGTATATTCTTAGCTTTCATAGTATCAAGGTTATATCTGCTTCCCTTGATATGAATATGAGAGTCTTTTAACTTAATGCCGTCCATCTCCGGCACTCTTGGGAACCACCATTCATTACTCAGATATGAATTATTAAAATCATCATCTGACTCATCTTCCCATATCATCTCTGGCAGATCAGGCTTTACCTGTAATGCACTAGGACCTTTAAGGTTATTGACTATCGGCCAGCCGTCCATAGTCCAGCTTATAGGGTCAAGAGCAGTTTCTCTTCCTAAAATGCTGTATCCATCGCCAATCTTTCTTCCACACAGATACACCATATACCAGTCACCATTCTGTGTCTGTACCGGCTTTCCGTGACCACACCTCTGTATTATCTCATCAGGGTTGTTCTGTCTCATAATAGGATTGTATGGGCAGGGTTCATATATTCCTTTAAGCTCCTTGCTTCTGGATACCGTTATTCTGTGTCCCGGTCCTGTTCCACCCTCTGCTTCAAACAGATAATAATATCCATCCTTCTTTAAAAGATGAGGTCCTTCCGGTGCTCTCTTATTATCTCCATAGAACAGAAGCTCTGCTTTGGATATCTGTTTAGTAGCATCCTCATTAAGCTCAAATATTCTTGCTCCCCTGTTAAGGAGCATATATCTTCTTCCATCATCATCATTAAATATAGATGGGTCAATACCATCTTCATCTATAATGGCAGGCTTGCTGTATGGTCCTTCCGGCTTATCTGAACTTACAACTATCTGCTTTCTGTATACATTACCTGTATCATTAAGTCTGTATGTAGCTGTTATATAAAATCTTCCCTTATAATAAGATATATCGGGAGCCCAGTAACCTCGTCCTCCTTCAAGGTCATCAAGAGCCGCCCACTCTGGTTCTGTAATAGCATAACCTATTATCTTCCAGTGAATAAGGTCTTTAGAATGCGATACTGGTATACAAGGATAGAATATAAATGAAGAATTAACCATATAATAATCATCTTCAACCCTGACAATTGATGGGTCAGGATACATACCTGTCCTTATTGGATTGTGATACATCTCACTTAACTTATGACCAACAACACTCTCAAAATATTCTTCTAACTCTATAAAATGATTCTGATGAGCAACCTCAAAAGGTGTCTGTAAATTAATATCTCCAGACAAAGGTGACATTCCAACTCTCTCAACCAGATACCTGCAAGTAGGTACGCTTCCTGACATAGCCGCATAATGAAGCATATTCTTATTATTATCATCGTGAATATTCATACTTGCCCTTGAATATTCAACTATATACTTCACAAGCTCAAGGTTACCCGTCTTAGCGGCAAGTAATGCCATAAGTACTCCATGTTCGTCCTTCTCATCTATAAGATTAGGCTCATTCTCAAGTATAGTCTTAACTTCTGCAATATTTTCAAGATATATCGAATCTGCTAACTTTCTCAATTCTCCACCACCTTAACGTGTTTTATATAGACAATTCCTAAGTATGTCCTAATTTTAACATATAGATATATGTATTTCTACATAAAAAATGCCAATACAACAAAAAAGACGGAAATGATATTAGCATTTCCGTCTTTTTTAATAATTATAATAATTAATCTCAACAATCAGATAATAGTTGATTAATAACTATTCTTATATTCCTGATATTACTCCTTAACGGCACCTACATTAACACCCTGTACAAAGTACTGCTGGCAGAATGGGTAGATAATCATGAAAGGTAATATAGCAACGATTGTAGCCGCATTAGAGATTGTGTTAGGGTCTACTGAATCATCGTTAGGAATATTACTATCCATAACCATATTACGAAGCTTAATCTGGAAGTTGTATAACTTATCTGTTCTGATATAAATCTTGAAGTTAGTATAATCATTCCAGAATGTTACGGCAAACATAAGACCGATTGAAGCAAGGGCAGCCTTAGAAAGTGGTAACACGATCTTAAAGAATATACCCATTGGTGAACAACCATCAATCTGAGCAGCCTCAAACAATGATTCTGGAATACCTTCAAAGAAGTTTCTCATAAGTACAAGGTTATATACGTTGATAGACATTGGTAAAATTACTGCCCATAATGTATCAAGTAAGTGTAAGTTCTGCATAACTAAGTACTTAGGAACCATACCACCATCGAAAATCATTGTGAACAATAACATATATGCGAAGAAGTTTCTTCCTGGCATTTCCCACTGAATGAGTACATAACCACCAAGTGTAGCAAGTAATAATCCCATAAATGTACCAGCTAATGTTGTAACAACTGATACAAGGAATGGACGATAAAGAGAAGCTCTTGAAATAATCGCACCATATCCACCTAATGAGAATGTGCTTGGCCACCATCTAAAACTTGTTGCTGAATGAGCATCAAATGAATCTACAATAACCTTCCACATAGGGAAAAGAATTAACAATGAAATCAATATAAAGAAGATTACATTGACTATTGGGAAGATCTTAAATTTTTTCTTTTTCTTTTTATAAACTAACTGTTCTTCACTCATCGTCTAACCTCCTATACAATTCCACGTCCACGGACTTTTTTACTTGCGTAGTTACAACCAAGTACGAGAATCATACCTACAAATGACTTGAATAAACCTACGGCTGTTGTATAACCATAATCAGAGAATGAAGCCGAGAATGTCTTATTGTAAATGTATGTCTGTAATACCTGAGAAACATCATATGTACCAGCACTCTGTGTAACGAATACTGATTCAAAAAGGTTCATAACCTTAGCAAGGTTAAGAATAAATACTGTGATGATTGTGTTAGCTAAAGCAGGAAGAGTTATATATATAAGTCTCTTAAATCTGTTAGCACCATCAATCTGAGCAGCCTCATAAAGATCTGGGCTGATACCTGATAATGTAGCAAGGAAAAGAATAGTTCCCCATCCTGTATCCTTCCAGATATTCATTACGAAGAATGTACCTGTCCAATACTTAGAGCTACCAAGGAAATCAATTGGAGAATTGATAAGTCCCATATTAATTAAAGCACCATTAACAACACCTGTGCTGTTAACAGAAAGAATTACTTTGAATACAGCAGCAACAACTACCCATGACATAAAGTGAGGTAAGTATACAATTGTCTGTACTGTCTTCTTAAATGCCATATTAGTAATCTCGTTAAGAAGAAGTGAGATAATAACTGCGGCACCTGTATTAAGTATTAACTTAACAATTGATAATACAAGTGTATTTCTGAATGCTGCCCAGAAGAATGTATCAAATTTTAACATTGTCTGGAAGTGGAATACACCAATATAATAAGGGTTAGCTAATACATATGAAGTAAAGGCGTAACGACATCCTAACATTGGCCAGTAGAAGAATAATAATACCATTACTAATACTGGCAGGAACATAAGATAAAATCCTCTGTAGTAGAACATCTTCTGCCCAATATTCTGATTTAATGTGTTAGATAAATACTTTGTATCAACACCGAGGTCTTTCTTGAATATCTTAACGACATCCCAGAACACACCAACAATAGCAACTATAAGGCCGATGATTATAACATATACACCTGAACCTACTGAATAAGAATTACCATTATAACCATTAGATAATAAATCTGAAATGTTATGGTATACATACTTTAACGCACCAGTCTTAGTCTTTCCATCAGCACTAGTAAACTGGAATGCAAACATTGAAATAAATGCAACAGCTGTAGCTGCCACAGATGTAATAATAGATAACTTTTCTTTCTTAGCAACAACTAATAAAATACCAGCAACAAGTATTAACATAAATATGTACCACATTGCAATGACACTGATATTCATAAAGCCGAATGAATATGCCTTAGGTGTATAACCATCCATAAGAGTTTCGTTAGACTTTGCAAATGGAAGTAATCCGCCTATTAACATAATAACCATACCGATAATAGCTAAATATCTGGTATTACCAGCTGGCTTACCATTAAGTGCTCCACACTTAGGGCAAATCTTTGCCTTCTTAGGAAGCTCTGTTCCACAAGACTTACACTGCATCTTTATACCCTTCTTTCCTAATATTATAGTAACAATTGCTTATATCAAGCAAAATTCGTGCCAGAAGACCAGGTCTACTGGCACGAAATATAAAGTGATGTTTAAAACATCTTTTAACACATATTAAGTAGCATTAATTCTTTCCAGCGAACTGTGTATTTAATGACTTAAGAGCCGCATCTACCTTAGAACCAACAGTCTTTGTGTATTCCTGCATACCCTGATCAACTGTCCATTCACCTCTTGCAACGTTATCAATTACTGTGTATCTTTCTGTATTGATATCACCAACAAGCTTACCAACTTCTTCTGTCATAGCAGGTGAATCTACAAGTGTAGAATGTTCAAAGAACATATCTGAGCAAGATGTAACATTTTCTGGCTGTTCAGCCTTTCCTGGATCCTTACCGTTTGTGAAGTTAGCAAGAACTAAGTTGCAGTCAAGATGAGCCTTAGCATAAAGTGTCTTAGGGTTAGTCTTCTTACCAAGGAACTTGAATGAACCATCAGCCTGCTCTTCATAGTAGTAACCCTTAGGACCATATTCCCAAAGTGTCTGGATATCTCCACCATCTAACATTGTATCGATGAAGTACTTGAAGATTCCTTCAGCCTTACCTGTCTCAGCAGCGTGAGATGTAATACACCATGATGGTGCAAGTCTTTCTGCGTATGAACCAAGTTCCTTAATTGGAAGTATTGGAATAATTGAATCATCAAGACCAGCTGTCTTTAAGTATCCTCTTAATGTATCAGCCCACTGTCCAGCCCAGTATGTAAATACACCTGATTCTGTCTTAGGATCTGATGACTTAAAGTCGTTACGTGCTGTCTGAGTTGTCTTTGTGCTTGTTTCCTTATTGATAAGACCATCGTTAACAGCGTTCTGAATTCTCTGAAGAGCATCCTTCATCTCCTTCTGAGAGAAACCATCTACATATTCACCCTTTGCCTGGTCATAGTAGAAAGTAAACTGAGCATTCTGATAGAATTCTGGAAGGTAGTTAGTATAAGGTGCTTCCTTTGAATAGAAACCTGGAGCAGAAATTACATAATCAACTCCTCTAGCTTCCTTCATCTTCTTAAGCATTGTGTAGAACTCATCATATGAGAGCTGCTTGCTTGTTAAATCTGCCTTAGAATAACCAGCCTGAGTAGCCCAAGCTTCCTTTACATATGTAACACATCCGTTACCACGAGCAGGTACGAATCCGTAGAGAGCCTTCTCACCATCAACGCCTCTTACATAGTTAGCCTGCATAATCTTCTCTGCATCTGAGATAAGTCTTCCAGAAGACTTTGTTGCTGAATTATTCCAAGCATCTGTCATATCCCAAAGAAGACCCTGGCTTGCATAAAGTGCTAAATAATCAGATGAAAGAATGATAACATCTGGCATTGCACTTGCATCAAGCATTGAGTTAGCAACTGCATCATAGTATGAGTTGTGGTCAGGACGTGTGATTTCAAAATCAAGGCCTGTTAATGACATAAGCTGTTCATCAAACTTCTCGCCCCATTCTTCTAATGTAGGAACTGTACCATCAACCATAATTGTGAAATGTCCTGGCTTTTCTACGCTTGCCCAATCTACAGTTTCTTTTGTGTTGTTTGAAGCATTGTTATTGCCACATGCTACAAGACCCATTACTGATGTAAGAGTTAAACCTACAGCAGTAAGCTTTTTAATTGTCTTTCTCATAAACTTGTAAACCTCCCTTAATTGGTTCTTGTGGGGCAACCCCACTTAATATGTTTTTTGACATTGATATATTACCATTTTTGTACTATTTTAACAAGACTATTTTTAACAATTCTTGTATTTTTTTTAATTTTTTTATGAACCCCAGTATTTATGCGGCTTCCCAGCACTATATTTTTGAACAATTTATTAACAAAACGCCCTCTATACATTCGTTTTGTATATTTTTGCTTTTATTAAAAAATGATATTTTATGTAAATTTTGCACTATTATTAAGATAATTTTAGTATTTTTTTACATCACTTTAACAATCAAATGTAATTTTTATCTAAAAACCATACTTAAATTGTGCTTATTTACCAGTGTTAATTATTTGTTCACAATTCGTCCATTTGTTACAATCATATAATTGTACGATATGTTATAAAAATATTATATTTCCAGCCATATTTCTGCAAAATTTAACATTTTCTTTATCATTAAGAACTACATTACCCGCAAACGTGTCCATCAGCTTCTTTTCAAATGTGTCACAAACTGACATTTCTGCTGCAAGTTTAATTGTGACATTTGCACCAAAGTCAGTATCAATGATATCCACATTATTATCATTACATATATACTGCAATTTGCCATATGCGTTATAATCAGTCGTTATGACAGCAGTTATTCCGTCACACACCTGTGCTATGTCCGAATTCTTAATCCCTTCTTTAGCAGCAGCCTGATATGCTCTTATAAGTCCGCCTGTTCCAAGAAGCACGCCGCCAAAATATCTTGTTACAACTAAGAGGCAGTCTGTAAGCCCATATGAATTAAGTATATCAAGCATCGGCTTTCCTGCTGTCCCCTGCGGTTCTCCATCATCACTAAATCTCTGTATCTGCCCCTTATCGCCTGTTACATAAGCATAGCAGTTATGTCTTGCATCCCAGTATTTCTTCTTTACTGCAGTGATATACTCCTCTGCTTCTTCTTCGCTTTTTATTTTGAAAATGTGGCAGATGAAACGCGACTTCTTCTCCTCTATTTCTCCACTGCCGTTCTTTAAAATTATATTCATAACTCCTCCGATTGCCTGTCATTCATTTCTATGGTACAATAAGGTATCCGTGTTACGGATTATCACTTTAAATCCTTATTGGATTTTGTACCTTGCATTTGGTAAATAATATCATAGTTTTACCATTTATAACAATATGGAGGATTTACAATTATGAATTATGGTGGAAACGGCATAAGACGAAAGAAAAAGCTCCTTAATTCATCAGCAACGAAGTTTAGGACTAAGTTTAACATTTTCTTTATCAAACTACTTCTTGTTGGTGCAATTGCAGTTGTAATAAGCGGCTCATGCCTTATATTCGGTGCTGCACAGGGCATAATTGAGAGTGCACCTGATATATCGTCAATCAATGTTTCACCCGAAGGTTACGCAACTAAGATATACGATAACAATGGTGAAGAAATACAGACGCTTGCAACAACCGGAGCTAACAGAATATACGCTTCCCTTGACCAGATTCCAGTATATCTTCAGCACGCATTTGTTGCTATTGAAGATGAAAGATTCTACAAGCATAACGGAATTGACCTTCAGGGTATTATGAGAGCTGCCATGATTACTGTATCCGATGGCGAGATGTCACAGGGTGCCAGTACAATCACACAGCAGTTACTTAAGAATAATGTATTTAATGCTTACAATGAATCTACTATGGAGAAGATTAAAAGAAAGGTTCAGGAACAATATCTTGCTATCAAGCTAGAAACTGTTATGGACAAAGACAGCATTTTAGAGAACTATCTTAATACAATTAACCTAGGCAATGGTTATTATGGTGTACAGGCGGCTGCTAACGGATACTTTAATAAAGATGTATCCGAGCTTACTTTAAGCGAATGTGCCGTACTTGCTTCTATTACCAAGAACCCTTCAAGACTTAACCCTTTGAAGAATCCTGATGATAATAAGGAAAGACAGCTTGCCGTGCTTAATAATATGTTAAAGCAGGAATACATCTCTACTAATGAATACAGCGAGGCTGTTGCAGATGATGTATATGCAAGACTTGAAGGTATTGATGTATCAGCTGCTGCTTCTTCATCTAATTATTCTTATTTTGTAGATGAAGTTATCAACCAGCTTATAGATGACCTTATGCAGCAGAAGGGTTATTCTAAACAGCAGGCTACAAGTATGATATATTCTGGCGGTTTATCTGTATACACTACTCAGGATATGTCTATGCAGAACATTGCAGATTCAATACTTAATGACCCAGACTACTATCCATCCAATACAGATTTTACTATTAATTATAATCTCACAGTAAAAGAGACAGATGGAACATTTTCATATTATTCACAGAATAATATGGAGAAATGGTTTAAAGAAAATGTTGATTCTTCTTTCAGCCTTACATTAAGAAATGAAACTACTGCTCAGGGCTATATTGACCAGTACAGGGAAGCTATGACAGCTAATGGCGGAACTGTTACTTATGAGAAGTCCTATTTTGTTATACAGCCTCAGATTTCTTTCTCTATAATAGAACAGTCAACAGGCTATGTTAAAGTTCTTGTCGGCGGACGTGGAGATAAGGCTACTGACAGAGGCTTAAACAGAGCTACTGATGATGTAACAAGACAGCCGGGTTCTTCTATCAAGCCGCTTGTTGCTTATGGACCAGGACTTGATACTGGTGCTATCACTCTTGCTTCTGCTATCGATGATGCACCTTACTATTATTCAGGAACAGATGCACGACTTGTAAAGAACTACACAGAAGGACAGTATCTTGGATATATGACAGTGCGTGAAGCACTCACACGTTCACAGAACGTACCTGCTGTAAAGGTTCTTACACAGATAACACCAAGCGTTGGTTTCAGCTACCTTGAAAAGTTCGGACTTTCAACTTTGGTATCTACCAAGAATGCAATTAACGGAAACCACGATGTTGTGCAGTCACTTGCACTTGGTGGTATGACAAAGGGTGTATGTAATATAGATATGACAGCCGCCTATGCGGCAATCGCCAACAAAGGAACATATACTAAGCCAATATATTACACTAAGGTATTAGACAGAGAAGGTAATGTAATTATTGACAACTCAATACCAGAAACACACAGAGTCTTAAAAGAGTCATCTGCATGGCTTCTTACAAGCGGTATGGAATCTGTTGTTAATTCAGGTACCGCTACAAGAGCCAAGTTATCTAACCAGCCGGTTGCTGGTAAGACTGGTACTACACAGTTTGATACTGATATATGGTTCTGTGGATTTACACCTTACTACACTGCTTCTATATGGGTAGGTTATGATGATAACTCTAAGCGTGTTGACTCAGTCAACCATACCGGTATATGGAAAGCTATTATGCAGGAAATCCACGAAAATCTTCCTACTGGAAGCTTCACACAGCCAGATGATATTGTACAGGTTGCTGTATGCTCTAAGTCAGGCAAGCTCCCTGTTGAAGGTTTATGTGATGCTGACCCTAGAGGAAGCTGTATAATCACTGAATATTTTGCGGCTGACAACCAGCCTACAGAAACCTGTGATACTCACGTTAAGGTTAATATATGTAATGACTCAGGTCTTGTTGCTAACGCAGGCTGTACTAATGTTTCAACTAACATTTATGTTAAGAAGTCATCAACTAACACTTTAGGTGGTGAGGATACTTCTGGTTATACAACTGCTGATGCACAATATGCGATAACTGATGAGAAGCTAAGCAGGCTTTGTACGCTTCACTCAACAGCCGCACCTGTAACACCATCAACAACTACTAACAATAACAGTAACAATAACAGTAACAACAGCCAGTCAACAACTGCAAAGCAGAACACGACCCCGCAGAACACAACAGCTACAACCACCACACAGAACGCTTCTAATTCGCAGTCAACAACTGCAAAGCAGAACACAACCGCTTCTACTACAGGAAGCAGTAATTAATCTGTCGGTAACAATAGCTTGTAACTGTCAGCCAGCTGATTATTTAGTTATTTAATTAGTTATTGCGTTAATTAGTTCGTTAATATTCATAACGATATGCAATATAAAAAAGCCCCTGCTTACTATATTTATAAGGTCCTTCCTAAATGCCCTATAGCCTTTATGCAAGTGCTATAAGCAAACCCTATAAATTAATAAGCAGGGGCTTTTTATATATCGCTGTAAATTTTATTTCTTTTTCATCTTAGGCTCGAATATCCACGAGGCAATATAGCCGAATACAAGTGCCGCTGACACTCCCACCGCACAGGCTGTAAAGCCACCTTTGAACAATCCCAAGAAGCCCGAGTTATCAACAGCCATTTTCATTCCCTTCCATAGTACATTTCCAAAGCCTGTCAATGGAACGCTCGCTCCCGCTCCTGCAAACTGCACAAGCGGTTCATAAAGTCCTATTGCACCAAGAACAGTACCCGTGGTTACAAGTATAACCATTATTCTTCCTGGCATAAGCCTGGTCTTTTCCATTAAAATCTGTGTCAGGACGCATATAATTCCGCCTACAACAAATGCTTTCAAATAATCCATTTTAACGCCCAGCTCCTTTCTTTTACTGACATATAACAATCCTGTTATGCACTTTTAACTTATATCTGCCGCAATGCTGTGTTATGCACATTATACAGCCTCAAGCACAACGCCGTGTGCTATTCCCGGTATTGACTTACCTTCATTAAAGCTTACCTGCGATAACAATGCCCCTGTTGGAACAAATAATACCCTTTTTAATTCACGTTTTCTTAACTTGTCCAATACAAGAGTATCAAGAACTATCGCACTGCACCCACAACCACTTCCACCTGACTGGGTATCCTGCTCATTTTTATCAAATACTTCTATTCCGCAGTCCGTGTATATATCACTTATGTCTATTCCTTTCTCTTTAAGAAGTGTAAGAAGTATCTCTTTACCTGTATACCCCAAGTCACCGGTTATAATCATATCGTAATACCCTTTAGTCACTTCAAAATCCTTATAGTTGGCTTCTATAAGGTCTGCCGCTGCAGGTGCCATACAAGCTCCCATATTCATAGAGTCCTTAACACCATAATCAACTATTTTTCCTGTAGTTATACCCGATATAATTACATTTGCATAGCCGTTATCAACAATCCGGCATACATCTCCATCACATTTTGTTATCACTGGGGAATTAGATACAAGATACGCTCCTGCACCTGTAACCGTCCACGTTGAACTCATTGGCCTCTGGTTACCATATAATAATGGAAATCTGAACTGCTTCTCAGCACTTGCAAAATGGCTTGAAGCTATCGCCGCCACATTATCCGCGAAACCAGCATTAACACACATAGCCGCAAGCGATAATGACTCACCCATAGTTGAACACGCACCATAAAGTCCAAAAAGCGGCACATCATACGTCTTTAATCCAAAAGATGTCGCTATAAGCTGACCTAACAAGTCACCTGCATATATATATCTTATGTCCTCTGGCATCATTCCTGTCTTTTCTAACAGCTTCTCAAATGCAAGGCTCTGTATCCTGCTCTCTGCCTCCTCCCAGCTTTCACCACCAAATAAATCATCTTGCGAAACGACATCAAAGCAGCAGCCCAGCGGTCCTTTCTTTTCCTTAGTTCCCGCCACTGTAGCTCCTGCTTTGATGTATACATTATTATCAAATTTAATACTCTGTTTACCTGCAATCATACGCTACCTCTTAATATTTATTCATAATCAATCATCAATAGGTAGTATCTGCTTTATCAGGTAATTTATTCATTATTGTATTATTTCCCCAGCATTATCCGTTAATTATTCTATATTAATATTATCATATGAGTGTCAAAAGTAAATTCTGCCACTCACTGATGTATCCAGTTAAAATTACTTAACTCTTAATATATCAAGTGTATGTGCTGCCGCTCCGATTAAATCCTGTCTTTCGCACGTTGCAAGATGATACTTCACGAATTCTGCGAATTCTTCTTCTGTAAGCTTATTAAGATATGGTCTTATATAGTTAGCCGGTCCATCTGGTGATAATATTTTAATTCTCTCAAGCCCTGCCGCCTCATTAAGACTGTTAATATCTTCTATTCTCATATAATCATAGAGGTTCTCCTCACTTGATACAGTGTGATAATCCTCTGTCAGTCTGTTCCCATTAAGACATTCATTAATATGTCCTTCTTTAAACGCATATGTAATAACACTATATTCATTCATAAGATATGCCACAAGTATAATTCCACCCGGCTTGACAACTCTCTTTGCTTCATTAAGTGCCTTAAGCTTATCCTCAAATGTAAACAAATGGTACATAGGTCCAAAAAGCAGTGCCATATCAAATGTATTATCTTCAAAACGCTTAAGCTTAAGTGCATTGCCCTGATATGCCTTGACATTTGAATTCTTAGCCTTTAGAAGTCCAAGATTATGCTTTACTAGTTCCACCGCAGTGACATCGTACCCTTCCTCAGATAATGGAACGCTGTATCTTCCTGTTCCTGCACCTATATCAAGTATCTTTATATCACTGGCAATATCCATAGCCGCCTTAATATCATCAAGGCAGTTATGGATATATTTCATAGATGTTATAAATTCAACCCTTCCGTGACGTGAATCCAGACGTTTCTCCTCATTGAATTTATTATAATGCTGTTCTAATTCGGTCATTGCCATTTCCTTAGTACCTCCAAATAGTTAATCACATAAGACTTATTATCCAGTATATCAGACCTATAATCCAGCTGAAAAATATTCCATACAATATAACCGGTCCTGCTATCGTAAATATTTTACAGCCAATACCAAATACCTGTCCCTCTTTCTTATATTCAATCGCAGGAGAAGCTATACTGTTCGCAAATCCTGTAATCGGAACAAGTGCACCAGCTCCTCCAAAAGACGTGATAAGCGGATATATTCCAAAGCCTGTAAATATAACACTTAAAGCAACAAGTATAAGCGTTGTATAACTTGCTGCATCATCTGCTGTCATTCCTGTCATCTTCATAAAATTCATAATAAGCTGGCCTATTGTACATATAATTCCACCTGTTATAAATGCCTTAAAGCAGTTGTATACACACCCCGCCTTTTTCGTGACATTTTCAACATACTGGTTATAGCTTTTATTTCTTTTTTCAACATCCTGAACCATAATAATCCTCATTCCTACATATGCTTTATTAGTGACATATGTTGATATTAATAATCATATATTCCGCCTGTCTTATTGCATTATATTACTATTAACATATGTTTCTATTAGCATTACCATAAACTTAAGAATTATTCATAAATAATAATACATATCATATATGTTAAGGCATGTTATTCCCTCGCCCACATTAGGGTGCTTCTTTGTATACAACTGGTCTGCAACAAATATCATCATAAGTGCCACACATAATGGTATAATAATCTGAAGCTTTATCTTTCTGAAATAATTATCAAGCAATGGTGCTACAAAATACACTATAGCCATTCCACCAATACCAAAGGCTAACAGGCCTTCCGCACATATACGCCCGTGAAGATTAAGGAAAAATCCTGTGTAGTCCCACCACTTCTGTCCGTTATGTGTAAGTTCCAGCACAAGTCCTGTAAAATACTCAACAACTCCACACAGAATAATCGCCAGCACGAACTCAACAGCCGGCTTTTCCCTGAACTTTTTAAGAAGCAGAAGTATCAAAAGACCGCCAACTCCGTATATTGGAAGCCAGGGACCGTGGAGCACGCCTCTGTTAGCAAATGAATGATACAGCATTAAGTGTGATGAAACTTCCCAGAACCACCCTATAAATGACATTACAAAGAATATAAGTATAAGCGATGGAATTGAGTAATTACGCATATATACCGTACTTTCAAAATTAGCTCTATGCTCCTTTAATGTAAACAGCCTTGAAGGATACATATTACCAAGTATCTCCTGTTTACATCTGTCAGCTTTTATCTGTTCCGCCTTGGCATCCTCGAACTTCTTTTCCTCACTCGTATTAAAAAGAATTACGCCGAACCAGTCAGCAAGAAACTTTCTTAATCTCCTGAAATACCTGATGTCAGATTTCATAATATTATCATCAAATCTTTCCTCTGGAGAGTCTTCATTCATATATAGATATATGTCTGCGTAAGCTGCCTGCAATTCTTCTTCGTCTGCCCGCTCATACAGATATACATCGCTTAGCATTTCCACGCCTTCTATATTATTCTTAATAGCATTTTCTCTTATAAGAACATACAATTCTGTAAAAAATGCTGTCTTATATGGATTGGAATATAATACCCCCACAAGACCCATAGATATAAAGCTTAATATATTCCAGCCAATAAATGATAACTGGTAGCAGAAACATTTCCACTTATAGCCGTTCATCATTCTTCTTGATAAGGTTATTGCATCATTAGCCTTTATGTCTGGATTTTCGGCTATTATATATGGCACAAGCATATATGACAGCGGCTTAATAAAAGCCCCTGCTATTGTAAGCGACCATAATATGGTATACAAGTCTTTAACTAACATTGTAAAGGCTACACGCATCCACCTTTTTACTCTCATAAGAAACATAAATTTGCCGACCCCTACACTTTTATATGTCCGGCTTTCAAGAAATATTCTTCTTGATATAACAACATAAGACATTTTCACGACATATCTTATTCCAAAATAAAATATAAGTGCCAGACATAAAAGCAGGATAACAACAAGATGTCTTGAACCCGTAATTCCGTATACAACATCAACTATAGTAAATACAACCGCACCTGATGATACGTTATTAACAACTGATGATAATATTCCCGAAGTTCTCCCCAGTATGTCCCCTGCATTATCCTTTGCTTTGTCGATAAGTGTCTGCGACTGCTCTTTGCCCTGTTCCTCATTGTTCATAATAACTGATACAATTGCATCAAGCATTGCACTTTTCGTCCTGTTATCAATATCTGATGTAACAAGCGTAACGCCCTGTGATTCGTTCGTATCTGTATTATTAATGTCTGTCATCTGCATTTTAAAGAAACTGAAAGTTTCCGTAAATTCACTTCCAACAAACGCTGCTATAAGACACACAACAACCAATATCCAGAAATGCTTTTTTAATGTTCTCTTAGCTGCTTTTGCAAGCTCTTTTCTCGTAATCATATTATTTCTTCCTGTCTGTTTAGTATTTAAGGTACTAAATAGTATACCAAATGTCCCACCATCTTTCCAATAGCAATAAACAAAACTACAAAGCCAAGACATTTTTTAAGCTTAACCCTGTGTGCTAATATAGGCAGTACCTTGACTGTTTCTGCAAGACATATTAAAAATGTACCTATAAATATTCCAGATACCGCACCATACAATATAACACCTGCCACGCCAAGCTTAATCGGCAGTTCAAATATATACCATATATTCCCAATCCCTGCACCAAATATAATCATTTCCTCATAAAGCATTATTGATTCTGTTGTGTTGGTCACATCTGCGTATCTGTTAATAAGACCTATGCTTGATATTAGGGCGAACAGTCCTGTAGCCGTAACACCTCCGGCACTTAACCCGATAAGTATGATAAATAATATTTTAATCAGCATTTTGTTGCCCCCGGATAATTGTTTCTTACGCATCTTGGCATACACTCTACAGAGTCAATCATAGCCTGATTTTCATCTTTGACATACTGGTTCATAGACACCTCTATAGGGGTTGGTGCTTTACTCATCTTCTTTCCAGCAAAATGGTCATAAAATACTGCTATCCCGGCAAACAACCCTATTGCATAAGCTATCTCACACACATTGTATTCCATAAGCCAGTCCACACCTGACATCCGGTATACTTTTTCAAATATCTCTATTGTGCTGACATCATTATTATACGCCATTATCGCATAAGCACTTCCTATAAATATTATTATGCACACGATAATCTTAAGAATAACAGATAACCACACCGGCTGCTGGTTCTTTCTGTAATCGATTATAAAATCACTCTCGCCTATATTATTAACGTCAAGTGTATCATCAAGCTGCTGTATCGCTGATATAACCTGCATTGAGCTTATACATATCCTGTCCTTTTTAGTCCTGTAAAATGTTGCCAGCTTTATGCTTTTTATCTTAGGAAGCAGCTTTTTTTCAGCATACACTTCTGCCACATCAGACAGATACACATCCTGCTTGTCTGTTTTAGTAAGCTGTCTTATCTTTAAATATACTGTTTTTGACATAGTAACCTCCATTTCACAGCATTTTATGCTGATTAAATAATGCTGTTAGAAGTATTGCCAATATTGCCCATATTATTCTATATCTATCTGGCTTCGCATACGGTTTAATATTTTCTTTTCGAGACGTGATACCTGAACCTGTGATATTCCTAATACCCTGGCGGCCTGTGTCTGTGTCATATCCTCATAATATCTCATTCTTATAAGCTTCCTGTCCCTCTCGCACAGGCTGTCCACAAGCTCATTAATCATTATATTATCAATAATGCTGTCGCTTCCGCCATCCTTGCCCTCTAACTTATCTATAAGACATACCTCATTGCCATCCTTCTGGTATATTGTCTTATAGATTGACTCCACGCAGTCGCCAGCCTCCATTGTAACGATTATATCCTCTGTCGCTATTCCAGTTTCCCTGGACAGCTCCTCAATAGTCGGCTCGCGGTTAAGAATACCCTTTAACTTCTGGGAAGCCGTAAAACATTTGTATCCATTTTCCTTAATACTACGGCTTATCTTTATTATGCCGTCATCTCTAAGAAATCTTTTAATCTCACCCGTAATCATCGGAACTGCATAAGTTGAGAACTTCACATCATAGTCCATATTAAAATTGTCTATTGCCTTTATAAGCCCTATACAGCCTATCTGGTACAAATCCTCCATCTCTGCACCCCGCCCTGTAAATCTTTTAACTATGCTCCACACAAGTCCGCTGTTATCAATAACAAGCTTCTCCCTTGCTGATTTATCATTGTTGTGTGCTTTAATGATCAATTCTTTAGTATGATCGCAAGCATACACATCCATTCTACCTGTTACTTTCTCCTATTCTTTTCTTCATAATTACAGTTGTACCCACATTTTTTCTTGAATACACATTAAGCTCGTCCATAAATGCTTCCATAAATGAAAAGCCCATTCCTGACCTTTCAAGCTCTGGCTTTGTTGTATACAAAGGCTCCATTGCTTTATGGACATTTTCTATTCCTACACCCTCATCTTTTATCCTTATAATAATCTCCCTATCCTCTAAAGAAAGTGTCATATATACCTTGCCGCCTTTTCCCTCATAGCCGTGCACAATACTGTTGGTAACTGCCTCTGATACTGCTGTTTTTATATCTGATATTTCCTCTAAGGTCGGGTCTAATCTTGTCACAAAAGCTGCAGCAACCACTCTTGCAAAACTCTCATTCTCTGATATTGCATCAAATATTACATCCACATTATTCTCCTGCATTTTACATCCCCCTCTTATTCTGCTTTCTGACGGCATCGCACAGATTATCATATATATCTACTATTTTATGAAGTCCAGATATAAGCAGTATTCTTTTAATGCTCTCATTAATTCCGACAACACATATATCACCTATATCACGTATCTTCTTATATCTTCCCATTATAAGCCCTATTCCAGCACTATCCATAAAATCAACCTTGGAAAAGTCTATAATAACCCTGTCCACTCCCCTTTTATCGATTATATCGTCTATTACCTCTCTCATCTCATCTGCCAGATGATGGTCAAGTTCTGCATTAAGGCTTATAACAAGATTATTCCCGCTGACCATATATATGTAATCGGTTCTTTTAATATCCTCTGCTGTATCATAGCTGTCTAATTCACTGTCTAATCCATTATTAAGAAGCTGTGTATCATCTCTCATAACTATCCTCCTATCCTCTATTCAGGGTATCGGCACCCTTGTGCTAAGCGTAACATATAATTATATCAGAATTTCCTGTTACACAAAAATATCCCTGACGGACTAATTTCCGTCAGGGATTTATCGTGTGGTAATTAATGTGATGTCACATAATCATTAGCTTCTTTATAATATCCACTTGTCTTAAAGTCATTTACAATGTACTGATAGTACTTCTTGGCATTGTCTGTCTGTGAAAGTGCGACATAACATTTAGCCGCATAATAAGCTGCATCTACCTTAGTGGCGTCGCACTTAAATGCCTTAACATAATCATCAACTGCTGTAGCATAATCTGACTTATAGTATGAAGTCTGAGCCTTGCTGTAGAACTCATTAGCTGCCTGTGCCATAACAGCAGTCGAAATTGTATTATATAAAGTCTTGGCTGAGTCTGATGGAAGTGCACTTACATCAACGTCAATAAGCTTCTCAGCAGCTTCTGTCCTTTTATTGGCTATATAAGCATTAGCAGACTCAATAACTGATATTAAAAGCTTATTGCCACCGCCAGTTCCATTAAGTTCACTTAACTGCTGTTCAAGTGATTCTTTCTCTGCCTTTACAGTCTTTAATTCACTTTCCATACTGTTAAGCTCTACATTGCCTGATGAAAGCTGTTCACTGTATTCTGCCAGACTTCTGTTATAATCTTCTGTTATGCCCTTGTATCTTGATGGCATTACTAAGAACCATATAAGTGCCGCACCAATCACAACACCTACAAGCACATTGACTATTGTAATAGCACCATTGCTTGGTTCTTTGTATGATGACCTTGGAAGTATTACATCATTACCATTAAGAGGCTTGCTTTCTTCTTCCTTTACCTTCTTCTTAGGTAAGAAGCTTCCAGATATATCATTATCTTTAATATTCTGGCTCTGGTTTATCTGTTCAAGGTACTTACTTGCAAGAGTATTATTCCTGTCTATCTTAAGCACTGAATTCAGGAGCTTTCTTGCTCTTTGATATTCATTATCTTTAATATATATAAGCGCAAGCAACAGATGTGCCTTTATAAAATGCGGATTAGATATAACAATCTTCTTTAACTGTATTACTGCCATATCTGTATTCTTATCCTTGGCATACTGAAGCGATACGTTATATTTCTTAATAGCATTAGTAACTGATTCAAACTTATTCTGATTAGACTGGATTTTCTTTATATAACTCTCTGCAACATTATCGTCCGGGGCAAGGTTCTTGCTCATTACCCACTGTGATAATGCCTCAACCACTTCTCCCATCTCACAATATATAAGTCCGAGAAGATTTCTTGCATTAATATTATATTTGTTAATCATAAGACTTACTTTTAAAGTTTCTATTGCTCCTGATAAATCCCTCACACGGGCTTTCTCAAGACCTTTGTTGTAATATATATCTGAAACCCTGGCAGTCTTTTTGTATATAGAGACATCTGTACCACACTTGGCACATGTGTCATTTGCTGAAAGGACACAGCCACATTTGTAACATCTCATAATTACTTCTCACTCTTTCCTTCGATAATCTTGTTAATTAAATCTGTTATATCTGGTACATCATTCTTGTATATTGCATCTTCTGCATCCTCAACTTCCAGACTTGGCTGGAACTTCTGGATTTCCTCATCAAAATCTAACATATCTATTCTCCAATCTTTATATTATTCCAAAACTTTCCTTATATCTGCTACAAGATAAAGTGAACCTGTACAGAATACCATCGGCTCATTCTTTAATGCAAGAACCGCCTCTTTCGCACTATCATACACTTCCACTTCAATATCTGTATGTCTTTTAAATGCCGCACTTATGTATTCCTTATCCAAGTGCCTTATGCCGCCTGTCACAGTAATCGCTATTCGTGCAAATACCTTACAGCCACACAGTATGCTTATCATCTGTTCAAAATTCTTATCACTTACAACTGAGAATAATAATGCCGCTTTATCAGTGCTGTCAGCATACATTCCGTTAACCGAATTAACAAAACTCTGTATTCCCTGAGGATTATGTGCACCGTCAACATATATGTTATCCGTAAGCTTCTCCATTCTGCCCTGCCATATGTGGCTCCCTGCCGAATCTACTATGGCACTGTCTTTAATATCAATATGATACAAATGCTTTAAAAGCCTGCATACTGTAATTGCTATTGACACATTTTCCACCTGATATATTGCAGGAGTAGCCAATCTTAAGCAATTATTAATATAATACTCATTATGCAGTGAAAAATCAATACAGCCATTAAAGTTTTTAATTATTTGATATTGCTGTGGTGATACTCCGTAACAATAGCTGTTCTTGCTGTGTGCAATATCCTCTATCACACCAGAAGCCTCATTGTCATCTGCATATACAACAGGCACGCCCTGCTTTATTATTCCTGCTTTCTGCTCTGCTATTTTCTTAATCGTATCTCCCAGTATTGCTGTATGTTCAAGGCTTATTGTCGTAATTACACAGCACAGTGGATTATGTACTGCATTAGTCGCATCAAGGCTTCCACCAAGCCCTGTTTCTAACACTACATAATCGACCTTGCATTTATCAAAATATAACATAGCCGCACCGAAAAAAAAGTCAAAATATGCAAGCTTAAGATTATTCGCCCTGGCTGTTTCATACACCTTATTAAAGTACTGTGTAAAATCTTCTCTTGATATAAGTTCACCGTCAACCTGTATGCGTTCCCTTATTGTCACAAGATGGGGTGATGTAAACAGACCTGTCTTATATCCTGACTTTTTTAAAATATCATCTATATAAGAACACACAGAACCCTTGCCGTTAGTTCCTGCTATATGTATTATCTTTAAATTCTTATCAGGATTTCCAAGAAGCTCTAAAAGCTTCCCAGCCCTTTCTACTCCTGTAGTTTCACCATACTGCGGCGTATCATTAAGAAACGCTTTTATCTCTGAATATTCCATTAAACACTCCATTCTCATATATGAACACTATCGGTTTCCTGCCGCCTGTATACACATTAAGCTTATCACCATCAAGATATATGCTGTAATCACTGCTGTCGTGCATTTCCTTAAGCATTTCCTCGATAACTACGATATGCTTTCTGTCGTAGTTCTTTACAAGCTCTGTAAATATATCATCACTAAATCTGAATTTATAATAATAAGCACTCCAGAGACGCTGTAAATTCTGCTTTCTTTCATTCGTCTGCTCATCAAGCTTATTATGATAAGTCTCGGTCTGGCTCTTTGTCATCTCAATTTTCTCTTTAGTAAGATATATCTGGTTAAGAAGTTCCTGATTTTTTCTCTCCCTTACACCAGCTTCTTCTGATGCCCTGTCTAACTGTCTTTTAACCTCATTAACCCTTGCATAGTAGCTTTTAGTTTCCTGCTCGGTATGCGAACCACTCATATATTCGTTCTTCTTAGCTTCAAGCTCTGAGAATTCTTTATCTACTTCATCTAAATGTTCTTTGGCTTTTTCAAGCTTTTCCTCTGCATCTGCCTGCCTTTTTTCTATTCCTTCAAGTTCTTTTATAAGCTTGTCTGTTTCACCATCTATCTCTTTTACCTGATTGATAAGTGCTGCATATTCCATATCCTGCTCAAGCTTTGCCTTATCATCTTCTGCCACATAGGAAGGCATAAGTTCATCTTTAGCATATAACGGCTTATTGTATCTTCTTACAGCTATATTAATCATTCTTGCAAGCTGTAGCGAAGATACCTTATTGAAGGTTCTAATTGCCTGATACATAGTCTTTATCTCTACTGTCTTATAATCAAATGCTTCAACTCCAAAACACTCTATAACAAGTCTTAGCTTCTCCTGTGTCTTCTGCTTTCTTAAGCTCTTTAACACACCCATTCCATTAAATGCGTCCGGCATAAGTTCTTTATGTACTACCCTCTTCATCTCAATATCTGCCCTGGCAATTGCTTTATCCATAATGGCTGACCACTCCCTGAACTGGTCAGGTGTTATATTCTTAATGCTCTGGTACAGATTATCCATAAATGCCTCGTTATATTTGTCACTTATAATCTGCATTTTATGGGCTGGTGCTATGTACTGGTTAATGGAATATCCTGCTCCTGCCGCATTAACAGCAAGCATTAAAAGCTTATCCCTCCCTGCCACTGTGCTGACATCTATGCTGCCCTGTGCTCCTGCTATCTCAAGCAGTTTAAGTTCTAACATTGACATTAAATGTGTCCTGTCCGCTGTCTTAAGCTGCATATATTTGGCTTCCACCATATCTGACACTTTCTTATAATCATATTCGACTTTTAACTTACTGCTGAATATCTCTGCAAATGAATTCGCCATATCTGCAAGTCCGGATATGATACGTGAACCTGTCTCCTTCGCTGCATTTCCTATTGTCACACTATCAAAAAATGCAAGTTGCAGCCTTATATCATCATCTGTTAAATTATTAAGAATACTGTATAAATCTGACATTAATACTCCTCTCCAAGTGTTTTGTCATATTTTTTTAGAAAAATACCATTTTCTCCCTGATACATCAGTAATGGGCATAATACTATCTGGCACCTACATCTTAATTTTTAATTATATAAGTTATGCAGACAAAATACAATGTGATATTTATTAAAAAGCTTTCATTCTATCGGAATTTCCTATTACACAAAAAGAGCCGCCGCATAAGCCCAATGTCAACTTAATAACATTGCACCTAAGCGGCAGCCCTCATATATTAATTCGTTATAATTATGGGATAATTAGTATACACCCTGAGCGAGCATAGCGTTAACAACCTTCTCGAAACCAGCGATATTAGCACCAGCTACATAGTTGCCTTCCATACCATATCTCTTAGCAGCATCATCGATGTTGTGGTAGATATTAACCATAATGTTCTTAAGCTTAGCGTCAACTTCTTCAAATGTCCAGCTAAGTCTTTCGCTGTTCTGGCTCATTTCAAGAGCTGATGTAGCAACACCACCAGCGTTGGCAGCCTTACCACAGATGAACATTACGCCGTTGTTCTGGAAGTATTCTGTAGCTTCAAGAGTTGTAGGCATATTAGCACCTTCGCAAACAGCCTTAACGCCGTTAGCTACTAACTGCTTAGCATCTTCAAGGTCAAGTTCGTTCTGTGTAGCACAAGGAAGAGCGATATCACACTTAACTGACCATACACCGTGCTCACCATTCTTCTTCTCGTGGTATTCAGCAGACTTTCTTGCAGCAGCATATTCTGTAAGTCTTGCTCTCTTAACTTCCTTAACTTCTCTTAAGAGTTCTACATCGATTCCTTCTGGATCATATATCCAGCCTGTTGAATCAGAGCATGTAACAACCTTAGCACCAAGCTGCTGTGCCTTCTGGATAGCATAGATAGCAACATTACCAGCACCTGAAACAGCGATTGTCTTGCCTTCAAGTGAATCACCGTGGCACTTCATAAGTTCTTCTGTGATGTAAAGAAGACCATATCCTGTAGCTTCTGTTCTAGCAAGTGAACCACCATATGAAAGACCCTTACCTGTAAGTACACCTTCGTATGTACCTCTTATTCTCTTGTACTGGCCAAACATAAAACCGATTTCTCTTGCGCCTGTTCCGATATCACCAGCAGGAACATCGACATCAGCACCGATATATTTGCAAAGCTCTGTCATAAAGCTCTGGCAGAATGCCATAATCTCTCTATCTGACTTGCCCTTAGGATCGAAATCAGAACCACCTTTACCACCACCGATTGGAAGGCTTGTAAGTGAGTTCTTGAATACCTGCTCGAAACCTAAGAACTTGATAATTCCTAAGTTAACAGATGGATGTAATCTTAAACCACCCTTGTAAGGTCCGATAGCGTTGTTGAACTGTACTCTGAAACCTCTGTTTACCTGTACCTGTCCCTTGTCATCTACCCAAGGTACACGGAACATTAATACTCTGTCAGGTTCTGTAATTCTTTCAAGAATTGCATTGCTTCTGTAAAGCTCCTCGTTAGCATCAACAACTGGTCTTAATGTATTAAGAACCTCTGTTACAGCCTGTAAGAATTCTGGCTGATCTGCATTCTTCTTAGAAACTAATTCTAATACTTCATCAACATATCCCATAATCGTTTAACTCCTTTGATTTAATATTCGTACGCTTTAGTACGTTACCCAAGTGATATTATATTAATTTCACTTAATTTATGCAAGTTTTTTATGTGTTTCACATAATTAAATTGAACAAAAATGAATATTATTAAGTTTAATTAGGTTTATCTTTAATTTTTCACTTTATTTTCTTAATATTATTAAGCAAAACATATAATGTCAATATGTTTGTATACTGCATACAGGCGTATTTTTACATTTTTCTATATTTAATACTCTATTTATTTATTTTTTTTTAGTAATATGTTATAGTATTTTTGTTACGTTAAGCTTTTAATTGAATATATTTCACATCTTTTTAAAGCTTGGCTTATACATTTATTCTATGAATACTAACAGGAGATAACATTATGTCAGGATTCTTTGACAAGACCAGAGAAGATATGCAATATATCTTCAAAAAGGGGAGCACTCTTTCCCAGAGTGAGAAGAAGCACAAGCTAAGAGCGTGGGCGACAGTTATTGGTATTGCACTCGTTGTTGTTCAGCTTGTATTCACTGTATTGACACTATTAAAGCTTTACAAACTTGATATTCTTCCGCTCAAGTATATCGCAGCTATTGACGCCGTTCTTGTACTTGTGGCAATATACGACTTTTTATCACAGTTTACTAAGACGCATATTATAGGAAAAGTAATATCTATACTTTTATCCGCTGTACTTTTATACACATTCCTTTTCACATCAAAGGTTGACACAACTCTTGATAAGATAAGCAGTAATGGTAATAACGTACAGGAGATTACAGATGTCGTTGATGTCGTTGTATTAAAGAAGGATAAAGCACAGTCACTTTCTGATACTTTATCATATACATTTGGTTATAACTCTACTGTAGATGCCGATGATAATCAGGATGCCATACAGAAGATTAACTTTAATAACAATGCAGACATCAAGACTAAGGAATATACAACCTGGGAAGATATCATTCCTGCATTAGAGGCTGGAACTGATATTCAGGCTATGCTTATTAATGACAACACATTGTCATCATTTGATGAAGAATATGAAGAATTCCTTGACTCAATAAGAATTGTCGGAACTATTGAACTTAAGAGAACTATAGAATTAAGCGAATCTGACAAAAAGGTCAACGAAGAACCTTTTGTAATATATATATCAGGTAATGACGAAGAAGGCAAGATACTTTCAACAGGACGAAGCGATGTCAACATTTTATGTGTCATCCACCCAATAACAAGACAAGTGCTTCTTATCACTACTCCAAGAGATGCCTATATCAACCTTACTAATCCTGGTACGGGTGCTCAGGGCTATGATAAGCTTACACACGCCGGACAATGGGGTATAGAGGGTTCTATACTAAACCTTCAGAATCTGTATGACCTTAATATTGATTACTATGTTAAGATTAACTTTACCGGCTGCGAGACAATTGTAGATGCACTTGGTGGTGTAACCATCAATTCATCTGTTGACTTTGTCAATGGACTTGAGGCAGCTCCAACAAGATATCACTATGTAATAGGTGATAATGAATGTAATGGTGAACAGACCTTAGCTTTCTGCCGTGAAAGAAATGCTTTCTTAGATGGTGATTACCAGAGAGGCCGTAACCAGCTTGCAGCCCTTACAGCTATTATCAATAAGCTTACATCACCTGCAATACTTGCAAAGTACAGTGCATTACTTGATTCTGTCGGTGATATGCTCTACACTAATATGCCTGTATCAGATATTACATCACTTGTAAAAGGGCAGCTTGCCAACAGCCGTTCATGGAATATACAGACATACAGCACAGGTGCAGAACCTGACAGCAGACTATGCCAGCATTTCGGTTCTTATCGTTCTGTATCACTTCTTTATCAGGCTGATGTTGATATTGCCAGACAGCTTGCCAAGAAGATAATTAATGGTGATATATTCGATGCACAGGAATATTATGACGAAGAGATCAGCAAGGTTTCTAACCCAACTGGTTTGATGTCTTTACCTAATACTTCAAAATCATCAAGCACTAACAAAGAAGAAACTTCTGCTGCCACATCAACTAAGAGTTCATCAACAACTAAGCAGCAGCAGACTACAACTAAAGCAACTGCCGCACCTACAGAAGCAGCAACAACTACAGCAGCTCCTACACAGACCCCTGCTCCTGATAACAATAGCAATAACAATAACAACAACAACAGTAACAACAACAACAGTAATAACAATAACAGTAATAATAATAATAACAGCAATAATACCGGCAGTAACGGCAATAAGACAGAAGCTACAACAGCTCCTACACAGGCGGCTGCCGCCCCTGCCCAGGCAGATAGCAATTCCAATGCTAATCAGGCTGCAGCTAATTAACTATAAAATATTGCTCAAAATACTATTAATAAAACACTATTAACAAAATACTATCAAGTATTAGAAAAAGGCTTCACATTATGTATATCGTAATGCGAAGCCTTTTTGACCTTTTAAATAGTTATTAAGTTAATATGTCAATTAGCTGTTTATAATATTATATGTTATTTACGACATAACCAGCCACCTATTTATTGGCATGTTCTCCATACTTGCCATAGTATTTGCCATAATACTTACCATAGTATTTGTTATCGTCCATATCGACCTTATTAAGTACCACTCCAAGAAGCTTGCAGTCTGTCTTTTTAATCTGCTCCAGACCCTTCTGGGCGTATTTGTAGCTTACATCATTAGCCGCCATTACATAGGCAACTCCGTCACACTCCTGTGCCACTATGGCACTGTCTATTACACTTCCTATAGGTGGTGTATCAATTATTATATAATCATACAAATCCCTTAATACTTTTATAAGTGTCTTAAACACCTTATTGCCAAGAAGCTCTGTAGGATTAGGTGGCACCGGACCAGAAAATACTACATTAAAATTCTCAACATTAGTTGCATACATAACTTCTTCAAATTTATTAATTCCTGATAAGAAATGTGTAAGTCCCTTAACAGACGTATTAATCTTATAACGTCCTACAAGCACCGACTTTCTTAAATCCGCATCAATAAATATAACCTTCTTGCCTGCTTCTGCAAGTGATACCGCAAGATTAAATGATACAGTAGATTTACCTTCTCCCGGTGTCGTACTTGTGAGCATAATAACCTTGATATCCGAACCGCAAAGCTGGATATTCGTTCTTAAATTCTTATATGCCTCATTAGCCCTGTAATCAAGCTTTCTTAATCGTTCTATATTGATAGTCTGCATATTATCTTTTCACCTGACTTTTACTTTTTATTCTTGTTCTTTTTGTTCTTCCTGCTCTTTTTCTTGTTCTTTGGCAAGCCATCATCCATTTCTTCTGAAATTGGAATAACTGCAAGTGTACTGAGGTCAAAATATTTCTCCACATCTTCTGTAGTCTTTACAGTATCATCTAACATTGACTTTATTACTATAACCGCCGCTGACAGCACAATACCTGCAAGAGCACCTATAATTGTCCATTTCTGGACAACAGCAAATGCTGGTATCTCTGATAATGAGCCTTCCTCAATAACATTTACCTGTTCAATCTTCATAATATCACATATCTTCTGTGATGATACTTTAGCCACGCAGTCAGCTATCTTCTTAGCCTGATAAGGATCATCACTAACAACTGTTATCTGCAATACACGTGTATCCGAAGGTGTATCAACAGATATGCTTGAAGCAAGCTGTGAGGCTTTCATATCAAGCTTTAATTCCTTGATAACTTCATTCATAACCGGAGCACTTGTTACAAGTATCTTATAATCTTTCGTAAGCTGTGTAGATAACTGGACATCTGATAAAGTAGTCGCACTGTCGTTAGCTCTGTTTAATACATACAGCTTGGTTTCTGACTCATACTGTGGTGTTATAAAAAACTTTGCCACAAGAAATGCACCAAGTCCCACTATTATGCCTGTTGCAATAATAACCATTATCTTATCCCATAATATAGATAAAATATGTCCAATATCAATTTCTATTTCTTCATTCTGAACATTATCTCTTCCCATTGTCAATCTCCATAATTATTTATCACTTAATCACTCTAAGCATTTAATATAAATCTTTTAATTATATCGGCAACTCCCGATTCATCATTAGATGGTGCGATATAGTCTGCATACTTTTTCACTTCTTCATACGCATTATCCATAACAGCCGCAACACCTGCTATCTTTAACATTGGTATATCATTCATTCCATCTCCACAGGCTATAAGCTCATCTTCTTTGATAGACAGCTTACCTAATAACTGCTGTAATGATTTATCTTTGGCAACCCCCTTTGGTACTACCTCAAGGAAATAATCTTCTGAATAAAATGCATCAAGCACGTCAGAATAATGCTCTAATAAAGCTTCCTGCACTGGCACAAGCTTATCGTGTCTTCCTACAACAAGGAACTTATTAACTGGATAATCTACATATTTCTTTAAATCATCTGTCTTAATTATTGTTGTATTATTGCAAAATGCTTCTTTTAACACATACTCATCATCATCACTCTCTGCTGCTATCTTTCCGTCCGAATATGTAAGTGCATACACATCATTAGCTCTTGCATAATCACATATATCGTCTATACACTGCCTTGGAAGCTCGTGGCTTACAATTACATCTCCATTCAGGCAGTTAATTATCTCACCACCATTGTAAGCTAATATATATCCGCCTCTCTTATCTAACTCAAGCTCATCTGCTATCGGTGTTATCCCAAATAATGGACGTCCCGAAGCCAATATAACTGTAACATCTTTATCAATTGCAGCCCATACAGCCTCCTTATTAGCCTCCGGAAGCTTCTTATTATGGTCTGTGAGTGTTCCGTCAAGATCGAGTGCAATCGCTTTATATTTCATCGTTAAATACCTGTCCTTTATAATTCTTATATAGGTGTCAGGGATACTTCCCTTACATATGCCAATTAATTGCTTCATTGTTACATCACCCTGCAATTCCTTACAATATATCCGCATACATAATCACTTTATCATATGTACTTAATAATTACAATAAGCTAAGCCTTAAGCTTTTATTAACTTATCCTCATCTGGTCAAATGCACCTGCTATATTCAATCTGCCATAGCCATATTCAACATTTGGATAAGCAATATCCCCCGGTCGGTCTGCTCCCCTTATTATATATGACTTAATCTCGCTATTACTTATAACTGATCTGTTATTGTTAGTAACTCCCCAGCTAAAAAATAATGCCGCTGCCCCTGCAACGTGTGCCGCAGCAATGCTTGTTCCTGATCTAACTGTATAGCCTCTTACGCCTCCAACACCATACACATTAACTCCTGGTGCTGCTATATCAGGCTTAACCCTGTTATCCGCCGTATAACCCCTGCTGCTGTTCACGTCGCTTCCGTTGGTATTATGATTATATGCACCAACAGTAATAAGCCTTAAACCGCTGGCAGGCTCTACAAGCGTTACATCAGCATCTGAATTAAGAAAATAGGCATCACAGTCCATAAGCTCTTTTAAAGTTATCCACGCATTAAAATATCCAGGAAGATTAGTAAGACTGTATACATCTATCTTCCACAGTCCCTCTGCCGGACGTTCAAATCTCATAAATATAACTTCCTGCCCTGCAACAGTTTCTGTAATCTGGTAATCAACATATATCCTTGAATTCTCCAAAAGAAATGAATATTGTGTACTTGAGCCTATCCTTGCTGGTATTCTTGGAATAATCTCGCCTGTCGGTGATATTATTGATACCGACAGTACATCAAGACTTTTTGCCCATATTTCAAGCACAAAGCCTTTTCCACGCCTCTCAACATTTATCTCCATTTCCTTATATTCAGGAACAACAGAAGCGTAACCGCTAAAATGTGTCCTTTTGACTGCCTCATTGCCAGCAGGAACAACAACACATGTATTAACGTGCATTGTAAGTGAATCAAGAACATTTGATAAAGGACTTCCGCCTGTTCTTGAGCCCAGACCACTACCCAGTCCCATATATATGACAAGAGGCATTTTCTTTAACCCGGCATAATCCTTTAGAAATCTTGCGGCAAGCATAATATCCGTTTCCTCAAAACACACTGCATCATCCCTTATGTAGAAGTAATCCCTTAAATATTTCTTTGCATTTTTTAATTTTACACATACTATGCTTGCCTCTGGTGCAACACCTATGTAATCATCAATTTTTCTTGAAGCAATTACTCCAGCCATAAATGTTCCGTGCCCTGTAATATCGGTTGTTCCCACATAATCGTAAGGATTTAGTCCATTGCGGTATGCTTCAAGTGCTGTATTAATCTCTGCCTGTTCATATATACGACCATAATTAACATATAAATTCTGCCTGTACTCAAGGGTCTGATCCCATATAGCCATAATACGCGTATTACCAGCCGTATCACAGAAGTTCTCACTAAGATAATCAATTCCTGTGTCTATTATCCCCACGATAACACCCTGCCCTTTTGAATTTAAAAAAGGCTGGCTTGTTATGTTGGTGGCATTTACCGCATCAATGCTTGATGTATCCATAAGCCCATACAACTTGGGAATTGTATAATATCCCAAGTCACTTATATTAAAATCCCTGTCATCCGGAAGCCTGCTATGTGCAACAAGCCATTGGTCATCAACCTTCTGTATACATACATCAGGGTTGCTTTGAAGCATCTTATTAATTCCCGGAAGATTGACAACTATATAATCATATATATCCTCATCTGTTATCATTTCACTGCATAAAGGCATAAAAAATGTCCTTAAAGATAATCTTTAAGGACATTATATGATTAATATTTTATAATAATACTAATATACTGACATACTGACATATACATAATAACTTCTGCAAAATAACATCAGCAGAATATCTTGTGCATAATGGCTTGTGAAACTGACAGCATTAAGCTTCTGCATTATTCATTGGAAGTCTTTCCTGTCCACGCATCATAATAAGCGGTGTGCCCTTCTTCTCAATGTAATCTGCTGTTATTGTGACACTTCCGATATTATCATCTTTAGGAATTTCATACATTATATCAAGCATATATTCTTCTATTATAGACCTTAATGCTCTTGCTCCTGTATCTTTTTCCATAGCTTTCTTTGCAATCTGTCTTAAAGCATCATCATCAAATTCAAGCTTAACCTCATCAAGTTCTAATAACTTCTGATACTGCTTAAGTATTGCATTCTTAGGCTCTTTCATAATCTTAACAAGCATATCCTCTGTAAGACCCTCTAAAGAGAATACTATAGGAAGTCGTCCTAAGAATTCAGGAATCATACCAAATTCCCTTAAATCCTCTAATTCAACCTTTGATAATATATTCTTGTCATTATCATATTTATCTTTAAGGTCTGAGTTAAAACCTATTGATGACTGCTTATTAAGTCTTGCCTTTATTATATTCTCAATGTCTGGAAATGCACCACCGCATATAAATAATATGTTGCGTGTGTTAACTGTAACCTGCGGAACCATAGCATTTTTGCTTGTAGCACCTACTGGAACTTCTATATCACTTCCCTCAAGAAGCTTTAACATTCCCTGCTGTACAGATTCACCGCTTACATCACGGCTTCTTGTTTCTTTCTTCTTGGCAATCTTATCTATCTCATCAATAAATATAATGCCTCTTTCTGCCTTCTCCACGTCATTATCTGCTGCCTGTAAAAGCTTTGATACAACGCTCTCTATATCATCACCTATATAGCCAGCTTCGGTAAGTGAAGTAGCATCTGTAATTGCAAGAGGTACTTTTAAAAGTCTTGCCAGTGTCTTTACAAGATAAGTCTTTCCGCTTCCTGTAGGTCCTATCATAAGCATATTAGACTTTTCAATCTCAATATCGTCCATAGTTCCTGTGGCAACTCTCTTATAATGATTGTATACAGCAACTGACATAACCTTCTTGGCATAGTCCTGACCTATTACATATTCATCTAACATTGCCTTTATCTGATGAGGTGCTGGAAGATTAGCCAAATCAAGTGTATCGTCCTTTTCCTTATCTGCAGGCTTGTTATTATCTTCTTTCTTTTTCTTGACTTTCTGCCTGTTGGAAATGTCATTACCCATCATATTAAAGCCGCCGAACATTCCCATATTAGGCATATTATTCATAAGGTCATCATAATTGATATCACTGTTATTAATTGTATCAAAGGTCTTCTGCATACAATCTGCACATACACATAAACCACCTGGCATATTAATCATTTTACCAGCCTTAGACTCTGACCTTCTGCATATATAACACACCTTTTCGTATTCATCTGTGTTAGCAGTTGTATTGTTCTCATTATTATTATCGTTGTTACTCATTTAATCCTCAATTCTGTGTTACGAGGCTTATTAGTTCTTCTTTCCTAATGTAACCTCCACACTCTTTAGTACATATTCACTACCTTCAAGATGATAGTAGTCAACCTTTACTGTCTCTCCTGCTGAATAATACTGCAGAAGTGACTGTAAGCCTGACATTGTTGATATTGACTGGTCATCAAAACCGACAATTATATCGTAAGCTGAAAGTCCTGCCTTCTCTGCTGCTGAGCCAGATGCTACTGTACGAACCATTATACCCTGTGGGTAACCATACATAGAAGCATATGTGCTTGTTATATCTATAGCAGCAATACCAAGATATCCAGCATTATCTGAATCTACCTTCTGTCTTGTCTGCTTGCTCATAAGTGAGCTTATAAGTTCCTTAACATTAGATACAGGTATTGAATATGCCATACCCTCAACACCATCTGATGATGTCTTAGCAAAGTTAATAGCAATTACCTTGCCGCTTGCATTAAGAAGTGCTCCACCACTATTACCTGAGTTAATAGCTGCGTTAGTCATTATAAGTCCTGAAAATGTAACATTGTTAACTGTTATTGATCTGTCAAGGGCACTTATAATACCATTAGTAACTGACTGTCCTTCTCCAAGTGCATTACCAATTGCCACTACCTGCTGGCCTACTGCAATTGTATCAGAATCTGCAAGTTCTGCAATAGCTATTTTACTTATTGTGTCAGACGGAATATCTGATAATGATACAGCAACTACTGCTATATCCTGATCTGACTTAGAACCCTTTACCGTTGCACTTACTGACTGGTCATCCACAAATACACATTTTAAGTTGGATACATTATCTACAACATGTGCATTAGTTACAATAAGAAGCTCTGTATCATTCTTACCAACAATAATACCAGTTCCACTTGTTGAAGCCTCGTACTGCTGCTGTCCCCAGCCATACATTGAAGATGAACTGCTTACTGTAGTTGTACCATTAAGGGCAACCATAGCCGGAAGTGCTGCCTGTGCCACACTTTCTACATTCATTGATGAATATTGTGAAAGATTAGTATCTCCATTAGCATTAATATCATCGCTTGTAACTTTATCAATATTGCTTGTCACAGTTGAAATTGTATAGTTCTTAGTATCATTACCACCTAAATATTTCTTCTCAATATGATAAGTTCCATACATTGCTGAACCAGCTACAACACCAAATACCACTGCTGCAAGCACACCACTTATATACTTCTTAGCCGTGGAATTCTTAGAAAACCAATTGTTAAATGACTTCTTTCTTGCTTCCTTCTTAGCCTGCTTAGCTGCTCTTTGTGCATTCCTATAAGAATTATTCTGATCACTGCCTATATTATTATTAACATATGAATATCTATAGGTTGAATTACTGTTATCTGATGCATTATGAAAGCCTGTATTAGCACCATTATTATATGCTGTGTTATTATATCCGGCATTAGTTCCTGTGCTATTGTATGATGTATTAGCACCATACTGTGAATTATTCATACCACCCTGATTATATCCATAACCATTATAGCCATAATTATTACTTCCGTTAGAATACTGGTTCTGTCCATTATTCATACCAGCACCACCTGCACTGTTCTGATTATAACCTGTGTTATGGCTGTATGTTGTATATCCAGTTGTTCCTGTACTCTGATTATTATCAGGCTCTACATTCTCATAATTCCTAGAATTATTATCAGAATTATTGTTCATATAATCGTTATCTTCATTATTATACATATCCAAACACTCCTTACTTATGTCATTTCAACGAAAAAATGAACACATTTCGTTGTTGATACTGTTAGTATATTCACGAAATGTGTTCATATTGTGTATTACTTGTTAAGAAAATCTGAACTTATATAATTATGCTATGTAAAACATATCCATCAAATAATACTTACTGATTACTGCCCAACAAGCTCCATAACAGCTTTCTTTAAAGCTTCTTCTTTAGCTGCTGCATCTTCTATGCTGCTGCCCTTAACGCCCATATAGAACTTAATCTTAGGCTCTGTACCAGATGGTCTTGCACAGCACCATGCATTATCTGATAAATCATAATAAAGTACATTAGAGTTAGGAAGTCCTGTGCTATGCTTATCGCCTGTAACCATATTGACACATTCGTCCTTCTTATAATCTCTTGCTTCAAGAACTGTCCAGTTACCAATCTTAGATGGTGTATTATTTCTAAGGTCATCCATCATCTTAGCAATCTTTCCAGCACCCTCAGCACCCTTCATTGTGATAGCAACCTGTCCTTCTTTATAGTAGCCATACTTCTCATAGATGTTAATCATCTGATCCCATAAAGTAAGACCTTTATTCTTATAGTAAGCTGCTGCTTCACAAAGTGCCATAACTGCAACGATAGCATCCTTATCTCTTGCGTGTGTTCCTACAAGACAGCCATAGCTTTCCTCAAAACCAAATTCATATTCATATGTACCCTGCTGTTCAAAGAACTTAATCTGCTCACCGATGAACTTAAAGCCTGTAAGAACTTCAATAAGCTTAAGGTTATATTCCTTAGCAATGCTGTCAGCCATATTAGTTGAAACTATTGTCTTAACAAATGCTCCGTTCTTATGAAGAAGTCCCTTTTCCTGTCTTTGTGAAAGGATATATTCTGCAATAAGCATAGCAGACATATTACCTGTAAATGACTGGTATTCACCTGTCTTAGTATCCTTAGAATATACACCAAGTCTGTCAGCATCCGGATCTGTTGCAAGAACGATATCTGCATCAACTTCCTTAGCAAGCTTTAATGCTAATGTGAATGCCTTAGGATCTTCTGGGTTAGGATATTCAAGCGTTGTAAAATCTGGGTCTGGCTTTTCCTGTTCTGGAACAACATATACGTGCTTAAAGCCTAATTCCTTAAGAACTCTTCTTACTGGAATATTACCTGTACCATGGAATGGTGTGTATACAATCTTAATATCATCCGCTACTTTCTTAATGATATCTCCATTAATACTCATCTTCTTTAATGCGGCCATATATCTGTCATCCATATCGTATCCGATCACATTGTAAAGACCGCAAGCCTTAGCTTCATCTTTATCCATAGTCTTAACTGTATTGTAATCTGTTACAGCCTTAACTTCTGATATAATCTGTGAATCCTTAGGTGCTGTAATCTGTGCACCATCTTCCCAGTACACCTTATATCCGTTGTATTCTGGTGGGTTGTGGCTTGCTGTTACTACAATACCAGCTATGCAGTTAAGGTCTCTTAATGCAAATGATAATTCTGGTGTTGGACGAAGTGAAGGGAATATATATGCCTTAATTCCGTTAGCATTAAGACAAAGTGCTGCTTCATCAGCAAATTCAGGTGACATTCTTCTTGAGTCAAATGCAATAGCTACACCTCTGTCTGCTGCACCTTCCTTAATAATAAAGTTAGCAAGTCCCTGTGTTGCCTTTCTTACAGTGTAAATGTTCATTCTATTAGTACCATTGCCAATTACACCTCTTAAGCCTCCTGTTCCGAATTCAAGATCTTTGTAAAATCTGTCTTCAATCTCCTTCTCATCATTAGCGATCGACTTAAGTTCATCTCTTGTTGCTTCATCAAAATACATATTGTCACACCAAGACTTATAAACTTCCATATAACCCATACTCTGTACCTCTTTCCTTGTTATTTAATAATGTCGGGGAAAATGGTATTTTTCCCTGACTGATGTACACGTATTGCTACATCATTTTATTTAATTATAATTCAATCCGTAGATTAAATCAATCTTTAAGAGCTTCTTTAAACTTTTCTGATACTGTCTTTAACGCTTCTTCTTCATCGCTTCCATCAGCTATTAAAGTTATCTCATCTCCACATTTAACACCTGATGCAAGTATTGATATTACACTCTTTGCATTGGCTGTCTTACCCTCTGCATATTCAAATGATATATTAGAATCAAATTTAATTGCCGCATCACACATAGCACCCGCTGGACGAAGATGTATTCCAAGCTGGCTTGTGACAATTATATTCTCCTTTACCATTATAATCCCTCCTTAAATGGCAGTTCTTAACAAATTACCTTGTCGCCGATGTAGTGCTTTCTGTCGCTTTGGTACTCTCTGTAGTTGTTTCCTGCTGTATTGCCGTTATTGTAACATTAACAGTAACATTACCTACTACAGTTATTCCATCAGGCAGTGATAACGCCACTGTGACATTATGAGTTCCTGCCCCAAGATTCTTAAGGTCAATGCCTGCCTTTACATCTGATGCACTGACAGCCGATAACACATTATCATTACCTGTTACAGTAAATGTAATACCCTGCATTACCTGTGCATTAAACCCTGTCTGTATATTATTAAGTGTTATCTCTGAAGCTGAAAGACTTATCTGCTTTGTAGCCTTCTGTGCTATCTTAACTGTAACAGTAAGACTGCTGTCAGATACAAATTTAATTCCTGATGGAACATAATCTGATAATCTGAAAGTATATGTCTTATCAGCACTCAATCCATCAGCATTAATATTCTGCGATGGAATTGTTATTGTATCTACTTTACCCAGCAAATCATCTGAACCTGTTATAACCGCAGATGCCTGGCTTAATATTGTATCTGTTATAATATATCCGTCTGACGGCGTTCCACCTGTCTTTGCTGTTATTGACACCGTCTTCATTCTTGCTATATCAACATTGATATCTGCTTTAGTACATGACAGTTCAAGTGCATCATTTACTATTTCATTACCATCTTCATCTAACATCTTAACATCTGCACTTGTGCTTATATCTTCCTTAGCACCTGATACATCTACATTTACTGATAATGCTGCTACACTCTCAAGTAAAGATGTAGGACCTGTAACTTTGATATATGTTGGTGATGAACTTGTCGAAGCAACCGTATATCCTGAAGCTGTAGAACCTGTCGTGTTAACATCTAATGACAAAGTCTTGGTATCCCTGTTCTCTATGCTTAGCTTAAGTGCTGATGTTCTTGGAACAGCCTCTACATTATTAAGAACCTGTCCATCTTTAATTACCTGAACCTGTATATCTACATAATCTGTAAATGCAGTAACCTTACTCAAATCTGCGGTTGCACTTATATCACTTGTCTTAAGGTCTGTTACGACACTCTTTGGACCGCTTACTGTAACTGAAATCTTGCCGCCATCAACAACTTCATAACTGTAATCTTTGTCTGTAAGGCTCTGTGTATTAATAAGCTGTACAGTTATATTACTGAATGTATAACTCGTGTTAGGGTCATATATATTAACAATAACTGTCCATAGAACAACTGCAAATACAGCGGATAATAACTTCAGGCTGAAATTCTTAAATATCTTCTCTTTCATGCTTCAACCTGCCTCTCCATATCCTGAAAGACTTAACATCTATATTCTTTCTACGGATATATTCCAGTTTATTCTTTAAAGAATCTGCATCAATATCGTGTATTAATTCACCACCAAAAGCTACGGAAACCTTACCCGTTTCCTCTGATACAATAATTGTCATACTGTCTGTAGCTTCGCTTATTCCGACTCCGGCACGGTGTCTTGTTCCTAAAGCCTTGCTAAGATTAACATTATCTGTAAGTGGAAGATAACAGGTAGCTGCAACAACCCTGTTACCCCTAACTATAACTGCACCATCGTGAAGCGGTGTATTATGCTCAAATATATTAATAAGAAGCTGGCTTGTGACAATACCATCTACAGGTATTCCTGTCTTTATATACTCTTCCAGAAGCATATCCTGTTCTATAACTATCAATGCACCTGTCCTTACCGCTCCCATCCTGTAGCACGCATCAACAATTTCGTCTGCCGTCTTAACACTAAAACGCTCATCTTTATTGCTGTTATCACCAAAATTCAGGAAATTAAGAACAAATTTCTTTCTTCCTAACTGCTCTAACGCCCTTCTTAATTCAGGCTGGAATATAATAACAAGGGCTATAATTCCAACACTTATCGTCTTTCCTGCTATCCACAATATAGTCTTTAAGTTAAGCAGATATGCAACTACCGCGAATAAACCTACTACTATAATTCCTTTAAGCAAAGCCCACGCTTTAGTATTCATTATCCATAACAGAATATTATAAAGAACAACCGCAATAATAATTATCTCTATAATATCTGTCCATGTAATCCTTGGTATATATAATCTTGAAAAATAATTCTGCAACAGATTACCTGATGTAGTCACATTCTCACCACCCTTTTAATTTCTATATGATAAATATACTATTATTTATCAAAAAATATCATATCTTCGTCTTCTTCTGTGGCAGCAGTTGTTGATTTAGCCTGTCTTACATCACTTATATCTGAGGCTTTTCTGGTCTTTCTTGCATTAATCTGCTTAACCTTTACATCCTCACCTGCTACATTAATCTTAGGCACAGCCTTTACATAATAATAGTATTCGTCATCTTCATACTGTACATACTCTGTTCTTCTGAAATCAACTGCAAAGAACATAACATTACAGATATAACCTGCAAGTGCACCTAATATAACTCCGATTACAATAAGAACTATATTAAATTCAGTCTTAAATACAATCTCGCATACAACAAGAATTATGAACTGTAATACACTTCCTATTCCTATAGCGTAACCCCATGCATAGTCAATCTTAAGTCTTCTTATTATGTATACAACAATTACTGTAACTGCAAGTGCTGCAATTAACACTATCATCTGCTTGTCCTTAACAAGACTTTCTATTAAATAAGAAACCTGTAACATACTCTCTGTTAAAGATTTGTTAGTAACTGCTGCTTCGTAAGCACTGGCTGTATTAATTATATAATAAATTATTACACCAAAGCTTACAGGTATTGCCGCAAGAAATGATGAGCATAAACCTACAGCAACCGGTATAACATAAGGTATCTTAAAACCACACATAATTACTGTTAATATTAGCAGATATCCAAGCTTTGGTGTAAATCTGAAATATAACAGATACATAAGAAGCACTACGCACAATGCAATAAGTGCAAATTCTACTGATATTGCATACAAGTGTGCAATCATAAATATCGAAAGCATTACTATTGTAAAGCCATTAGGCAGAAATGCACATATAACCGATACTAATACTGCTATTATAGGACTATTAAGCTTATCCATATAGCCGATAGAGGCATTAAGCATAAGAAATGAAACCAATGCTGCTATAAACTTAGCCACCGGTACAATATATATATCATATTTGTTGTAAAATCTTTTAAAATTCTCTTTGAGTTCTAATAAAACCGCCATTATATCCTCCATATTTACTTTCTTTTCTTCTGGCTGTTATAAAATCTTTCAAGCTTATTAAGTCTTGAAAAATATTTCTTAAGACCTTTTCTTGAACGTTCATACTGGACATTATATACAACAGCTGCTATTACTGTAAATATAACTAACATTCCTATATAGTATATTGCCACTCTCCTGCCAAATGCAAGATAGTCCATTGAATTAATATTCTCAACAAGTCCCTCTGCATTGCATAATACATACATAATTGCAACTATCATAAATGCAAATGTTGTAGTTATTAATGTCTTTAAAATACCGAAAGCAATGAAATCACCTTTGAAATATTTCGCTGTACGAAGCATTTTCCTGCCCTCGTTCTTTTCATATATAGCCATCTTAGTCATCATCTTAACTTTATTCTCATTAAGCACAACTTTCACCTCATTATTCATTTCATAAATATGCTATTGGTTATATAACAGCATTTTATTAAATATAGCATATTTGACATTAATTGTATATTACAATTTGCGAATGTCCTCCGCCTACTGCTGTTACAATTCTTACTTTTCTTCCCTCAGCAGTAAATGTTCTGTCACTTGAAGCAGAAAGATAATTGCTCCATACCTGACTATATTCTGATGGGAGAAGCTCACTTAATACACTATTAATCTTGCTGTCAAAACCACCGCTTCTCTGCTTGATATATATAATAGAAACTTCTGGCTGTATTATTATTTCTCCATAATAAGTATCATTTTCTGTATATATGTATACATTAGAATATTCTCTTGTAAATCCCTGATTACCAAGTATGTCTGGCAGATCTGTACTCTTCATTCCGTCACTGTTTCCAGTTGATGAACTGCTGCTTCCTGTGTTAGTGCTATTGGTATTCGATGAATTAGAGCCTGAATTGTTAGAGGTATTGCCTGAATTATTGTTATAAGACCCATCTGAATTATTAGATGAATCATCTGCAATATAGCCTCCGTCAGAACTACCATTATCTGTACCACTGCTGTTACCATCATCATAGCTTCCTGCCTCACTGTTATATGAGTAGCCCGTTCTGCCTGATGTGCCACTATTAGAAGTCCCTGATGAGCTGCTGTTAGATGAATTAGAACCCGTAATGCTTCCATTACCTGTGTATACAACATATCCATTGGCTGAACCTGCTGATACACTCTTTATTCCCTCAATAGCTACGGCATCTGACACATCTCCTACTGTCGCTGTAAGTGCCGCAACACCTACATTATTAACAGTTACAACACCATCTGAATCAACCTTCATAATATCCTCATTACTGCTTGACCACACAAGTGCCTTATCAGTATTCTCCGGCTCTACAACTGCAGCTGCTTTAAATGTTGTGCCGACAACAACAGCTGTATCATCCATTAATATCTCAACCTTAGTAAGTGACCTGTCAGCTACACTGTTGTTAGATGAATTATTCTGTGGTTTCAAATTCTTCTCTGTCAATGTCATTCCAACAGTATTATCCCCACTTTTCTTATTATTAGAACTTACAGCTCCTGCTATAATAACTGAAAAAAGAGCAATTACAGCTATTACAATAAGTACAATTGCAATTGGGGACAGCTTAGTTCTTGTATTTGCTGTGCCTTTTGAATTATTATCCTTTTCGTTGTGCATCTTTATCTCCATTCTTAAACTATCTCATCAGGAAGCTTCCATTGCTCTGCCTGATACTTATAATCTTCCGCCATCTGTCTGAACTGTGCTATCTGTTCTATATCTTCTGATGTTTCTGAAAGCTTGTCATAACATCTGCTAAGAGCATACAAAGGCTTATTACCTCCGCTTGTAATATCTAACATGCTTGAAGTTTCATATATTGCATTATAATACCACATTGCCGCTTCTGCATAGTCATTTATATCATAATAATAATTACCAAGTTCATAACATATCTCTGAGCTTGGATTATCAGCAACACACCTTAAAGCAAGCTTAAAGAATTCTCCCATATCACCTGCTATGCGGTATATTTTAACAAGTACGCAGTTCACTTCCTGTCGAATGTCGTCACTTCTGTTCTCATTAATAAGAATATCGGCAAATATATCTTTAAAATCCATAAAATCTTTATCTGAACCAGAAATATAAAGCTCCTTGCATAACATAGTTATAACATAGTCCTCCAACTGTGTTCCCCTGGCAAATGCTTTAATATATGTAGAGAAATCCCTCCTGCTGTGGTCTGATACTGGTCTGTGCAGTATCTCTATATCACTGTCATATACCACAGGTGTAAGCCTTACTGTTTCATGAATTGGTGATGTCCATACGAAAGGCCTTAACCTCTTAAAAAGCTTTGGCCTTAATTCTCTGTGTACATTGTACACAGAGTTATAGTCATTATCATTAACATAATACATCTGTACTATATCTATCTCTGGAAGAAGCATTGATTTCAGGTCTTTTAATGCCTGATTATTGCGTTCATCTAATATCTCATCTGCATCTGCACTGAATATATAATCGCAGGAAGCTAATGAAAATGCGTAATTTCTGGCAGCGGCAAAATCGTCACACCATTTATAATCATATACTTTATCTGTGTATTTATGTGCTATATCTTTGGTCGAATCAGTCGAACCAGTGTCCACTATTATTAATTCATCATAAGTTCCTGCGTATGAAATAAGACAGCGTTCTAATATTGACTGTTCATTTTTTACTATCATACATAAGGTGATTGATATCATTTTCGTGGTCTCCTTATAATTGTTTCCTGTTCATAAGTATACCATATCAGTTTTTATGTGGATAGATTTTTATTAAAAAAGGAGTTTGTGTTTGATATGTCACTTGTCTACTGGGACGGGTGGCAATCTAACACAAACTCTTTTTAGGTTTTCTTTATTATTTTTTTATCATTTCAATACTTGAATTATTTATTCCAGCTATTTATTTTAAGCCTTTTTCAAGGTCTGTAAGCATTATGTCTAATGCCTGTATTCCACCTTCGGCTGTGTACCATACATTTGAATGTTCAAGATATATTATATGGTTGTTTTTGTAGGCATCTGCTGTCTTTACAAGTTCATTTTCCACTATTTCTTTAGCAGTCTTAGCACCTGCTGTTGATATTGCGCTATCTCTGTCCATAACGAATATATAATCAGGATTCTGCTGTACTACTGTTTCAAATGAAGATTCATTGCCGTGTGTTGATGTTGAGCCTGCGGCTGTAAGATTGTTAAAGCCTGCTTCTACACCTATTAAAGAGCATCTTCCATCATTTCCAAGAAGATTAAAGCTTCCGCTTGTTGTCATACCTACTAATGCTGTCTTTCCTGATGATATCTTCTTTATTGCATCTATTCTTGCTCCAAAATCAGACATAAGTGAATCAACTTTATCTTCCATTCCGAATATTGAAGCTATTGTCTTTGCATTTTTAGATACGCTATTTACAAGTCCCTCATTAGTATCTGTTGCAAGATATACTACTGGTGCTATTTCACTTAAAGCATCATAGCTCTTTGATAAACGTCCACCAATAAATATAATATCTGGTTCACACTCCATAACTGCTTCTAAATCAGCCTCTTTTATTGTTCCAAGATTTTTAATTGATGCATCATTTGAATATTTTTCAAGGTAATCAATACTTGTTGATGCCATTCCTACTACTCTGTCACCTACGCCAAGTTCATCTATAATATCTAAAGATGCAAGGTCAAGAATTGCTATTCTCTTAGGATTATAAGGAACTTCTAATTCAATTTCATTCTTTGAAGCATCAAGCGAAGTGATTGTCACGCTTGTCTTTTCTTCTTTAGTACTTTCATTATCAGACTTATCAGTACCACACGCTATAAGTCCTACTGCCATTACTGCCATAAGTGCCATTAATAATAATTTCTTAAAATGTTTTTTCATATTTTACCTTTGTGGCTTACTGCCACTTCATCCTTTCTTTAAATTATAATATATCCCAAGCCGTATACATTACTAAACCAATACCAGTAATAAAAGTGAATGGAAAATTCCACTTTTGACATCCTGCCATTATTTAATAAATTTAATAATATATAGACAATGGTTTGCCCTTAATCTGCATAATCTCAAATTCTACATTATATATAGAAGATAAGTTTTCCTTAGTTATAACTTCTTCAACTGTACCAAATGAAGCAATCTTTCCGTCTTTAAATGCACATATATAATCAGAATAAAATGCCGCATAATTAATCTCGTGCAATACAAGTATTACTGTTTTTCCAAGTTCATCACATAATCTTCTTACTATCTTCATAAGATTACTTGCGTGATAGATATCGAGATTATTAGTCGGCTCATCTAAAAGAACATATTCTGTGTCCTGTGCTATAACCATAGCTATATATGCTCTCTGCCTTTGTCCGCCTGAAAGTTCGTCTATAAATCTTTCCCTGAAAGTTTCTAATTCCATATAGTCAATAGCTTTGTCAATCATTTCCTTATCTTTACTATTAAGTCTTCCTCCTGAATGAGGAAATCTTCCAAATGCAACAAGTTCTTCTACAGTAAGCTTCATCTGGATATTATTAGTCTGTGTAAGTATTGCCAGATGCTTTGATAATTCCTTGCTATTCCATTTGTTTATATCTTTCTTTTCTATAACAACTGAACCATTATCCGGTGCAATAAGTCTTGATATTATACTCATAACAGTTGACTTGCCTGCACCATTGGGTCCAATCAGCGATGTCACCTTCCCTTTTGGAAGTGAAAAGCTCACATCATTGACAACTGTCTTTTCATCATATTTTTTAATAATATGGCTAATCTGCATAACTGTAATTCCCTTCAAATTATTTTATGAATTATGCCTGCTTCCCTTTAATATTAAATATAGAAAATATATACCACCTGCAACTGTTATAAATACACTTATTGGAATAGAATACACAAACACTCTTTCAACTATAAACTGTCCTCCAATAAGTGCTATTACACCCATCAACGCCGCACCAGCTATAAGCTGTGTATGCCTGTATGTTTTTAACAGTTGTCTTGAAATATTAGCAATAATCAGCCCCAGAAATGATATCGGGCCAACCATAGCTGTTGCAACTGCTATACACAAAGTTACAGCCAGTAACAATCTTCTTATACATCTGTCATAATCAACACCCAGGTTAATTGCCTGTTCTTTTCCAAGAGTTATTACATCAAGCAGTGCAAGTTCTTTTCTAAAAATCACACCTATAAGTGCAAGTATAATCACCGAAAATATAATTATCTCTGAATTAATATTACTAAAGCTTGCTACAAGTGAAGTCAGAAGCGTGTCATATTCATTAGGGTCCATAACCCTTGTCAATGTACTCTGGATACTTGAGAAAAATGAAGTCAATACTGTTCCAACAAGCAATACATACAGCACATTATGTCCTGTCATCTTAAAAAGCCAGCTATATACAACAGTCGCTATAATTCCCATAAGTACAAGGTCTACAAGAAAACTAAGATTATCATTGGTAAATAATATACTTCCTGAACCTAACACAAAGACAACTGATGTATGTATAAGTGTGTATAAGGCATTCATTCCCAATAGACACGGTGTAACAATTGTATTATTAATAACAGACTGAAATATTATCGTTGCCGCTCCTATTGCAAATGCTGTTATTATCATCGCAATCACTTTAGGTATTCTTAATTTCATTGCATATCTTAGAAGTTTATGATTATGAAACTTAACACCTATAAAAAGAAATGCCGCAACAATAATAATGGCTATTAATGCAATAACAATAAGCTTTATAATATTTTTTCTATAAGCTCTTTTGTTCATAACCTGCTCCATTCGTATCTTTAAATAAAATTTTCTTTATATCAATTGCTTTTCTTCCATATCTTAATCTGTATAAAAGCATTCCTATAAATATAATGCTTCCTAATATTCCAACAATCAGCTCAATTGGTAATTCATATGGTTTAATCACAATTCTGCCAATCATATCGCAGACCAGAACAAATATTGCACCAAATAAAGCGGTATCAATAAGCGTTCCTCTTATTTTGTCACCCTTAAACATTGCCACTATATTAGGAACAATTAAGCCTATGTAAGAAATTGAACCAACGACAACAACAACAGAAGCCGTTATCATTGCGGCAATTGTAAGTCCTCCAAACAACACAATATCATATGGAACACCAAGATTTTTAGAAAAATCTTTTCCCATACCAACTATATTAAAATGATTAGCAAATACAAATGCTAATATAATAAGAGGCACAACCATATAGACTATTTCATATCTTCCTTTAAGTACTAATGAAAAATGTCCAACAAGCCAAGTGGATAACGCCTGTGTCATTTCATACTTATATGCAAGGAAATTAGTTATACCGCCTATAACGTTACCAAACATAATTCCAACGAGAGGAACCATTACCACATCTTTATATTGAACTTTCTGAATAAACCAGACAAATACCCAGGTACCAAGAATAGCCGTTACAAAAGCAAAACCCGCTCTCTGCCATAATGTTGAATTAGGAATAAATAATAATGCCAGAAGAATTCCAAGCTGTGCTGATGAAATCGTTGCTCCTGTTGTTGGCGATACAAACTTGTTCATACATAGCTGCTGCATTATAAGTCCTGCAACACTCATTCCCATACCTGTACATATAATTGCTAACAATCTAGGTAATCTTGAAACAACAAATATCATCAATGCATTATTATCATTTGTTAATAAATCTTTGATATCTATATCAATAACACCAACAAATATAGATATTAATGATAATGCAAGCAGAATTATTGCAAGAATAATTTCTGTACAGTACTTTTTCAACCCATAGTTCCTCCTTTCCTTACTTTTGTTAGTTATTGCTAACTTGCGACCAGCAAATTATATTACATACTAATTTAGTATGTCTATAACTTACTTTTTTGTAACTTTGAGCTCTATTTTTCATACCTGATATTCTCCGTTGCTATATCATTTCTATTACTATAACCTTTAGCAAATTGTTCTAAATTATCAACTATATCAACAATATCGCTATATTCCTTATTGATTTCATATACTACTATCTTTGGCGGCATTTCCTTTATTACATTTCTGTTAATAAGTCCGCTTGCCTCTAACTCCTTTAACTGTGACATCAATACCTTTGGTGTTATATCATCAATTTTTTTCTGTAATATAGAAAATCTGTTGTCACCGTTTATTATGTGTGCAACTATCCTAAGCTTCCACTTTCCACCTATCAGGTCATCTATAAGATTAAATGGGCAATTATAATTATCTTTTATTTTGGAATAAGTATCTTTCATAAACACCTCCTGAATTAATTCCAATAAAAATATTCTAATAAAAACAAAAAAGCAGTGAGATAGCCAATCTGACATCAGTCGGATTTATGCAAAATGCTACTCACTGTTTAATATCTGTATTATATTTAATTGTATGCTGATTTTTTTCTTTTGTGCTCATTATATCATATTCTCAGAATTCTTCCAATTATGCAGTTAATTATGAAAATGAGAATATATATCGTTACGATTGTCGAACCTACTGGAGTTGAGGTAAATATTGATATTATTATTCCAAATACTGCCCCAAATACTGAAAGGATTGCTGAGTATATTATAACTGATTTGAAGCTTGTCATTACTCTCATCGCTGACAAGGCCGGAAATACTAAGAGGGCTGTTATAAGCAGTGAGCCTACGAGGTTCATTGCAAGCACGATTATTACTGCTGTTATAACTGCTATCATAAGATTGTATACATTAGTATTTTTGCCCATTGAGCGTGTAAAATTCTCATCAAATGTCACTGAGAATATTCTGTTATAGAATATTATAAAAAATGCAACAACTACAAGTGAAGCAATTACACACATAACAACTTCTGAACCTGTAAGTGTAAGTATTGATGTTGAACCAAAAAGTGTGGAACACACATCTCCTGATACATTTGAGGATACTGAGAATACATTTAATATAAGGTAACCAACTGCCATTGAGCCTACTGAAAGCATAGCTATTGCTGCATCACCCTTTAATTTCGTGTTAGTTCCTGTTCTAAGAAGCAATATCGCACACACTATTGTTACAGGCATAATGAATATATTTACATTAGCAATCTTTAACACTGTAGCTATTGCAAGTGCACCAAATGCAACGTGTGACAAGCCATCTCCTATGAAGGAAAATCTCTTTAACACAAGTGTCACGCCAAGAAGTGATGAGCATAAAGAGATAAGCACGCCTACGATAAGTGCATATCTTACAAATGGATATGACATATAAAACTGAAATTCCTGTATAAATCCGCTCATTACTCCTCATCTCCTTCCATCTGTCCAAATACATTGGCTTTGTCGCTTTGCATAAATTCTTTCTTAGTACCATAAAAGCTGTCTTTACTGTCAAGATAAAGAATATGTGTCGCATATGATACCGACTGAAGGTCGTGGGACACCATAATTACTGTTATTCCTTTATCGTTAAGCTCCTTTAATAGCTCGTAAAATTCTGCTGTCACCTTAGGGTCCAAACCTGTAACAGGCTCATCTAAAAGTATTACCTTGGAAGTTGCACAGAGTGCTCTTGCAAGTAAGACCCTCTGCTGTTGTCCGCCTGAAAGATTGCGGTAACATTTTTTCTTAAGGTCTGTAATATCAAGCTCTCTCATCTTCTCAATTGCAAGACTTTTCTCTTTCTTTCCGTAAAATGGCTTAAATCCGCTTCCTGCAAGTGTTCCTGACAGAACAACTTCCCATACAGTAGCCGGAAAATCCTTCTGTACAACTGTCTGCTGTGGAAGATAACCTATCTCATAATCCTTAAGGCCATCACCATATTCTATCCTTCCTGATACTTTATCTATAAGGTTAAGCAGTGTCTTTATAAGTGTACTTTTTCCAGCTCCATTTTCACCAAGCACACATAAATAATCACCTTTATTGACCTTGAAATTAAGACCTGATACAACTGCCTTGCCCTCATATCCCAAAGCCAAATTCTCACATTCTATATATGACATTTTCTTTTCCTTTCTCAATTCCTATTTATCAATTGTTATTGATAAACATTCTCTTATAATCATAATAAACACAAAAATTATCGTTCACATCTGACATTAAAATCTATTGTAAAGCCTGTTTTAATACGACAAGGTTATTACTCATAACATTCAGATATGTATAATCTGCATCATCTGTCCCTGCCGACTGCATTGAATCCATAGTAAGTATCTGCTGATTCTTCTGGCTTGTATTGCCCTTAATAGTGTTAGCTATTCTTTTATCAGAACCATCAATTACAAGTATGCTTCCTGTTCCTATCTCGTCTATCTTGCCAGAAAGAAATGTAACTGTCTTAAAACTTGCCTCTGTTTCTGCTGAACAGCCTGCAAATGCGGCATAATAATCAATTCCGTAATCATCAACAAGATACCTGAATGGAAATCTGTCGCCAAATATAACTGTCTTAAGCCTTGAATTCTCACATACATTTTCATAATCACTATCAAGTCCGGCAAGCTGATTTATATACGCATCAGCGTTATCCTGGTATAACTGCGAATTATCTTTATCCAAATCCTTGACTATATCCGCAAGATACTGTGTTAATACAGCCGCATTTTTTAATGAAAGCCATATATGCTCGTCATATTCAATATCCTCGTCTGTGTGACTGTGCCCTGCCTCCAAACTGTGGTCGTCTGCGTGATTATCTTCGCTATGGTCACCTGCCGTATATTCATCTGCGTGGTCATCTGCTGTATGGTCATCACTATGCTCATCTGCGTGGTCATCACTGTGATCGTCTGCACTATGGGAATGTGTGTGTGTATGCCTGAACTGGAAACGGCTCTCCTGCATACCTTCTATTACCTCTTCCTCTTTAGTCCTGTCGCTTATAAGCTCCATCATATTGACTTTTATCATATCATTATTCTTAGTTTCCCTTACCGCATCAAGAACCCACGCATCAGACTCGCCTCCGACATACACAAACACGTCTGCTGATGAAATCTTAGTCATATCCTTAGCTGAAGGCTGGTAACTGTGTAAATCCACTCCACCATTAATAAGAAGTGTCAGCCTGAATTTATCGGAATTATCACCTATTATCTGACTTAGCCAGTCGTACTGTGGGAATGTTGTACACACAATACTTATCCTGTCATCATCATACCCTGTATCTGATGAACAGCCTGTTAATAACAGCATTGAAAATGTACCAATCAGAAGAACAGTACTCATAAATAATGCTTTTATTCTTTTTCCTGTCATTTTTATATCTATATTAAAATGCTTATTCTGCATATTATCTTTACTCCATTCTAACCCTGCTCCTCTTTGCAATTCCTGCAAAGACCGCTTAAAGTTGAGCCATTACATTCAAGTGTAAATCCATATTGTTTCATAAGATTTTTTCTTATTTCGTCCATAAATGCACAGTCAAGGTGCATAAACTTTCCACACTTACGGCACTGCATATGAAGATGTGCATCACAATTATTATGCTCATCTGATATTCTATAATAATAATTACCACTGCTTGCTGTCTTAAAACGCACAAGCACTCCATTATCTGTCATTCTGTCGAGCGTACGGTACACTGTTGACTGGTTTACATCTACATTGTTGCTTTCAAGGTAATGATATACGTCAGCCACGCAGAAGCTCTTGTCTTTCTGGAGTGAAAGATATTGTTCGATTTCCTGGGTAGCTTTGGTGTGGTATGTTTTGGGCATTGTGTACGGCTCCTTTCTTGTGAGGGAGGTCATTAATTGCTAATTTACTTTAATGACTTCCCTTTTTATAAAAAATGCGAAATGCATTGTAATTCGCATTAAATTTGCAAATCGTTTGCATTTCGCATATTATCATTTAACTATAGTTCTGTCAATATGTTTATATTTATTTAACAATATTTACTGGCAAAGAAGTAAACTCTCTCATTCCTGCCAATAATGTAGATTAGGATTGGGGAGAGCTGGCACAGGCATAAGAAGACGATGGGGAGCCGCCGGCACTTAAGTGCTGTCCTTTAGCACTTTAGTACCGCTGCGAGCGACACTTAAGCGCAAGCGTGTCGCCGTTGCCTGTGCCAGCTCTCCCCAATCCCTCACAACCTACATTCCTCTCTCCCAATTGCCCAATCAAATATTCTTTATCATATTCTTACAACTATTATAAGTTATAACAAAATACCCTCCATATATCAAAAGTATAAACACTCCGGTCATTATTATTGACTGTACCATATATTCCGTACCAAGCAGTTCCATCACCATATAGCTTACCCTCATTCCGAATATTGAGTGTATTATTGCAAGAGACATTGGTATTCCAAAGAATATCGCTGTCTGCTTTAATACTGCGTGATTGATTTTGCTATTGTCTGTTCCAAGATTTTTAAGTATCTTATATCTGCCAAGATTGTCGGCACTTTCTGACAGTTCTTTTAATGCAAGTATTGCCGCTCCTGATATAAGGAATATAAGTCCAATGTACAATGCTATAAATGCTATCATAGCACCAAGTCCCATTGAATTCTCTTTTACTGAAATAAGCGTATTAATATCCATTATAATACCTTCTTTACCAGCACCATTCGCTATCTTTACAATCTTTTTATCAACTGCCTCACGTTCATCACCCTCTGGTATATTATAATTACCAATATAATATTCACCTGTTGGAAGCATTGTTTCAAGTACTTCGTCTGGCACAACCACAATTCCTATATTTATATGGTTAGATGACATCTGGACAAAACCATCCGAACAACGATTATATTTTGGCTTTAACAATTTCCCATTTAAAGCAATCTTTACTCCCTTATCTAAGGCTTTGTTTCGCACTTCTGCCATCGACTTAAAGTCTGCAACAATTATATATTCATCAGAACTAAGACTGTATTGTTCATTACCATACAGAGCTGCCACCTTGTTATAATCACTAAGTTTCATAATATCTTCAGAATAATATGCATCAAAATATGATGAATCAATATTATCTGCGATATCCGGATTATCAGCCTTCGCTGCTTCTGTATTTCCTAAAGTATCATTAATTGTAAGTTCACTTGTATTGTATACATACACATCTACTATATCTTTAAGAATATCTTCAAGGTCAATATCTTTTCTCTTATAATAATCTTTAATCAATTCTGCCTCATCATCTGAATAAAGTTTCTTCTCTATCTGCACATCTGCTGGTGATAACATATCAATATTGTGTACAAGTGAATTACGCACTGTAAGTCCGCTTGATAATACGCATATTGTTATAAACATCATAAGGCATATAACTGTCATTGCGAACACGTTGCTGTTCATACGGCTGCTCATCTGACGGAACACAAAGCTGTTAAGCCCCTTATAGTACACCTTTTTCATAGAATGTACTGCTGAGAACATAATTCCTGATAATGACCAGAAGAATAAAAATGTGCCTGCACAGCCCATTACTATATATTTGGCAAGGTCAGTAACTAACTCAAGATTCCTGCTATCTGATACCTTATAGTAGGCAAATGCAAGCAGTACAACTGATATTATCCATACAACTGCACATATATATGGATTTTTGTTAGTTGCTTTTTCTGCCTTTCTGCTTCCTGTAAGAAGGTCTATAAGCTTATATTTGTTAACGCAGAACATATTAAAGAGTATTACGATAACATATATAATTGCAAAATATATCAATGTCTTTACAAATGCCTGATGAGAAAATACAAATCTGTATTTCTCAATGTTAACCCCAAACATATTGGCAACAAATATACTTGTAACCTGTGAAAGTCCTATTCCTGCCATAAGTCCTATTCCTAACGATATAACACCTATAATCAGTGTTTCAAGAAACAGTATAAGTGATATTTTCCTTTTTCCCATTCCAAGAAGAATGTATAATGCAAATTCCTTTTTTCTCTTCTTCATAAGGAAATTACTTGCATATATAACAAGAAATCCAAGTATAAATGCAACAAATACACTTACTCCCGAAAGTGTTGTATTAATAAGCTTTACTATCTCTCTTGTGTCTTCTGATATTTTAAGCATAGTTGTCTGTGTTTCGATTGCATTAAAAAGATAAAATATCGCAACACCGAGTATTAACGTGAAGAAATATACTGCATAATCCTTCAGGCTTTTTTTCATATTAGAAAATGATAGTTTAAAGAGCATCGCCCGCGTCACCTCCCAATAATGAAACAACATCTATTATCTTGTTAAATAAGGTCTTCCTGTCATCAGCGCCACGGTTAAGCTCGTGGAATATCTTACCATCCTTGATAAATATAATTCTGCTTGCATAACTTGCAGTAAATGAGTCGTGTGTTACCATAAGTATTGTCGCCTGCAATTCCCTGTTAAGCATATTAAACCTTTCAAGAAGAAGCTTAGCAGCTCTTGAGTCAAGAGCTCCTGTCGGCTCATCGGCAAGCACCAGACTTGGACTTGTTATAATTGCCCTTGCAGAAGCAACTCTCTGTTTCTGTCCACCTGACATCTGGTAGGGATATTTATTTAATATCTCTGTTATATCAAGCTGTTCTGCTACATTTTTTACTGCCCTGTCAATTACCTCAGGAGAATCATTTCTGATTGACAATGCAAGTGCAATATTCTCATATGCTGTAAGTGTGTCCAGAAGATTAAAATCCTGAAATATAAATCCCAGCTTATCTCTTCTGAATCTGTTAAGAGCACTTCCTTTAAGCTGTGTGATATTATTGCCGTCTACATATATATTGCCACTTGTAACCTTATCAATTGTAGATATGCAGTTAAGAAGTGTTGTCTTACCGCTTCCCGAAGCACCCATAATAGCAACGAATTCACCCTTGTTTACATCAAACGATATATCATCTATCGCTTTAGTCAGGTTATTCCTGCTGCCATAATATTTCTCTACATTTTGAATTTTCAAAATATTCTCACTCATATAAAATCCTCCATTTCTGTATACGAAACCTCTAAGGCTCATATCTGCCAATCACTTGACTTCCTCTACATTGTAATAAGGATTTTGTTATCTGTCGTAATTCTAATATTACGCAATGTTACATTTTTGTAATATTGGCTTTGTATAATATTAACTTTCTGTAATATTAATTCTTTATAATATCGGACTTTTCAATATTAACCGGGTTGTAATAGCTGTCCCCGTAAAATGTTATTTCAACCTCTGTATATTCTCCCTCAATTGACTTTATCTCTATATTATGTCCAAGCTTGCCACACATATTTTTAGCAATATACAAGCCCATTCCTGTTGATTTGGCGTTATTTCTTCCGTTAGAACCTGTATAAGATTTAATGAATACCTTATCTATATCTTTAGCTGGTATTCCAATTCCGTTATCCTTTATATGAAGCACAGCATACCCTACTTTGTCTGTGCCACTGTCCTGTCTTTGCTCTGAATATACTTCGATATAAGCCTCTCCTGATGTCTTTTTGTATTTAATACTGTTGCTTATAATCTGGTTGACTATGAATTCAAGCCATTTGGCATCAGTATTAACATAAGTATCTATGTCGTGGACATTAAGACTTATGTTGTTGCTTAATATTATGTCTTTATTCTTAACTGCCGTCTTGTTAATAATTGTTTTGAGATTAACTTTTCCAAATGAGTAGTCTTTCTCTGCATTTTCTGACCTCACATAATAAAGTACCTTGTCTGCATAATCATCAAGCCTGTTAAGCTGTGTAATAAATTTCTTATCTATATGCTCTTTGTCATTGTGGCACATAAGCGTAAGGCTTGCTATTGGAAGCTTTATCTCGTGAACCCACATTTCTATGAAATCTTTAAAATCCTGCTGTCCCCTCTCGTACTGGTTAATATGCTCAATCATAGATTTATTAATGTCATACATCGCTGTATACACAAGGTTTCCCTCATAGAATTCCGGCTCATCCAGTGTTTCAATAACAAGATATTTCTTATCAATCCTCTGTGTATTATCAATAAGACTGTTATAGAAATTCCGTTTTCTGCAAAAATCCCATATGAACATTATAATAAAAAATATGGCTGCAAGTACAGCCATAAGTGCCGCCATCTGTACTCCGAAGTTAAATGCACACAGAAGCCCACATATAAGTATTATATATACAATAATAAGTATAATTTTAAACAACTCATCTTTTATATATTCTTTTAATTTCATACAAGACAATACCCCTGTTTCTTTCTTGTTTCTATCGCATCTTCGTATCCGAAATCCGAAAGCTTCGCTCTTAACCTGCTTATATTAACAGTGAGTGCATTATCATTAATATATTCCTCGTTATCCCACAGTGCCGTCATAAGTTCATCTCTTGATACAATCTTTCCTATATTGTTAAGCAGACTTAAGAATATTATCATCTCATTCTTGGTAAGCACGAGCTCTTTCTCCCCACGGCTTAATGTTCCTTTCGCAGTATTAACAGCTGCTTGCCTATACTGGTATATTCCCTTCTCACCTGTATCTGCCTCACTGCTGTCCTGCTTTCTTGTCCTCTTTATTACAGCAGATATTCTAAGCATAAGTATTGTCGGGTTATATGGCTTGGTTATATAATCATCTGCCCCATAGCTCATTGACAGCACCTCATCACTCTCTGATGTTCTGCTCGTCACCATAATTACCGGTATATCCGCCTCTTTTCTTAACTTTCTTAATACAAGCTCTCCATTAAGCTCTGGAATGTTAATATCCAGAAGCACAAGATCTGGCTTTGATTTTATAATCTGTCCTGCCGTATCTGAAAATGTACTTATATATTCTGCCTCATATCCTTCATTACGCAAAAGTTCAATAAGCTCATTTCGTAATACCTCATCATCCTCAACAACTAATATCCTGCTCATTATTCTTCTCCATTTCCGCTCACATTTCTGCCACGCTTATGTCACACTTATATGTGGCTTTTACCTGCTTTAAAAATGTAATAAATAATCCCTGCCGCATCTGCTAAGAACCAGCCGATAGGAATAGCCACCCAAATTCCAATAACCCCGATTGCTGATATTCCAGATAAAGTGTATGCAAGCACAACTCTTGTTCCAAGTGATATCACTGTAAGCACAACTGACATCATCGGCTTATTGATTGCCCTGTAATAGCCATACAGCATAAATAATATTCCAATTCCTATATAAAATGTTCCCTCTATTCTAAGATACACAGCTCCCGCATTAATTACGTCCACGCTGGAATTATCAACAAATATGCCCATAAATGTGCCTGCAAATCCACATACAACCGCACTTATGCACACGCAGAATATAATAACGCTTACTACTGACTGCTTTATCCCTTTCTTAATACGCTGTCTCTGCCCTGCCCCGTAATTCTGTGCAACAAATACTGAAAACGCATTTCCAAAATCCTGTACCGGCATATATGCTATGGTATCTATCTTTACAGCCACTGCAAATGCTGCCATAATCACTGTACCAAAACTGTTTACTATTCCCTGTACGCATAATATTCCAAAATTCATAACTGACTGCTGAAGACAGGTAAAGCCTGATAAAGAAAATATATTCGTTATATTCTCTTTATTAAACTGCATATCATCTTTATGTATCCTGTATTCAGGATAAGCCGCAATCATATATATAAATATTCCTATTCCAGATATATACTGTGCTATCACTGTTGCTGCTGCCGCACCCTTAATTCCCATATTAAAACCTGCCACAAACAATATATCTAAAAATATATTAAGCACAACAGACACTGATAGAAATACAAGGGGAACTACCGAGTTGCCAATTCCCCTTAATATATTAGACACATAATTATATATGTATATTGCAATAAAACCTATAAACACATATATAAGATACTCTTTCATATCTCCGGCAATTTCATACGGAACCTGCAAAAGTAATATAATCTTATCAACTAATATATAGAACAATGCCATAATCACAACAGCAATTGCACCTATCATAGATGATGATAAGAATATTCCATTACGGATAGCCTTAACATCTTTTCTGCCATATGCCATAGACACAAATGAACTGCTGCCAAGACACAAGCCTATAATTACTGATGTAAGAAATGTCATAAGCGTATATGACGAACCTACTGCCGCCAGTGCATTATCACCTACATATCGTCCAACAACCCACGTATCTACAAGATTGTAAAGCTGCTGTAATACATTTCCTAACATAAGAGGAAGTGCAAATCCCCATAAGCCTCTCGTTATATTTCCTTTTGTCAAATCCGTACTTCTTGCCATAATACTGCTCCTTAAGTAATTCTCTTGTAAAAAAGACTTCTTAAATAATAGTTACCAGAAATTAAGCTTTAAAATTATTATTCAAGATTTAATTTCTTATCGAGTATATATATTGAGGCAACCACAAACGCAATAAACATAACTACTGACACCACAACCGAACCTGTCATAATATGTCCGAATTCTTCAAACGTAAATGCCACATCACTTCCCGTTACAGATTCCTTAATCATCTCTTCAAACATATTACCATTCCCCTTTATTGGCGTAAGTAAAAGCACAATAACATTCAATATCTGTCCAACAATATACACTGCAATATATGTTACAAATGAGAATGCATCCCTGTTGCCATTGGCTGTATATCCCATACACATACAGAAAAAGAACATTGCATACATATATATCCCTGACAATATAATCAATATAATTATTAATGTGCAGAAACTGCCTTTATATCCTAACACATTTAACTGCTCATTAATACTCTCTGGCACTCTCCATATCCAGTCCACCCTTGCAATTGATATACATACAGAAACAATAATCACTACAAAATTAACAAGATATATAATATATCCTGATATAAGCTTGCATACATATATAAGCCATACAGGAACTGGAAGTGTGTGGGTAAGATAACCCTCATCTTTTAACATACTTCTTCTAAAATATAATATCACAAATACTATGCTTACAATAAATAAAACTACGCATACAATTACATAAACTGCTATCATAACCGGATATGCCACTGGTGTAATGCCATTATCCGGAACATATTCTGATAATATGTGTAATGCCCAGCACCCAAATGCCGCAAGTAATGTAACTATATATAATGCAATGTGTTTTTTAAATAATTCTTTCAAATCATATTTTATTAATCTGCCTGCTGTTAATAACATACGAACACCTCCCTGAATAATGCGTCAACACTCTTATTGTATTTGGTTCTTATATCATCAACTGACTCCTTAAGATACACCTCGCCCTGCTTTATAAATACAACCTCGTCAAGAACATTTTCTATATCACTTATAAGATGTGTTGTTATAACAACTGTCGCATCTTCATTGTAATTGCTTATTATTGTCCGTAAAATGTACTCTCTTGCCGCAGGGTCTACACCTCCCATAGGCTCATCTAAAAGATACAGCTTTGCTTCCCTGCTCATAACAAGCACTATCTGCACCTTTTCCCTTGTTCCTTTAGAAAGTGACTTTATCTTATCCTGCTCATTAATTCCGAACTTCTCAAGCATATCAAGTGCTTTCTGCTTGGAAAAGTCCTCATAGAAATCCGCAAAATAATCAACTGCTTCCTTTACCTTCATAGATGGATTAAGGTATGTTCTTTCTGGAAGATATGACACTATCTTCTTAGTATTAACACCAACCGGATACCCATTAATTGTAATCTGTCCTGAAGTTGGCTTAAGCACGCCTGCCATCATCTTAATAAGTGTACTCTTGCCACTTCCGTTAGGACCTAATATTCCTACAATCCTGCCACTTTCCAGGGAAAGTGACAGATTATTCATAACCTTTTTCTTGCCATAGCATTTGCCTAATTCTTTAATCTCCACCAAATTGCTCATATATCCTCCATTCCAAGATAAATTAAAGCACTGTTATAATTTCCCTGTTATAACTTTTATTCCTTTATACGGCTGATATATTCCTTATACTCTGCAATTGCTTCTTCTGGAGTAAAACCTATCTTTTTCATTCCATTATGAAAGCTCTCACAAAGCTCCAGAGCCATATCCTGCTTTAACCTGTCTATCTGTTTACCTCTGTCTGCAACGAATCTTCCAGATGTTCTCTGTGATTCAAGATAACCTTCTCTTTCAAGCTCTGATAAAGCCTTCTGCATTGTGTTAGGATTAACTCCTGCCTCCAATGCCAGCTCCCTCACCGGCTGAATCTTATCGCCGACCTCAAGCTTTCCGCTGGCTATCTGAACTTTAAAATGCTCCATTATTTGCAGATATATAGGGACATCGTTACTAAAGTTCCAACTCATAACTTATTCCTCCTGCTTATAATCAATATTGATAATTCCCATATGGTAGTAATGCATAAACAATATATGTGCCTTACATTGTATTATTGTATTACTTTATTAGTACAATAATACATAGTTAATAAAATGTCAATATATTTATTTATCATCTCTGTGCTCTCCGCCCCACTTGCACATTGCAACAAGAACCGGTACTAAAGACTTTCCTCTTTCTGACAGGCTGTACTCTACTTTTGGTGGAATTTGAGGATACTCTTTTCTTACAATAAGCCTGTCCGCCTCCATCTCCTTTAATGTGGCACTAAGTGTCTTATGTGATATATTTCCCATACATCTTTTAATCTCACTATACCTCATAACCTCCTTATGATTAGCCAGCCAGTACATAATCACAAGCTTATACTTCCCACTTATAAGCGACAAAGTATACCCAAAATCCGTATCACCAATCCCCTCCCCCGTCTGACAACACAAACTACACATCTCTTTCATAAATCCAACTCCTTCCTAAGTTATCAAAAAACTAAGCGGCTGTCCTTTAGCCGCTTAGTACCGCTACGGTTTCAAGTAGCGAGAGCGTGCCCAGCGGTAATACAACACGTCCTCCACAACGTCCGTCCTCCATTACCCCTCCGCCAGAATTTTTTCACTCCACACTAACCTAAAGGAAAGTATATAACCTAAATGTGCGTACTTCCCATTTATATAATTATAGGTTATATTCTAAATTGTAACAAGAATTATTATACAACCACACCTATTAGATGTACCCTATTCATCAGATTGGAGGATTATGAAATTTAGTATTGAAGAACTTCGCCCGACAAGAAATGGTATGACTATCTCAAGAGATTCCAAGCTTGGCAATTCTACCAAAGTAACTTACTTCTCTATGGGAAAGGATACTTCCATAAGTCAGGAAAGCTATGACAGAATGACTATGTATATTGGAGCTTCCGGCTGGGGAGAATTCATTATTGGAGAAGAACCAGAGATTATTAAATTACAGCCAGATGAACTGCTTATTGTACCTGCTGGTACATTATGCGGAATGCAGACATCTAACGGAATTGTGTATACAGAGATTATATGTACAGGAAAGGATATTAATATGAACGCTAACGTAAAAACTAATGAAGTATTTGCACTTAAGAACCTTATATCTTACGAAGAAGGCAGTATTGCCAATATGGATGTTGTAAGCACTCCTGATATGAAGTATGTGCTTATGGCATTTGATGAGGGAACAGGTCTTACACCTCACAGAGCACCTGGTAATGCTATCGTATTTGCACTTGAAGGCAAGGCAACTATAGGATATGAAGGTAAAGATTATGAGCTTTCAGAAGGTGAATGTTTCCGTTTTGAAAAAAATGGACTTCATAGTGTGACAGCTAATGGAAAGTTTAAGATGGCGCTTTTACTTGTGTTAGAGTAATTCCAAAAAGCAGTGATGAATGACGGACAGCTATTACTAACGGACGTTGCGAGGCTCTGCTATATTACCGCTGGGCACGCTCCCGCTACTTGAAACCGCAGCGGATACTAAGCGGCTAAAGGACAGCCGCTAAGTACCGGCGGCTTCAACAGTACCCAGCTTGCAATATAGCATAGGCTCACAACTTGGTGTAGATTGTTGTGACGTGTGGACACTGTTCTTTGTAGATGAACTCTGTAGAGTGTTATGACTATATCGTATATTATTCGCTTTGGTATGATATTTAAAAATGCTCCTTTCCAGATGATTGGTGAATTGGGATTTACCTGTTAGCTGGATGGGAGCATTTTTTCATATCTTATATTGGCTTTTGTTTCTTACTACTTACCTGTTGGTTTGGCTTTCTTGTGCTTTATTATTATTATTGTAGCAAGAAGTATTATGGCTATAGCGGCGGCTATGTAGTAGATTATTTTGTTGGAGCTCTTGTGTATAAGGGCACAATCGGCTTCGTATGGGATTACGGCTGTTATGTAACTGCCGTTCTTTTTCGTGTCTGCTTTGACCCAGTTGTTGCCGTCTTTATCTACATACCATATTTCATTGCTGCCATCACTATCTTCTACAAGAAAATGCCCTGTAACAGTATCCTGCTGGCTTGTGTGAGAGCTTAATATCTGCCAGCTATAAGCATATACTACATCTCCTGACAGACCGCTTATGTCACAAGTCCTGGTTACAAGCTTGTCATCGTTGTAGAACTTACCTTCTGCAAGGAATAATATTTTGCCATCTGCATTTTTCTCATTAGATGCAAGACTTTCTGTCCAGAGGTGATATTCTGCCTCAACAACTTTATTCTGTGTTATAGGACTTACTGTAATATCTGCCGGCCATTCGCCATAATATCCGTCTTTCTTTGGTATTGATGGCAGGTCTGATGTTGTAATATTGCCATTGTAGGCTATTACCTTAGTTCCAGCAACGTAATCATCAGCTTTAAATGTTATTGTTATCTGATGAAAGCCTTCTGGAATATTATCAAGTGACATAACATAATCATATGTTACCTTATCAGCAATACCGCTATAATTAATATCATCTATGCCGCCTAAAATGTCACTCACAAATATATTATTTCTTACGCTTCCTTCTGAATCAGTAGTTCCGGCAATCACACCTTTTTTCTCACCATCACCGCTGATTGTTGCAATGGACACATTATTCTTAACTGTGTATCCCTGTCCGCATATTCCACCTGCATAACTGTCACTTTCAACATTGCAAAGGCTGTAATTATCTGATACTGAACTGACACTGTTACCAGCTATTCCACCTGCGTAATCACCAGTTTCAGACTTAACACTTCCATAGCCCTCGCAGCCATATATAAGTCCTAATTCCTGCAAACCGGTTATTCCGCCTGCACAATCTTTTCTGGAAGTAACCTCTCCATAATTAACACAGTATATTACTATGTCATTGACTGTTGAACGGAGCTTGACATTTGTTGAACTTCTTAAATCCAGATCATACTCAGGGTCTACATCATATTCAATGTTCATAGTTCCTGTTATTCCACCTACATTAAGGTCACCGTATACAGTTCCCCTGTTCACTGATTTAGTTATAACACCGTCTGTATTCTTTGCATTTTCCGCCGTGGAAATATCTTCTATATGACTGTCATCACTTGTAACAAGCTGTGCTGTATCATTCACTGTACTTCCTATATTGTTAATCTGTGAAGAAATGGTATTGATACTGTCAGAAATATTCTGTATCTGTTCATCAAGAACATTTACAATACCTTGAATATCTCCTGTAATATTGCCTGTTCCAAGCTGGTCTGACACATCTTTTACAAAGTCTTCTGCTGTATCACTCGAATCTGCCATTGTGTTACTGATGTCCTTAAGATTATCATTAATGATATCCCACTGCTCATCGATAGCATCTTTCTGGGAGTCTGATAAAATTTTATCATCACCCTGAATGTCCTTTACCTTATTAAGAGCATTATCAATATTGTCAAAATACTCTCTTGTATCAGGGTTATCCTGCATAGAGTCAGATACTTCTTTTAAAGAGTCCGATAATACATCAACATCTTCCTTATACTGGTTAGTAATGCTTTCTGCATAATCTCTTGTCTTAGATGAAGCACTGCTCATTGAATCTGACAAGCTGTTTAATGTATTGCTTATATTATTAACAGAGCCCTGAATTGTATCAATTCTGTCCTGTAAATATTCAGACTCTATATAAGGCTCTGCCTGTCCGACAATACCGCCGACATCTTTTCTGCCGTATATATCGCCTTCGTTGGTACAGTTAAGTATCTTTCCATTCTGGCTTCCTGCTATACCACCAACATTATAACCTGTATGGTTATATCCAATTGTTCCATAATTTGTACACGATGAAATAACACCAGATGAATTACCTGCTATTCCACCCATATCGTTACGGTCTACAACGTGCTGTGTAATATTAAATGTTCCAACATCAACTCCACCGACATCAAGTGATGAAGCTAATTCATCTGTATTAACGCGGCTTCTTGATACACATTCACTTATAAGTCCTTCATTCTTGCCAGCTATTCCACCTGTCTGGTTAGTTGCTGTAACAACAGCATCACTAAGACAGTTAGTTATATTAGCACCCGGCTTATTAATTCCTGCAATCGCACCTACATATGTTGTACCATTGACTTTTCCATAAAATGTGCAGTTAGTTATTGTACCATAATTAACACCGGCAATTCCTCCTATATTCTTCTGTGAACCAGATGTATTAACGCTTCCTGATACACTAAAATTGCATACATAAGCATTTTCTCCAAGGTAACGGAAAAAGCCATAATCTGAACCCTTATAATCGACATTAAAGCTTCTTATAGTATGGTTAGCACCATCAAATGTTCCATCAAAATATGGTATTCCATTAAAATCTGTATTAGATAAATTGATATCTGTAGCAAGTCTTACTGTCCTGCCCCTGCTGTAACTGTCATATTTACAGTTATTGGCAAATTCAATAAGTTCCCTGGCACTGGAAATTACTATAACATCACTGTCAGCTTCCTCTGCCTGTACCACATATGGAATAATATTTCCAAATGCCGCAAAGATAATGAGCAGTGACAGCATTACTGCAAGTATTTTATTAAATTTTGTATTAAGCTTTACCATTACTGCTCATCTCCTTTCTCTGTATTGTTCGTAACATTTTCTGTATTATCCACACCATCACTTTTATCTGTTAATAAAAGATTATCTGTATCTTCATATGTAACCTGTCCCTGACGTCCTGGAATTAGTGAATCAACTGATACCTTCATCTGTCCCTGGAATGTTCCCTGAATGTCAGCATCAATCTCACCCTGTACATAACCTTTGACGTGTCCTGTAACTCTTACCCTGCCGGCAACTTCTTTCTGTGGTCTTGCAATATTCATTGTAAGAGCTGTCTTTTCAATAATTATATCTCCAAGTAAAAGTATCTGTGGAAGCACGAATAATACAAGGATAATTGATATTAATGTACCTCGTCCAAGTGCAACACCTATTGAAGCAACTGTCGCATCAGAGGCAATCTCACCTATAAGGAAGCCTGCACAAGTAAGAATTGAACCTGATGTAAATATTGTTGGGAATGACTGGTTAAGTGTCTCAATCATTGCATCTTTAAGCTGCATTTCCTTCTTTAACTGCAAATACCTGTTAGATATAACAATCGCATAATCGATTGTAGCACCCATCTGTATTGCTGATACAATCAGGTATGCAATAAAGAATACTGTCTGTCCCTGTAATGCCGGTACAGCAAAGTTAACCCATATACTTCCCTGAATAGTAAGAACAAGAAGCACTGGAAGTCCTGCTGACTGGAATGTAAAGAACAGAATTATCATAACAAAAAGTGCAGTAAGTACGCTTATAATAATATTATCTGATGCAAATGATGACTCAAGATCGTGGTCACTTGTAGAATTACCAACAAGGACTACATTATCTGTGCCATAATACTGAGCTGCAATACCACGGATTTCTTCCAATGCATCATATGTTTCCTGACCTTCTACCGGAAGTGAAAGGTTAAGCACAAATCTTGAATAACCGCTTCCCTGAAGCTGTAGCTGGGCATCGTGAAGCGTATCATACAGGGTGTTAAGCTTATCGTCCAGCTCACTATCTAATGTTACATAACCTTCCCTATACTGGTCATAAAGGAATAAGAACATATCAATAATAGGAACCTCATAATCATTAACTCCTGTAAATACAGGACCATACTGCTCATGATTATAAGCATATGCCATATAAAGCACATCAACTACTTCCCTGTCTATATCAATCAATTCAGCAAATTGTCTAGGATTTAACTTATCCGTAAGCACATAATCATCATTAATTGACACATTTGCAAGACCAAGTGTTGATGTAACATAGCTTAGATTATCTAATTTGCCTAACACTCTCTTCTCTGACTCATAATCGCCCTTTGGCACCATAACAACTAACTGGTTGCTCTTGCCAAATGTATCCTCTATTCTTTCTTCTGCTATCTTAGCATTACTCTTTTTCGCACTCACAATTGAGCTTGTATCATAAATATACTGGCAGTTATTTGAAAATATAGCTGCTGCTATAAGAAATACTATAAATAAAGGTGGAATTATATATTTGGTCTTATTAGCAAATTTACCAACAATTGTAATCTTTGGCACATAACATTTGTGATGTGTATTATCAATTCCCTTGGCAAATATAAGCAGTACTCCCGGCATAAGAAAGAATACTGATATAAGACTTATAATAATGGCCTTAACCAATATAATACCCATATCATAACCAAGCCTGAACTGCATAAACATCATTGCAACCATACCTGATACAGTTGTAAGTGATGATGAACTAATCTCTGGAATAGCCTTTGAGAGTGCAACCTTTACCGCTTCTTCTGCATTAAGCGTTTCGTGCTCCTCCATAAATCTGTCGCAGAGAATAATCGCATAGTCAATAGCCAGTGCAAGCTGTAACACTACTGCTATCGAGTTGGTGATAGACGAAATAGTACCGAACCAGTAATTAGTTCCCATATTAAGAATTGCCGCAACACCAAATGTTATGAGCAATACTGGAATTTGCAGATATGCCTTTGTTGAAAGCATTAACACAACTACTATAATAATTACTGCCAGTACAAGAATAATGTTCATATCCTTTGACAGTGATTCCGCACTATCTTCTTCCGAACCAACCTCCGTTGAAACATATACGTCATAATCTGATAACGTATCCTTGACATCATTCAATGCCTGTTTGCTTATATCCTCATCTTCCGTTCCATCAAATGTAATATCAAACAAAGCATCTGTACCTTTATAATGGTCTGATGAGTCATCAAATGTTACCTGCTTAACTCCATCAATGTCCTCAAGTTCGCTTACAAGCTCGTCTGCCTGATTATAGGTGACATTGGTAAGCATAACCTTAGCACTGCCATATGTAACAAACTGTTCGTCCATAATAGACAATCCCTGTCTTGTCTCACTATCGGCTGGCAGGTATGATGTAATATCCTGATTAACCTGTACTTTATTGATAGATAACACACTATAAATAATCGCAAGAATAAAAAGAATTTCTATTGCTTTACGTTTATTCACAATAAATGTGGCTGCCGTAAGCCAAAAATTACCCTTTTGCTTTTCTTCTTTTTCCTTCATAAATTCTTCTGTACATATAATTCACTAAATATCCTAATAATCTTCAATAAACTTTAATTATTAATCAGTTTCTTAAATGTACCGTCCTTTCTTCATTTTGCTTATTGTGTTTATAAACATAGTGTTGATTATTTTTATAGAATAATTATAATTATCATATAATATTTGCTCAATAATCAGTTTTGCACAAAGTGTTGATTAATAGACATTGTGTTGATATATGTCAATTAATTAAGAAAGATTTAAGAAAGGGTAATATATGGAAAATAATATAGACAGACGTGTAATGAGAACTAAAACACTGCTTATTCACAGCCTTTCCACTCTGATGAAACAAAAAAACATCAAAGACATAACTGTAAAGGAATTATGTGAACTGGCAGATATTAACAGGGGCACGTTTTATCTGCATTACAAAGATATATACGATATGCTCGCCTCTATAGAACAGGAGCTTAGCGACAAGTTCATACAGATATTTCAAAAATATAATGCCAGGAATACAAAGGATTTTCCTTATCCTTTATTCTTAGATATATTTGAATTTGTAAGCGATAATGCCGAACTTTTCCGCGTGCTTATAGGTCCTAATGGTGACATTTCATTTATTATGAAAATACACCAGCTTTATAATATGTACTGCATACAGACCGAAATCAGTAAATTATCGCCTGAACTTTCAATTAACTGTAAATATTACGGTAATTTTATACTTTACGGCTGTGTCGGTCTTATCGAACAGTGGCTCTCAAGCGATAATCCTGAGTCCCCACGCGAAATGGCTAAGCTTGTAACCAAGCTTGTATCAACTGGAGTTTTATCTTTAATAAAATAAATACTTAAAAGGTCTTCTTCTGTAATCAGAAAAAGACCTTTTATTCTTAGTACTCACGAATTCTTCTTTTCTTTCTCAGTCATAACTATTTCGCCCACGTAAGCTCTTCATTATCACTATTGTAATTAAATCTGCCATCGTTCTTTTCTTCAATAGCTTTTATCATATGATAAGTGTACTCATTATATGGTGTAGGAATTCCAAGCTCTTTTCCCATTCTCATTAATGCACCTGAAAACATATCTATCTCCGTATGTCTTTTGGCATCGATATCCTGCAATGTTGAATATCTCGCTGTTGGAAGGACTGCACTGCCCCTGCCGGAAGAACCCTCAACAATGCTTATGTCAATTCCTTTTGCAAGTGCAACTGCCTCAAGCTCCTTACGAAGACCTTCACTGATTGCCTTCATATGAACACTATCCCTGTAACAGCCAACACCTGCCCCAAGAATAGCCTGCGGAAGATTATTGCACACATTAAGTCGGAACTTACACCATATCTCCTCTTTAATATGCTTTGTTACCCGAAAATGTATATTACCTCTTTCAAACAGTTCCTTAACCATACGTACTCTTTCACTGTCAAATGGTGCGTTAAGCTCTCCATATATAATTCCAAGAGTTGTGTCTGGATTAAATACATAACCCTGTCCTTCTTTATGTGATGAAGCTACCTTGATAAGTGAATACAGCATATGTGAAGAACCTATCTTACCAGCAATAATCTCCTCACTGTCCACGCCATTCATAAGGCTCATAACTGTAGTATTATCACCAGTTGCAGCTTTTATATCATCAAGTGCCGCTGGAAGTGCTCCGTATTTTAATGATACTATCAATAAATCAACACCTTTGGCTTCGTCAGGTGTCCATACTTCTGGACGGTATACATTACCATTAATCTTACAGCCATCAGCCTTAAGCTTTTGATTTCTCTCACCTGAGGCTATAACTCCAAGCTTTATATCCTTAACATCTGAAAGTCCCCATATAACATAAGAACCTACCGCACCTGCACCTATAATTCCAACTGACTTAATTGACATAACAACCAACTCCTGCTTTATTACTCACTATAATTCTTATTTACATAGTCTTTAATCTCATTGCTGTCCTCTGGCATTCTACAGCCGACAATATAATTACCCTCATCATTAGAACATCTTATTATACAGCCCTGTATTTCTTTGTCTTTAATAACATCGAAATTATCAATCTCGATAACAATATTCTTACCCTTCATATTTTCAAACGATGAGTCATTAACTGAAAAAGCAAAACCATTAGCACTAATATTAACCATGTGTCCATAATATGTTATATCTGTACCATCAACGCTTATTGTACACTTATTGTCAAGTGGCATTCTTGGATACTTTCTTCTGTTATATACCTGTGGGTTAGTATCAATAGTAAGCTTGAACTGTCCCTTTTCTCCTGCCTTGACATTATGTATTGCTATACCATTCCAGCAATATAATACATTATCTACAACAGCGTTAAATGAACACTTAAGATTTCTTCTCTTATCATCAAATGCTGCTCTGTTATTAATATTTATGTATACATTATTGTCTTTTCTGTCAACAACTTCACCTGTGTATTCTTCCTTGGCATTAGTCTGGTCTTCAATAACCATTCTGAACTTCATACCGCTCTTTATATCGGAAACATTCATAAATCCACCGATACCAAGTTCTTCCATAAGTTCGCCGACAACAGACTCAATATCCGTTGCACTCTTGGCACTTGCTTCATATTTGCTAAGCATCGTCTTAGTTGTCTGTTCTGCATTATTAATGCTCTCTGTCATTATCTGCATTATTTCGCCAACCTGATTCATATTAGCAGTAAGTGTCTCATTAGAATTCTCAACCTGCTTAACTGCACTGTCAACAACCTTTATATTATCACCAAGGCTTGTTGCATCACTCGTTATATCTGATACTGACTTATTAACTGTTGATACCTTCTCAATGTTAAGCTGTATAAGTTCAACTGTTTCTGTAATTGATTGAAGCATTTCATCTGATGTAGCCTCAAGATGTGAAAGTGCTTCCATAATACTGTTAGAAGAGTCTTGAGTTCCACTGCTTAAGCTTCTTATCTGGTCAGCAACAACAGCAAAGCCCTTTCCTGCTTCTCCTGCTCTTGCCGCCTCTATTGAAGCATTAAGTGCAAGAAGATTAGTCTGTGAAGTAATTCCTTCAATAGTACTTGTCTCCTGCTTAACATTTTCAAATTCCTTCTTAAATGTTTCAAGAATAGTCTCAATCTTGCTTGATAATGCTGACATTCTGTTAGTAATTTCAACAACCTCTGTAAGCTCATCAGCACTTAAGTCAGCATGTTCAACTGACTTCTCAATAAGCTTTGAGAATTCCTCCATAAGATCTGATACATCTTTCACCTGAGTATCAATAACCTTAGTCATCTCTATTGATGAAACTGTCTTATCATTAAGGATACCATTGTTCTTTGCAAGTGTTCCCATATCCTTAACTACATTGTTAGCACCCTGTTTATTCTCATCTGCAAGTTCTCTTACAACTGTAACACCATCAACAATTGAATTACTTGCATCTTTAACCTGCTCAACTGTCTGTACAACCTGTGCCAGCTCCGATTCAATCGACCCCGTCAGTGCACCATCTGACTCAACCAGATGTCTTATCGCCATATTAGTACAAGCAAAACAACATAATACAATCGCAAACTGAAGTGCACACTCCTCACTTGCAACAAAATCCATCATTCCCTTAGCCACACCTTTGTAAATATTACTGCTGATTAATACAAACAATGTAAACCACATAATCATCTTTATAAACTTAGGATCTTTGTACAATATAAGAATTGATAATAATGGAAGAATAAATATATAAGAAATCTTATCGAGTGCTGTCCATGCTATAACAGCGTAGAATAAAAGATAACATATACCTAATACCCATTTGTACTCTTTAGCTGCCTTACCCTTAATCATAGATACTATATATCCTGTTATGTAAGTAACCCAGCCTACTACTGTAAATGCTATAAAATATCCCCTTGCAATTTCCCCATTCTTTGTCTTGATACCATAATATATGGTCGCAATAAAAATAAGAGCAAGCCAGGTTATACCTGCTCTTTTGTTGGCTTTCGCCCTGAAAAATGATTCATCATACTCCTGCATATGCATTGTCCTTTCACTGATGTTAGTTTATCATTGATTTCTATATTCTATTGTCGTCACAAATACTTAAATGATGTTTTTATAATACCACATTTTTATCTATATTCATAGTACATTATTGCTTTCACAATTTATATTTTATAATTAGTTGTTGACAGACAATTTGTCCATATACTATTATATTAACAAAGGGAGTAGTTAGCATCTTTAGATGTAATAATAATCGTCATCACGCTGCAAGGCCGGTTATTATTAGTGAGTAACGAGACTTTTATCAATCATTTTTTTGATGTGGTAAAAGGCTTTTTTTGTATAAAGATTAATAAATGTTTCTTTTGCCGCAGGAAAGGACTTAATATGGAATATTTATTACTACTCATTGGATTCGTGCTGTTAATCAAAGGAGCTGACTTTTTCGTAGATGGTAGCTCGTCACTTGCAAGAATTATGAAGGTACCAAGCGTTATTATAGGACTGACGATTGTTGCTATGGGAACAAGTGCCCCGGAAGCTTCTGTAAGTGTTAATGCCGCACTCGCTGGAAGCAACGATATTGCAATAAGCAATGTTATAGGTTCTAACCTTTTTAATGGTCTTGTCGTTGTCGGTGTATGTGCATTTATGGCTGGATTTAAGACTAATCCTGAGATTTTAAAAAGAGATATGCCACTTAACATTATCGTAACAGCAATTCTTTGCATTATGCTTCTTGACAGACATATTAACCATATTGAGGGAATAATCTTACTCATCAGTATGGCTGTATACATTGCAGTTATGGTTATATCAGCACTTAAAAACCGTGAAACTGCTGATGAATGTAAAATACTTTCTCTGCCTAAGAGTCTTATATTTATCATAGGCGGACTTATTTCTGTAATATTTGGTGGAACACTTGTTGTTGATAATGCCTGTCTTATCGCTAAAGATTTCGGTGTCAGTGAGAATTTTATAGGACTTACAATAATCGCTATTGGTACATCACTTCCTGAACTTGTTACCTCTATCACAGCGACACGAAAAGGCGACAGCGGACTTGCACTCGGTAATGCCATAGGCTCTAACCTTTTTAATATACTATTCATATTAGGAATGTCTGCAACAATCTGCCCGCTAAATGTATTATCAGAGTCAATTATCGACTGTATAATACTTCTTGTGTCAGCAGTCATTCTTTATGTATTTGCAAGAACCAAAAAGACTATGAACAGATGGGAAGGAATTGTATGCGTGTTTCTATATGTAGGATACACGGCATATCTTTTAATAAGATAATACCTGTCATTATCTCCTACTCTTCCATAATCATCTTTTTTAATTCTTTTGCCGCTGAATTTAAAGGATGCTGGTAATCATATACCATACACACATTTCTTTCAGGAATCGTTTCTTTTAACGATATCTTTACAATTTCACGCTTGCTAAGGGCTTCCTGTGCCATAAGTTCAGGCACGAAGCCCAGACCAAGCTCATTTTTCACAAGTGGGAGTATCTGGTCTGTTGTAGCTACCTCAGTATCTGGCAGTAATTCAATTCCATTTTTATAGAATAATTCATTATAGAACTGAAATGTCATTGTTTCCCTGCCAAGACATATCAAAGGATAATTCTTTAACTCATTTAATGATAATTCCTGACTTCCCAATGCAGTAAACGTAGTACCTCCTACAAGAATTTCTTTAAATGTCTTTAACATTATCTGCTTAAGAGGTGCTTCTACATTGACAGGTGAAGATGCAACAGCGAAATCTATAATTCCCGATCTTACAGCTTCTATTGCCTGAGGTGTCGAATGGTTATATATTTTAAGACGTATTCCCGGATATTTAATATGGAACTTTTTAAGCTTATCTAACAAGAATATATTAAGTGCTGTCTCACTTGCACCAATTGATACGCTTCCTGTTGTAAGGCTTGAGCTGTCAGATAATTCTTCCTCTGCTTCTAATAACTGGCTCATCGCAACGGATACGTGTGTATACAGCTTCTCACCCTCAGGAGTAAGCTGAATTCCCCTGTTATTTCTTATAAATAACGAACAGCCAAGCTGCTGTTCAAGACAATTCATAGCCCTTGTTATATTCGGCTGGCTGTTACCTAATGCGTGTGCAGCTTTAGTAAAGTTACTGTATTTGGCTACATAATAAAATATCTTATAATATTCATAATTAACATTCATATAATCTGACCCTTTCACTAGCTATAAGTATCACAGTTATATCAAATAATAATCAAAACCATATCAATTATACTTTTTACTTATCATTGTTTCAATAGTATACTCCTTACTTGGTAATAAAAGCAACTAAAATTTATTATCATTATTAAAAGTTACATTTTACCAACTACAACCTATACTATATTTTAAAGGAGATGCTTATATGCTTACTGCTGTAACAGGAATTAACTGGGGTGATGAAGGCAAAGGCCGCGTAATTGACTTGTTAGCTGAGCAGGCTGATATTGTTGTCCGTTATCAGGGCGGTAATAACGCCGGTCACACTGTAGTCACTGATAAAGGGAAATTCGTTCTTAATCTTCTTCCATCTGGAATACTTCACCCTGATGTTGTATGTGTTCTCGGTGATGGAATGGTAATTGACCTTGAACATCTTTCAAATGAAGCTGAACAAATCAAAGAAAAAGGAATATCTGTAACTCCTGATAATCTGAAGCTTTCAAAACATGCCACTATATCTATGCCTTGGCACAAGGTTCAAGATGAACTTGAAGAAAACCGGTTATCTGCAACAGGCAGTGCATTTGGTTCTACACGCAGGGGCATTGCTTATGCCTATAGCGATAAATACCGCAAGAAGACACTTCGTCTTGCCGACCTTCTTCATCTTGATAATGAAAATGTTAAAGCAAGGCTTAAAACCATATTAGATGCAAAAAATCTTGAACTTGCCGGCTGTTATCATCAGGAACCAATGTCATATCCTGCTCTCTTATCGTGGTGTGAAAAACAAGCAGATATATTCAGGGATTATATATGTGATACAGGCATTTTCTTAAATAATGCCTTAGCTGATAATAAAAAAGTAGTTCTTGAAGCCCAGTTAGGCGCTATGAGGGATATTGATTATGGTATATTCCCCTACACTTCAAGCTCATCTACAATAGCTGCCTATGGCCCTTTAGGTGCTGGCATACCTTATGCCCCACTTAACCATATTGTCGGTGTCTTAAAAGCTTATTCAACCTGTGTAGGTGCTGGTCCATTTGTTGCAGAAAATGCAATGTCTGAAGAATGGCAGAAGCTCCTTCGTAAATACGGCGGCGAATATGGTGCTGCTACAGGACGACCAAGGCGTGTCGGACCATTTGATGCTGTTGCCAGTGCTTACGGCCTTAAATGCCAGAATTCAGATTTAATAGCATTAACCAAATTAGATATCTTAAGCTATATGAGAGAAATCCCTATTATAACAGGTTATAAATATAAAAATACTGTCGTAACAGAATTTGACCCAACAGACAATATAGATATGTACAAGCCTGTTGTTGAACTTATGCCAGGCTGGCTTACAGACATATCAAAATACCGCACATATGATGAACTTCCTGATAATGCAAGAAATTATATTGAAAAGCTTGAAAAGCTGCTTAATCACGAAATCCAGTTCATATCTGTCGGGGCAGAGAGAAACCAATATTTAACAAAGGGAGAATGGCTATGAGAAATTTAATTGACCCTCTTGATTTTACACTTGATGAAACAATAAGCATTTTAGACTTAGCTGACAGGATTGCTTCTAATGAAGAAGCCTACAGCCACGTTGCTGACGGCAAAAAGCTTGCTACTTTATTCTATGAACCAAGCACAAGAACTCGTTTATCCTTTGAGTCAGCAATGTTAAGCCTTGGAGGAAAGACCTTAGGCTTTGCCGGTGCTAACCAGTCAAGTGCCACCAAGGGCGAAACTGTCGCAGATACCGCCCGTGTTGTAAGCTGTTATGCCGACATTATTGCAATGCGCCACCCAAAAGAAGGGGCGCCTTTAAGAGCTTCTATGTATTCATCAATTCCAGTTATCAACGCTGGTGACGGCGGTCACAACCACCCAACCCAGACATTAATTGACCTGATGACAATACGCCATAGAAAGGGACGTCTTGATAACCTGACTGTTGGTTTCTGCGGTGATTTAAAATTTGGAAGAACTGTACATTCTCTTGTGAACAGCCTTGTACGTTTCAATGACAATAAGTTCTATTTTATATCACCAGAAGAATTAAAAGTTCCCGATTATCTTATAGAAGATACTCTTATTCCTAATAAATCAGTATATAAAGAAGTAAGAAGCCTTGAAGATACACTCCCAGAGCTTGACGTGCTTTATATGACAAGGGTACAGCGTGAGCGTTTCTTTAATGAAGATGATTATATAAGATTAAAAGATACTTATATACTTAATAAAGAGAAATTACAGCTTGCCCCTGCCGATATGCCGGTTCTTCACCCTCTGCCAAGAGTTGATGAAATATCAACTGATGTTGATACCGATAAGCGTGCCGCCTATTTTGAACAGGTGCAGAATGGCAAATATATCCGTATGGCTCTTATTATGAGTTTACTTGAACTTACAGACCCACTCACAGGAAAAAAAGTACTATAGTAAAATAGAATGGAGATTATAATGTTAAATATAGATTCTTTGCAAAATGGTGTAGTAATCGACCATATCCCTGCTGGACAGGGGTTAGATATATACCGCCTTTTAAACCTTGATGCACAGTCACATTCTGTTGCACTCCTTCAATATGTAAAAAGCGAAAAGTACGGCTGTAAAGATTTAATCAAGATAGAAGGAACCAAGCTTCCTGAAAGATTAGATATTCTTGGTTACATTAATAAACAGATAACTCTGATTATAATTAAAGATGGAAAAGTTGATAAAAAATATCATCCTCTTCCACCTAAAATCTTAACCAATGTTATAAAATGTAAAAATCCACGCTGTATTACAAGTATCGAAACGGGCTGTGAACACATTTTCAAGCTGTATCCATCAGGCAAATACCGCTGTCTTTACTGTAATGAAGAAATCTCTGTAAGATAGATTGGATTATCCCCATACTTCTTCTGCGATTTCTTTTACAAGCTTAAGCTTTGCCCACTGTTGTTCCTCTGTAAGCTTATTACCTATTTCACAAGATGCAAATCTGCACTGTGGACTTAAGTATAATCTTTCAAGAGGAACAGGCTCTGCCTATAACTTATTTATCTGTTTCTTATTATCTTAGCCGCCTCAACCATATTTCTTAAGCTGGCATCTGTTTCCTTTACACCTCGTGTCTTTAAGCCGCAGTCTGGATTAACCCAGAGTTTGTCCCTGCTGATTTTAGTAAGCATTATATTTAACGCATTAACAATTTCATCAACTGATGGAACTCTTGGAGAATGTATGTCATATACTCCCGGTCCTACTTCTGTCTCAAAATTATTCTCTCTTAAAGAATCTAATATTAAAAGGTCTGAACGTGAAGCTTCAAATGTGATAACATCAGCATCCATATCGTCTATTGCTGGAATTATATCTGTGAATTCTGAATAGCACATATGTGTATGTATCTGTGTATCATTCTTTACTCCGCTGTGTGTAAGCCTGAAAGCAGGAATTGCAAAATCAAGATATTCATTATACCAGTCTGACTTTCTAAGTGGAAGCTTCTCTCTTAATGCTGCCTCATCAATCTGTATTACCTTAATTCCTGCCGCCTCTAAGTCTAGAACTTCATCTCTTATTGCAAGTGCAATCTGCAATATTGACTCTTTTATAGTTATATCTTCTCTTGGGAAAGACCAGTTTAATATAGTTACAGGTCCTGTAAGCATACCCTTCATCGGCTTATTAGTTAATGACTGTGCATACACTGACCAGTCAACTGTCATTGGCTTCTTTCTGTATACATCACCCCATATTACTGGTGGCTTAACACATCTTGTACCATAAGACTGAACCCACGCCTTCTGTGTGAATAAATATCCCTCAAGTGCCTCGCCGAAATACTCAACCATATCATTTCTTTCATATTCACCGTGTACAAGCACATCAAGACCAATCTCCTCCTGCCATTTTACGCAATCAGCAATCTGCTTCTTAATATACTGTGTATACTCTTCTTCTGATATTTCATTCTTTCTGTAAGCCGCTCTCTCTGCCTTAATCTCCTTAGTCTGAGGAAATGAACCAATAGTTGTAGTTGGAAATTCCGGAAGACCAAGTTTCTCCTTCTGAAGCTTTTGTCTTTCACTTCTTAATGGAAGACGTACATAATCTTCTTCCTTAATATTAGCAAGTCTTTCCTTAACCTCTGCGTTATGGCAGTTTCTTTCTTCCTCAAATACCTTCTGGTTATCAATATAGGCATTTTCACTCTTAACCTTATCCTGTTTCTTATCAGCAAGAACACCTAACTCGGCAAGCTCTGTAAGCTTTTCTTCTGCGAATGAGAAATGTATTTTATAGCTGTCAGCTAATTTATCCTCGTGCTTTAATGTATATGGAACGTGTAATAATGAGCAGGAAGTTGATATAACAACATTTATATTATTGTCACAGGCATTTTTAATACTGCTTATTAAATCTAATGTCTTCTTATAGTTGTTCTTCCATATATTCTTTCCATTTACAACACCGGCAAATAAAAGCTTACCAGCTGAAAAACCATATTTTTCTACTAATTCAAATGTCTTTCTTCCCTCATTAAAATCAAGTCCAACACCTGCAAATGGCTTATTAATAATGTCCTCATATATATCCCTTACATCTCCGAAATATGTCTGAAGAAGTATATTGCAGTTACCCCTTTCCTTAAGAAGTTCATCATATATCTTATTAAATAAAGCCTTGTCAGCATCACTCAAATCATATACAAGTGCAGGCTCATCAAGCTGTAACCAGCTTATGTTATTATCGTTACATAAAGCTATAAGCTCCTTGTAAGCTGCAATAAAATCATCTAAAAAATCATCAATGCCCTTGTTCTCTGTAAATCTGCATAACTTAAGAACTGTATAAGGACCAGCGATTACCGGCTTTGTTGTAATGCCCAGTTCCTTAGCTTCTTTGTATTCATTAAGGAGTTTGTCTGCTGAAAGCTTAATAACTGTATCATCTTCAACCTCTGGTACAATATAATGGTAATTAGTATTAAACCATTTCTTCATTGCCAGTGCCTTAACATCACCAGACTCTCCCTGATAGCCTCTTGCCATTGCAAAATATGTATCAAGACCTGATAAATTAAGCTCCTTATATCTTCTTGGAACAATTCCAAGTGCAGCTGCTGTATCAAGCAATGTGTCATAAAATGAGAAATCATTACTTGGAATGAAATCTATTCCTTCATTCTTCTGTGTAGTCCAATGTATCTTTCTTAAATTCTTAGCTGTATCTAATAATTCCTGTGAACTAATCTCACCTCTGAAATACTTTTCACTTGCAAATTTTAATTCTCTTAATGTTCCAATTCTTGGAAACCCAATAACCGATGTCTGCATATATATCCTCCAAATTAATTAACCTCAGGCTGTTCGACTAATATACTGAACAACCTGAGGTCATATTATCATTATATGAATTTTTAATAAAATACTTAATTTATTACGCTTATCATAGTTTTAAACTATGGATAAGTTATTTTTCAATGCTTTTATATAGAATTCTGCGTATCTGCTAAGCATTATATTCTTCTTTCTGACAAGTCCTATCCTCATAATACAATCGGATTTTAATGGCTTGGCAATAATATCTGAGCCATTGAGCTTCTCATCAATAATACCTGAACTTACGGTAAATCCATTAAGTCCTATTGCAAGATTAAATAAAGTAGCCCTGTCACGCACCTGTATATTCTTAGGGAAATCAAGCACGCTTAAGAATTCTTCTGAAAAATAAAATGAATTTCTCTCACCCTGCTCAAACACAAGATATGGATACTGTTTTAAATCTTCAATCGTCACAAAATCCATATCTGCAAGCGGGTGCCTCTTGCATATAAATACATGCGGCTTTGCTTCAATAAGCTGTTCGTATACAAGGTCATTTTTCTTAAGAAGCTTGCTTATTACTTCCTCATTATTATCTGACAGATATAGTATTCCAAGTTCACTTTTGCCATAAGCAACATCATCTATAATCTCGCCTGTCTGTGTTTCCCTTAATATAAAACTGTATTTATCTGCATCAAATTGATTAACAACATCAACGAAAGCATTAACGGCAAATGAATAATGCTGGCACGATACTGAGAACTTCGGATCTCTTTTATTAACAACCCCGAAATGCTCTTTCATAATATCCGCCTGCTCTAATAACATTCTTGCAAACGACAATAGTTCTTCACCCTCGTGTGTTACTATAACGCCCTTTTTCGTTCTTATAAAAGCTGTAACACCCATCTCTTTTTCAAGATTGCTTATTGCCGTGCTAAGACTTGGCTGTGATATATATAATTGTTCCGCAGCCTCTGTTATATTGCCGCACTCAGCAACTTTTATAAGATAAGACAGCTGTTGTAATGTCATACCGTCTCTCCTTTATAATACAATACGTTTAACTACAGCAACTAATGCATCAACAATAAATATGGCTATCGCAATTGCCCCTGCCGCACCAATTGTTCCAACAAGACTTGATAATGCCTGCTGTGTATCTGATGTGAACAGGTAATATACCGTCTGGTACATTCCAGCTCCAGGAACTATTGTTAATATCGCCGGTATAAGTGTTGTTGTAACCGGTGTCTTTAAAAGTCTTGCCAGTATGTGGGAGATTATTGCAAGCACAAGTCCTGACATAAAGGTTGCCATAAGAACTGATGTGAACTGTTCTGTATACAAATAGATTGCCCAGCCTGCAAGACCTAGTATGCCGTTAACTAGCAGGCATTTTCTTGGGGCTTCTATTATTACTGAAAATGTTATGATTGCACCGAAAGCGAATAGGCATTGAAGTAGCATATGGATGGCCTCCTGAATTTTATCTTTTCCTTGATGTGTGGGTGATATTATTTACGTTGTGGCTGGATTGCCAGCTCCCAGCAAGTACAACGGCGACACGCTTGCGCTGAGTGCCGCTCGCAGCGGTACTCAGCCGCCAGCTTGGGCTGCCGGCTAAGGACCGGCGGCTCGTTTTTAGGATATTATTACCAGGCCTATGTAGACGCCCAGGGCTATTAGGGCGGCTTCGGTGAAGGCTTGGAGGATATTGGCATTGCCAGAGGCGTAGTCGCCGTGGAGAGTATCTCTTATTGCGTTGGTTATTGCAGCCCCGGGAACAAGTACCATTATCGAACCTATTATTATTAAATCAAGATGGGCAAGTGGATTAAGATGAATGAGTACCCTTGCCACAACTGACAATATAATAGAAGCTGTCAGGTCTTTTATAAGGGAATTAAGCTTCATACTGCCGGCGGCGTGTAACCATATAGCCAAGAATACGCCAACTATCCCTGTAAACAGCATATCCACGCCATTGCCGCCGTACATTCCCGTAAAGAAAAGCCCAACGAATACTGTGCATATATCCTTTAACCACCACGGATACTGATTCTTCTTTAAATGCTTTAACTGCGAAAATGCCTCCTCTAATGATATTATTCCTTTATAAAACTTTCTTGATATGTCATTGACCTGAGCTATCATATTAAGGTTGGTTGCCCCTCTGTCCACTCTCCTGACAACTGTCAGTGCATCTATTGACGGATCATCTAAAGAAATCATAAATCCCGTTGATACAACAAATGCCTGTGTAGTCTTTAAACCTGACGTTTTAAGCATATAATCGATTGTTTCCTCAACTCTGTATATCTCTGCTCCATTTTCTAACATAATCATACCCGCAAGAGCCGCTGTATCAATAAGAAGCTTATAATCCATATATTGTTACTCCTTTACACACACCTTCTACGCATTTTCTAAGCATTTTTATCTTTAAATTCATACTTTTTAAGTTCACAGTTCTTAATTCCAAAGCCTGAAAACTCATCATTGCTCATATTTCTGAAATATGACTCGACAATCCTCGAAATACCATTATGCGCAACTAGAAGATATATTTTATCAGAATTGTCATTTCTTATATCATCTATAAGATTATATATCCTCTGACTCAGATGAAGCATTGTCTCTCCACCGTCAAAATCATCAACAAAGTTCATCTTAGCCGCAGCAAATTCCCTGCCATCTCTTGGTGTAGACTCGTATCTGCCAAAATTCTGCTCCTTTAACCGTATTTCCATTCTGCACGGTATGCCAGCGGTTTCTGATATATGCTTTGCTGTGTCAGCCGCTCTTATAAGTGGAGAATATAATATCTCATCAATATGTATATTTCCCATTTTGATACACTCACCTAATTCTATTGCCTGCTTATGTCCAAGCTCTGTAAGTGCAATGTCTGTCGCACCACATATTTTATTCTCTACATTCCATATAGTCTGTCCGTGTCTTGTAAAATAAAAATAACTGCTCATATATTATTCCTCTGCTATCAAATATTATATACCTATGCATTGTCACGATATATATCTGTATCATTTATATACACCATGTTTTCACATATCTTGTATATATTTCATATTTTTACACACTATATACGCTCTATTCTTCCCAATTCTTTCAAAGTTTCGTCTGTCATATTGTATACAGCATCAATTATATAATTCCTGTAGCTTGCATTGCCATCCACTTCTGCCATTCTGCGGTATGCAAGCTCTCCGCTTATTCCCATTACACTAACAGCTGCACATACACTTTCTAATATATGCTCTTTATCCGCTGCTACATATGCTGATGTAAGAGCTGACAGCTGACAACCGGCACCGGTAACAAGGCTCATCATCTTATGACCATTCCTTATTGCATATACGCGGTTCTCATCAGCAACCATATCAATTCCGCCTGTAACCGCAATCACAGCACCTGTCTTTTGGGACAGCTTATTAATAAAATCTGCCATTTCTTTTATATTATCATCTGTAATTTTATCGGCAATCCCCGCCTCAACACCCATAGCAGACTTATTTTTCTGCATAGTTTCATATACTCCAGCTGCTATATTATGAATTCCCTGCTTTTCGGCTATCGCTTTTATCTCGGATACATTTCCTCTTATAACACCAAACTGTACATTGGACATAAGATTTTGGACAGCTTTAATTCTGTAATCTGATGAACCAGCACCAACAGGGTCAAGTATTACTGGTATTCCAAGTTCATTGGCTGTAGCACCTGCTTTAAGCATTGATGATAATTTATTATCATTAAGCATCCCGATATTAATATCAAGTCCCTGGCATATTGATGTTATCTGGCTCACCTCATTAATATCCTCCGCCATTATAGGTGCACCACCGCATGCAAGCACTATATTGGCACAATCATTAATGCTCACATAGTTCGTTATGCAGTGGATAAGCGGATGTCTGTTATGCACATTTTTTATTATATTTTCAAACATTCACTAAAACCCTCTTTTCTATACAGAAAGCTTGTCTTTTTCCATATATGATTATCACTGTATTGAATATTACAACGTCTTTTATCATTGCTTATAATAGCTTGTATTCTCCTATATATGCCTATCGATTTTGCATATTGAATTGTCTATCCTGCAAGATTGTCCTGAATCTTAACTAACAAGCCTGCCTTTTTTATGCTGAATACTATTATTCCAGATATGACCGCACCCATGGCAGTTGATATAAAAAATGGAATTATATACGCATAAAATGCTATTCCTGCGGCACTTTTTCCCATAAGGAATATTGCAACCGGATATGCACATAAACCACCAAGTATTGATGTTCCTGCTACTTCTCCTATCATTGTTGCAATAATATTATGGGTCTTTTTGTATACAATACCGCATATCAATGCACCGAACATACTTCCCGGAAATGCCATAAGGCTTCCCATTCCAAGCAGATTTCTTATAAGTGAGGCAACAAATGCCGCCATTACGCCGTATCCGGGTCCTAAAAGGACGGCACAGAATATATTAACCATATGTTGTACTGGTGCACATTTACTTCCAAATACAGGAAATGAAATCAGGCTTCCAGCTACTGCGACTGCACATAGGACACCAGCAGTGGAAAGTTTTTTAATGTTGTTCATAGTATTTCTCCTAATCTATTAGTCTATTAACCTCTGATTTATTTTAACATAATTTTGTGGGTTGTGTTATATTATATGAGGGAATTATATCAGGTTATGGTTTTAATTTTATGAGGACGGGGAATATTATAATATATACAGAAATGAGGATTTGTTATGAAAGCTTATGAAAGATTATTAAAGTATGTTGTTGTCAGAACTCCTAGTGATGAAGAGAGTGGAAAGTCACCTTCTTCTGAGTGTCAGTTTAAGCTGGCTGGGCTTCTTAAAGACGAGATGACTGAGCTTGGACTTAGTGATGTTAAGCTTGATAAACATTGTTATCTTTATGGCAGACTGCCTGCAACTAAGGGGCTTGAGAAGCTTCCTTCAATTGGTTTTATTGCCCATATGGATACTGTGTCTGATTATTGCAATGGTGATATCAATCCTGTTGTGACTCCTGATTATGATGGTGGAGACTTATTGCTTGGTAACAGCGGACTTATATTAAGTCCTGATACTTTTCCACATCTTGCTTCTTTAAAGGGCAGAACTCTTATAACTTCTGATGGAACAACTATTCTTGGTGCAGATGATAAGGCTGGAATTGCTGAAATTCTTACTATGATTGAATATATCACTGCTAATAATATTGAACACCCTGCAATTTGCGTAGCATTTACGCCTGATGAAGAGATTGGTATGGGTACTCAACATTTTGACGTTGAACGCTTCGGAGCTGATTACGCATACACTGTTGATGGCGATACTGAGGGTGAGATACAGTACGAGAATTTCAATGCCGCCAAAGCTGAATATGTTGTGAAAGGTTTTAATGTCCACCCCGGCTCATCTAAGGATACTATGATTAACGCTTCCTTAGTAGCTATGGAAATTAATAATTGCCTGCCGGCTATGGAGATACCAAGGGAAACGGAGAATTACGAAGGCTTCTATCATCTTATAAGTATGTCTGGTGATGTTGCAGAAGCACACCTTAATTATATAATCCGTGACCACGATGCTTCGTTATTTGAAGCAAAGAAAGCCACACTGTGCCACATTGAAAAGATTATGAATGAAAAATGGGGTGCTGGAACTGTACAGCTCACTATCACTGACCAGTACCGCAATATGGCTGAGATTATCAAAAAATGTATGTTTCTTATAGAAAATGCTGTGAAAGCCTGCAAGAATACTAATATACCACCCCTTATACTTCCAATAAGAGGTGGCACTGACGGCTGTATGTTAAGTTATATGGGACTTCCCTGCCCTAACCTTGGCACTGGCGGACACGCCTACCACGGTCCTTACGAACACATAACCATCGAAGGTATGGACAAAACTGTTGATATGCTTGTAGAACTCGTGAAAACATTTTCCAAGCCTATAATTAACTAACAGGCATAAGCTTACGCCTTAACTGTTTCAATTCTTGTAAAGAAATATATGTACTTGAATATTATCAAAAATACAATAAATACACGCCCATATATATTAGACATTGCAAGCATTGCCAATATAAGCATTGCTGATGCTGGCAGAAGTATGCACAACTTAGTCTTTAATGTCATTGAACGGCTGGTAACGAAGCTTTCAAGATGTTTTTTGTAAAGCTTTGTTCCAATAAACCACATATGAAATCTGTCAGAGCCTTTGGCAAAGCAGAAAGATGCTAATAATAAAAATGGCGTTGTTGGTAATACTGGAAGTACGACACCTATTGCACCGAGTACCATTGACACAATTCCTATCATAAGCCATAAAAGTTTAATTGGGGATTTAATGATATTCTTCATTAATGTTTCGATGTCCTTTCTTATTATCTTGTTGTGACTAACTTTAGTTAATCATAACTAACTTTGATAAGTATATATGAACATATCATTTTTTGTCAATACACCGGATTAATATACCAAATAATGGCAATACCTCCGCGCCACTTAAGGACAGGAGATATTGCCATTATTTTATAAGTCCATTATTTTCATTTAAACATGCTTTATTTTATAGTTTTTCCGCTCAATGCTTTATTTTAAAGAACTCTTGGATATCTACAATATTTATAAATTAAAGCTTTTCATTATTATGTCTTTCAAAGAAGCTCTTAGTTTCCTTAACCACAACTCCGCTCAATGCGAATAACGCAATCATATTAGGCAGTGCCATAAGTCCGTTAAATATATCAGCAATTGTCCATACCGCACTTACTGTCATATAAGGTCCGATAAATACTGCTAATATATATATCCAGCGGTATATTTTAACGTGCTTCATATTACCACCGCTAAGATATTCAAGACATCTTTCGCTGTAATAGTCCCAACCAAGAATTGTTGTAAATGCAAAGAATACAAGACAGAGCATAAGCACAAAAGAAGATACCTGTGCCGGGAATGGAAGTCCATTCTGGAACGCATATGTAGTAACTGATACACCCTCAAGGCCTTCAACCTGCCAGGCACCTGTAATTACAATTGAAAGTCCTGTAAGAGTACATATTACAATTGTATCAATAAATGTACCTGTCATACTTACAAGTCCCTGTCTTACTGGTTCGTTAGTCTGTGCTGCAGCCGCTGCTATAGGTGCACTACCAAGACCAGCCTCATTAGAGAAAATGCCTCTTGCAACACCTTTCTGCATAGCAACAAGCATACTTCCGACTGCTCCGCCAGTGATTGCCCTAGGAGAAAATGCAGCCTGAACAATAATCTTAAATGCCGCAGGAACTCTAGTAATATTAGCTATTACTAAAACCGCAACAAATAATACATATATAATTGCCATAAATGGCACTACAACCTGACTTACGCTTGCAATTCTCTTAACACCGCCTATAAGCACAAGTGCAACACAGACTGCAAGAATAAGTGAAGCGATTACTACTGACCATGAGTACTCGCCAAGAAATGGAATATTGACACAATGCTCATTATTCGCATCAAAAAATCCATTAACCGCACTTGAAATACCATTTACCTGACTAAATGTACCAATACCAAAAAGTCCAACACATACACCAAAAAATGCAAATAACTTAGCAAGCCATTTCCAGCTCTTGCCCATTCCCTGCTCTATATAATAGAATGGTCCACCAAGACTGTGTCCGTCTTCTCCTATAACTCTGTATTTAACAGCAAGAAGACCTTCTGAATACTTAGTTGCCATTCCGAAAAATGCTGTTATAACCATCCAGAATAATGCACCTGGACCACCTGCACAGACTGCTGTTGCAACACCAACGATATTACCAGTACCAATAGTTGCACTTAACGCTGTACATAGTGCGGCAAAACTTGTAATTTCACCTTCTGCCTCTTCTTCATTTTTAACCATCCATTTTAATGCTAAAGGGAGCTTTCTGATCTGTAATAAACCAAGACGAACTGTCAATAATATTCCGCCAAAAAGGATAATTACCATAAGCGGCACACCCCATACGAAATTATCAATGTTCGCAAGAATCTGATTAATTGAATTCCACATTGTACTTTCTACCTTTCATATCTAAACTACAGCATAGTACAAGCCTATACTGTCCCAACACCGCAAATGCCGTACATTACTAAATACTTTGCTAATATGCAGACTTTTACTTAATGCATTGGAATTATAGACAATATTGCCTGAATAAATATAAAAGCAGAAATAACATTTTAGAATATACAACTTATCATATAACAAGTTATACTATACTTTATGCCTTCTCTGTCCTTTTGCCTGAGAGATTCATATACCCACTTTATAAGAAGTCACAATGTTGTTATTAATAATGTTGTCTTATAATCACATTATTAACTGCTTATAAAGAACTATATGTTGCACCTTCGGCCTCTGTGTTTATCCAGAACTCTCCAGAGAGTCGATCCATTTACAGTTGCGCCAGCAGATGCTGGCACCTGAGAGTGTTACTCCTTCGGCAGGCTTGCGCCGTTTTCCTGCAAACTTCATATCGAAAATTGCCTTATATTAATATAATCTTATTTTCTACATAATTCAACTTATTTTTACATTTTTTAATAATTATAGAATTTCCTATTACATAAAAAGGCAGCCACCGTGATTACACTCCTCCGCTGGATATACCAGAAAGTATGCTGTATCACTTTATGTGACTGCCATTTTATTATCTGCTTATATTATCAGCTTATATTATTAAGTATATAATTCTAAGCATTTTCTTTTCTTCTATATAATGTAAGACATATAACACCTGCACTAATCATAAGAACTGCAAGAAGAATTATTGTTCTTGTAACTGAGAGAGTATCAGCTGTAGCCGCACTATCATCTGCTGTTGCAGCACTGTCTTCTGCCACATCATTATTATCTGCCGCACTGCCATTTCCTGATACATTGCTCTTATCCTCTGTATTAGAATTAGCAACATCCTCATAGACTACAATATATGTTGAGAATCTATCAGTTGCAAATGTAAGTTCTCCTGTTGCTTCATCAAATGTGGCACTAAGAATATCTGATACCCCATTATGAATTCTTATTACACTATACTTCCTTGTCTTTGAAGAATCTTTATTAATAAGGTCTGAATTTAACTTAACCTTAATATTAATTGCACTGTTAAGTTCATATACATCAGACTTCTGCGAACCTATAATCTTCTGTAACTGAATATCAAGTATGCATCCAGCAGCCTGATTGTCCTTAATGTTACTATTAATAAGTTTCTTCTCATCTTCTGTAAGATTAGAACTCTTATCCTTTACAGTAAGTGCAATATCAACCTTTACACCATCTTCTGCCTGTTTAGCTTCATCTTCTGTAAGGATAGCTTTAATAATGTCTTCTGTTGAATCTACAAGTCCTGTTTCCGGTACTCTTTCATCTACCAATACTGAAACTTTAATATCTGTCTTAACATCAGAGTTATCTGAACCCGGCTTGTTGTTATCACCCGGCTTATTATCGTTGTCGCCTGGCTTATTATCGTTGTCGCCCGGCTTATTATCGTTGTCACCTGGCTTATTATCGTTGTCGCCCGGCTGTGTATTCTCAAGCTTAGGAATAACTGTAATGTCTGCCTTGTCACCACATACTGTACAATGATGTGACTTGCTTCCTTCTTCTGTAGTAGTAGCTTCCTTATCGATAGTCCATTCTGTACTATAATTATGTCCTGCCGCTGGAATTACTTCTGTCTTAGTATCTCCACATACTATACAAGTATATAACTTTGAACCTTCTTCTGTACAAGTTGCTTCTTTCTGTACTTCACCATCATTCCATACATGTTCTGTATGTTCTTGCTTAGCTTCATTGTAAGAAGTCTTCTCCCACTGTAATGTTGTAAGTGTAAGCTTTCCTGCACCTGTATATGGTTTAACTTTAGTATCAAGTTCTAAAGCTGCATATAATGTGTAGCCAGTATAAGGAAGGTCTTTCTTGAATTCATCTTTATCCTGAACTAATGCTACTTCACCTTCTTTATCAGTATTAAGAGCTACCTTTAATTCCTGCTGGACTCCGTCAAGCATATAGATTGTATTAAATGCATTAATATAACCTGCTGGACTGCTTCCGTTACCACTTATAAGTGCATTAGTTATACCTGACATATAGCAGTTCTCAAGTAACATATGAGCTCCACAGTTAGATGATGCACCATTACTTACAATTTTCTTAGCTAATTCCGGATTTGTCTTTTCTATATCAAGACGCATTTCTCTTAAATCCTGTGCATCCATAATACAATTGTATACATGTGCTGTACCATAACGAAGTCTTGGCATTCTATCCATCGAATTCTTATAGTAGTTATTAGCAAGTGTAAGTTTAATATTCTTAGCTGATGAATCATCATCAGACTGTCCTAATAAATGAGTCTTTTTCTGACCATAAGCATAATTGTATATCTGCTGATCTGTCATACCCTCTTCAAGCAAATGCTTATAATATGGGTAGTTATCTGGATTAGCCTTCATAGCATTCATCATTTCATCAAAGAATACATTATCTTCACTTGCTGGAAGGAATTCACACCATGATATTGTTATATTACTGTCATTAACTGGTGTCTTAACATCAATAACTCCATCATATGACTTATAGAAAGTACAGTGGTCAACCCATATATCAGAGCTTCCCTTTTCTATTGTCATATAATCCCAGTCATTACGATCATAAGCACCTTCTGTATAATCGTCCCACTCCCATATCTCATCAAATTCAATATTTCTTATGATGATATTATTAGAGCCTGTTATATCTATACATGTATGTGTAATCTTAGCTCCATTCTTAGAGTAGATTGTAAGATTACTCATATCTGCAAGCTTAAGCATTGATACACCTGTCTTTAAAAGTGTTGGGTGTGTAAGTGGCTCAAGCTTATGTGCTGTTATAAATGAGCTGTAGCTGTCAAAGTTATTAACTTCCTTATCACCAAGCGCAATATCTGCTGTAAGCTCGATTACTGATGCCTTACCACTCTTCTTTACACTCTGTATTGCATTAAGAAATTCTTCTGCTGTACCTGCTGTGTAATAGTTATCTGATGTTTCCTTTAATAATCCACCACCTGTTACATTAGCACTCTGTGCATAACCTTCCTGTGCATACTGTGCAAGTCCTGTATCATCACCTTCTGTCTGTGAATAAGTATCTGATACATATTCTTTCTCTACATATCTGTCTGTGCTGTCTGTCTTAACAGTACCTGTATACTTTGTTCCTATTGTATCTACTGATGTATATGGATCCCAGCCAAGATATGATGTTGAAGTCATTTCATTGGCTTTCGTAGCAGATATCTGTCTTCTGTTATTGTTAATTGCAAATGCAGGACCATAGCTTCCATACTCGAAAAATCTTGCATTGGCAGCCAAATTACCACTCATATCTGTATATGGATTAGAAGCATTCGGCTTTAATATCTTACCCATATAGCAGTTAATCCAAGTAATATAAGCATCTGCTCCCCAAGGTCTTGCAAGATAATACTTACTTCCTGAGCATCCCTCTTCTGAGAGAACCTGACAGTTAAAGAATGTAAGACCATATGTTGCAGAGGCTGATGCCTTAGGAGCTGATACATAGCCTGAATTCTTATTAGCATTGTAACGGAATACAAGCTTGCAATCATTGAATAATGCCATAGGCTCATTACCATATATGAAATCCACATTACCAGCTATATAGCACTTGTAATAATACTGAGTGCCACCATTAGCACAAAGCGTATCCTGATAACCAAGTATTCTTAAGTTGATATATGATGTTTCATTGGCATCATTTCTTAAAGCATCTGCTGATTCATTTGACTTAGTACCATCACCAAGATAATTATAAGTATTCTCGATTGTAAGGTTCTCTGCCGAAAAGCCTGTTGCTGTCTTATCTATTCTTACAGCACATCTTAAAGACATATCTCCACCAGCTAATTCCTTAACATCATAATATATTCTTGTCTTCTCGCTATCCTCACCTATAAGTGTTATATAAGGAGATTTAACAACAAGATGTTCTTCATAATCACCTTCTTTAACAAGAATAATTACACGTCTCGTGTTATCAGAAGCAACTGAATCTACTGCCGCCTGAACTGTCTTATAAGTTGGTATTCCATTAACCTCCTCACCATCAGTTCCTGTGTATGCACTATCTACAACCTTGTTGTAATTAGTAAGATATACATAATTAAATGTTTCTCTAGTCTTGTTACCTTTCTTATCTGTGAATATTAATTCAACATCATTTCTTCCTTCTTCAATAGCAATGTCTTTAAATGCAAAGCTTTCTTTTTCTTTAACATCTGTCTTTGCTGCTTCACTGCCATTAACATAAAGCGTTGCTGTTACATTTTCTTCAACTACACCTTCAATTGTAATCTTTCCATTGTATACAGTGTCATATGACTTCTTAGTTATTGTATACTTAACAGCATCATCTTCATATACATATTTACCTGTATGTCCTGCTGTTGGAACAGTCCATAAAGTATCTGATGGGTTACTGTAGTTATCTACTTTTCCATTAACGTGTGAATAAGCTATTATATAATAGTAATATGGCATCTCTGCTGTTACATCTTTATCTTTATAAGCACATTCTGTAACTGTTGCTATCTTTGAAGCATTCTCTGCTGTCTCATCGTATGAATAACGATATACCTCATATTGGTCAGCCTTATCTACTGCATCCCATACAAGATCAACTGTATCTGCACTTGAAGCTATGCTTGCCTTTGGTGAATCCAGTGCTGCTATTACTGTTATTGCATCTGATTCAACATAATCATTAATCTCACCATTAATACCTAACTTACCAGCCACTCTGAACTTATAATCTCCGGCATCCTTAATTGAATACTTATATGTTGGCTCAGTAATGTCTGATGCAACCTTTTCCCAGCTCTTTCCGTTATCTCTTGATACTTCAAGCACATATAAACCATCGCCTTCGGCTGGTACTTCATCTGTCCAGCTTACTGTGATGTAATCTCTTGTATAAGCTGCTTTAGCTGTAACTTCCTTAACAACTGGTGCTGTACCTACTGCATTGTAGCATTTATTCTGGTCGTAAAGAACTGTTCCGTCCTGTGCTATATACTTCATATTCTGGATAGTTGCCTTAACACCTGCTAATACAAATCCATATGATACTGCTGTATTTTTCTTATCTGCATTAAATAAGAGATTATCACTTGCACTATAAGAATATGTAGCTGTCTTAGTCTCTCCACCCTTAGGTGTTGCTGTGATAACAAGAGCATCGTCTGTCTTTTCAACTGTAAATGTCACAACAGTTCCTGCTGGAATAGTTGTATCCACTTTACTTGAAGCACCTGCAAGATCTGATGGCTTCTTTGAGTAAACCATCTTAAGTGCATTAGAATTACGTATTCCTACGGTGTCTATATAATTCTTGTTAAATGCACCAAAGAATATACCATTAGTATTGCTTGAACCACACTCTGTAATTGTTATATCTGCTGTAAGCTTGTTGGCATCTGTAGTCTCATCAAATCCAAAGAAGCTTACTGTATTATTGATATTAGTTGACTTATCAGTGTTTGTAGTTGTATTTAATGTACCACCTGTCTGTGTAAGAACAAGTTTCTGTCCTGTAGGCTGTACAACAAGATTAGAAGCTGTACCATAATCATATGTCTTAGGCATAGCTGGCTGTTCATTATATTCAACATCCTTAGCTGCATATACTATAGATATTGAAACTATGTAAGCTGAACCTGTTGATACAATTTCAACTGTTCCTTCGCTCTCATCTTCATAATTATATACTGTTGTCACATCATCTTTTGATGCCGGCTCACCCGCTATTGTGTAAAGTGCATATGTACTTGCTGGTGCATATGATTTTACTGATATAGTACACTTTCCACTTACAGGTATTGTTATCTTAGCTCCTGTAGTAAACTGTGCTGAATTAGGGCTTGGTCCATTAGGAACTAACTTACCTTTTGTAGCATCAATAGCTAAACCATTGTAGTAGCCTGTTGTTCCCATAATATTATCATCATAATAATCACCATCATCACTCTTAACAAAAGACCAGCTTGTAACCTGCTCAAATATAAGCTTATGTGATGCTTCAGCACCCTTTACTGTAACTGTGTTACCTGACTTTACCTTGTATGGAAGTGCAAGGAAATCACCACCAAGTGTAAGTGTATATGAACCCTCTCTTAACTTAATAGCATCCTTATCTGTAAATACATATTCATATCCATCATCATTATTCATATATATGTATTTTACATTCTTGCCTGTTAAATCAGGTTCTTCCGGAAGACTTACTGTAACGGCATATGTTGGCTTAAGTCCTACAGTTATATCTAATTCTGCATCTTCTGAATATTTAATTCCATCTGATACAGAAGTTACTTCATAGTCATTAGCACCCTTTACGGCTACACTATATGAAACACCTTTTTCAAACTTAGCTGTATATTTCCAAGTATCTGTATCAATAGTTACTTCTGGAACATAGTCTGTTTCCTCAGTTGTTGTAAATACAAGTTCAAGGCCTTCTGTATAATAACCCTCAGTAATGCCATTAATCTTACCTGTTACTGTGCAGGTATCAAGGCTAATGACAGTTAAATCTGCTGTAATCCTGGCAGCAGTCTCTGTACTTACACTATGTTTATAAATACCACTCTTAATCTGGTATGCCGGATTGCTCAGTGATATCTCATATTCCATAACTTCATCTTCTGCTGGTACTTCAATTGAATATGTACCGCTCTTGCCATTCTCTGCAACTGTTATATCTGATGTATATGTAAGTCCAGTTGTATTATTAGTCGCTACAACCTGCATATCAGATGGAATATCTGATTTAGATGTAATAGTTCCATTTATTACTTTCTTATTAAGTTCTACACATTCGATTGAAAGATTTCTAATGTATGTATTAGTTTTAACATCTAATGTAAGCTCTCCTTCATCTCCTGTAAGATAACATTCAAATTCCACATCAACATAATTTTTGTCAGAATTTTCAACACAGGAAATACATTCCATCTTTCTTAAGACCTTGTCACTTCCTGTTATATTAAGTGTATTTCCTAATATGCTGTCCTTATCTGTACCTACGTTCTTATTGACAGTAAGTTTAATAACAGCCTTATCTCCCGCTGCCGGTATAACTATCTTAGTACCAGTATTAACCTGAATTCTATCACCTGTCGTTGGATAAAACTTACCTGATGATGCATCAACATATAATACATCTTTATCACCATTAGTATAAGTTCCTGTATCACTTTGAATTATTGTATTAGAACCTTTACTTGATAAAACTGTTTCTGAATATCCCCATTCAGCTTTAGTATCCCCACCATCTGCGAATGAAGCAGATGTTGTCGCATAACTTGTTGATGAGTCAACCTTTATCATATAAAGATATTTCTGTGCTTTTAACTTAACAGATACTGTTGTTGCATTTTTATCTACCATTCCAGTAATTACATAGCTTTTACTTCCACCTGATGTCACTTTAACATCATTCATTCCTGTACATTCAATATCATCTACAGTTATTCCACTACTTGCCTGCAATGTTACTGTACAACTTTTCGCATTATTAATCACAGGAAAAGTCATTACTGTTCCTGCATTAACCTGAAAATCCTTATTAGTACTGACTGCTTTCAGGCTTCTATTAGCCATTTTACCTGAATTTGCATTTATTAATAATTCATCATTATTAGAATTAACCAGCTTACCTGATTTGCCGTTCAATTCCGTAACTGAATTATCATTATCGCCATCTGCATACATTTTAGAACTTACTGTCCACTCTGCACTGGCTTTTTCTGCCGCTTTGGCTGTAATGCTAAACAAGCCCTCCGGCAATGAAAGTCCAGATATGATTAAAGCTAACGCCATAAACATAGCCGAACTTCTGCGAAACCATTCTCTTCTACGTCTTGATTTCATAGTCCATACTCTCCCTTTCTTAACAATACAATGTTTTGTAACTTTTACACAAAACCAATTGCATATTTTCTATAAGATTACAACTTTTGACGAAAATGTACTACTGATTTTTATAGTTCTCGGGTACCAATTACTGAAATTTTTAGGTTTTGATGTATTTTTTGTAATACATTGCATAAAATCCGTGTGAACATTTACCAATAATCGTCTATATCACAAAATAATATATATGTATTACTGCTAATTATTTACACGGATGTTATACGCATATATTTAGTTATTATCATTCTCTTAGTGTCACATCTATTATCTGCCTGCCTGTCTGGCAATTATATTAACTAATTCATCAGCATCTATTGGCTTTGCTATATGTGTATTCATACCAGCTTTAATGCTCCGTTCTATATCATCATAGAATGCGTTGGCACTCATCGCTATAATTATTACAGTACCCGCATCTTCTCTTCCTGACTTTCTTATCTTCTCTGCGGTTTCCAAGCCGTCCATAACCGGCATCATTATATCAAGGAGTATAACATCATACTCATTAGCATCTGAATTCATATATGTATCCAGTGCTTCCCTGCCATTGCTTACTCCAACAGTCCTTGCACCCGCATTATCAAGAATAAAGCTTACAATCTCCATATTCATCTCGTTGTCTTCTGCAACCAGCACTTTAAGCCCTTCAATTGACATCTGTGCATCATATTTACTATTCTTAGCTTCAGTCACGTTACGGTTAATTTTGAATGGTAATATTATTGTAAACTCTGTTCCAACATTCTGTCTGCTAATAAATTCAATTTCTCCACCCATTATCTCAATAAACCTCTTGGTTATTGCAAGTCCAAGCCCGGTTCCTTTATAAGCTGTTCTTGCATTGCTGCTCTCCTGTGCAAATGGCTCAAAAGCTATCTGCTGGAATTCTTCGCTCATTCCTATTCCGGTGTCTTCACATATGAAAGTAACCTTAACTGTATCGTCATCAGCTGCATTTTCACTATAAAAAAATCTTACAGAGCCATTCTGCACATTATATTTAATCGCATTGGATAATATATTCTGTAATATCTGCCTTAAATGAAGCGAACTGCCTATCAGATTGTCATATTCTATACTACCTCTGTCAACTGAATAATCGATACACTGTTCATCTGCCTGTGTCTCAATAACACTGCTGACCTCATTAATAATCTTCGTAAGCTCAAATGGTTCTTCTTTAATGGCAATCTCCCCCGACTCAAGCTTATTCATATCAAGAACATCATTTACAAGATCTAATAAAAAGCCTGAGGCTGACATAATCTTATCAAGACATTCTTCTTCCTTTTCCCTGTTGCCAAGATTGAACCTGCATATATCGACCATTCCTCTTATTCCATTAATAGGTGTTCTTATATCGTGGCTCATTCGCCTTAGAAAATCTGTCTTTGCAATATTGGCACGTTTCTCCTGCTCTGCCGCCTGTAGAAGCTGTCTTTTATATTCCATTTCCTGTAGCTGCATTTTGCTTTCGTCCTTGGCAATAACAAGCTGTCTTACAAACATGACAACACCTATTACCGCAATATAAACAAATAATGCAGCAGCAACCGCCCTGTTTCTTAAAGAATATACCTGCTTATCCGCAAAGAACGCATATATTGTATAATTCTCTATCTGCTTTCTCTTGCCATAGTAATAATCATTTTTGTATGGTACAGCTATAATACCATTATCATTTTCTTCCCAAGCTCCATCATATCTTTGCCTCAGTGCCTTCATATCAAGCCCCTGAAGCTCCTCGTCATTGGAATTAAGCACCTTGTCCTCATCTGATATATATACAATCCCATCCATATCAAACTCAAAACCTGATATGAGCCTGTCAATGCTTATATCTCCACTATTATCATAGCTTTCCTTCTTCACATATGTAATAACTGCACCTTTTGTATCTTTTCTTGCCGCTACAGCAATATCGGAAAACTCCTCATTCTGGCTTTCGGTATATGTTATGCTCCCTGACCTGGCATTAACTCTTGTTATATATACCTTCTGTGGGTGTTCAATGACATCTTTTACATTACTGTCGTCTATAACTGAATCAATATCCGTATATTCCATTCCCCTGCAATATTCACATTCACCCTCTCCGTCAAGAACAACTATTCCGTCAAGTCTCTGGTTATACATATATTCATCTAAAAATGTATCAATATCATCTTCATACTGCATACACCTTACTAATTCCTGTGTCTTATCAGAAAGCCTGTACAAGCTTTTCACTTTATCATTCTGTATAAAGTATTCATATGTATTAACTCTTGTCTGCACAAAATCCAGCACCCTGTCTGCTGTCTTATTAACCGTTTCATTGCTTATTTCGGTAAATATAACAGCTACTATTGTCAACAGTATAAATCCTGTAATTATTGAAATCAAAAATGCTTTAACATCTGATATGCCCCATATTCTACTCTTATCTTCCATTAGTTCCCCCATACTGCCATACTAACGTCAACCCCATATTTCTCTGCTATGCTCTGTATTGTGCCATCAGCCCTCATTTCATTAAGCACCCCTGTAAGCTTCTTATCAATTCCACTGTCATTATCAAGTGAAAATGCAATTCCCAGCTCTGACATACTTAATTCTTCCCGAAGCACACCAAAATGTTCCTCATTGGACTGTACAAATACTTTCATAGCATTTTCGTGACCTGCTATGGCATCAACATAACCTTTTCTCATACTAGCATATAATTCTTCCATCGTTGACATACTGTACAGCACACCAACCTGCGGCGTATTCGTATTGGATAGTATGTACTCCGGCTTGGAAGTTACCTGCACCGCCACTCTTTTGCCGTTAAGATCATCAAGGTTTTCTATCCCGCTGTCTTTATTGACAACTACTATCTGACGGCTGTACATATATGGACCAGCCCAGTTGTACTTATCCTCCCTGCCGGTCATTGTAAAACAGCCCCACAGGCAGTCTACCGCTCCCTCTTTAAGATATATGTCTTTGTTATCCCATACAATCTGCTTGAATACTGGCGTATAACCCATACGCCTGCAAGCCTCTCTTGCTATCTCAACATCAATTCCTGTAAAGTTGCCATCACTGTCAAGATAACTGTAAGGCACATAATTATCACTGCCTATTATAAGAGGCTTTAAATCATTACTTGAACTCTTAGAGCCGTTATTATGTATATTACTGCACGCCATAAGCCCTGCTGATACTATGACAGACAATATACATATAACTAATTTTAAATAACTAATTATATTATTACTTTTCATTTTTCCCCCACTCTTTAATAAATACACTCTTAAGTATTTCTGCCTGATGTCTGTATATATCCTTTTATATATTTATCAATGTTTTTAATCATATACTCTACTAATCTTACATAACTTTTATGTATTTAATTATATAGCCTGATGAACTATAAGTCTATGTTTATATATTTTAAAATTTTTAATTTATTTATATAAAATAAATTGTTCCGTAGCTTATACTATATATTAATATTAAAAACAGCAGGAAGATATTATGAATTTCCAATATCTTCCTGCTGCTTATATACATCAGCTTATATGCTTTATTATTCTATTATAATTGTATGTTACTCATTATTGCTGTTATTAAATATATCTGGATTTTCTTCGTTAATAGTGCTCTTCGCAGTATCTTTATTATCTGCTCCGGATGAAGCTGTATCAGAAGATGCATCTCCTATTCCCTTCCATATATCACTTTCTGCAGGTCCGCTAAGTGTAGATGAATAACTTCCATCTTCATTGAATGTTACACTCTCGGCAACCTTTTCAGAATGTGTAAAACCTGTTGTGTCAACTGGTTCTGGAATACCTTTGACCTCGCGGAATATCTTCATAAATTCCTTACCTGTAATTGTTTCGTGATCATAAAGATAATGGGCAATCTTGTCAAGGACATCTCTGTTCTCTATAAGAAGCTGCTTAGCTTCCTCATAACATTCCTTTAACATATTCTTGACTTCTTCATCAATCTGTGCAGCTGTTTCATCAGAACAGTCAAGTCTTGCATTACCATTAAGGTAAGGGTCATCAACTGTTGCCAGATTCATAAGTCCGAATCTGTCTGACATACCATACTGTGTAATCATAGCCTTGGCTATCTTGGTAGCCTTTTCTATATCGTTAGCAGCCCCTGTTGTAACTTTGCCAAAGACAATCTCCTCTGCCGCACGTCCAGCAACTAAAGTTACAAGTCTTGCCATAAGCTCATCTTTGTTCTGTAAGTACTTTTCTTCTTCTGGAACCTGCATTACATAACCTAATGAACCCATAGTTCTTGGTACAATAGTAATCTTCTGTACTGGCTCTGAGTCTTTCTTTAAAGCTGTAACAAGTGCGTGTCCTACCTCGTGGTAAGCAACTGTCTGCTTCTCTTCCTTGCTGAGCACCCGATCTTTCTTCTCTTTACCAGCTATGACAACTTCAACTGCCTCAAATAAATCTTTCTGTGATACATACTTTCTTCCTGCCTTAACTGCAGCGATAGCAGCTTCATTAATCATATTGGCAAGATCTGAACCTACTGCACCACTTGTTGCAAGTCCGATTTCTTCAAAATTAACTGTATCGTCCATAAGCACATCTTTAGAATGTACTTTAAGTGTTTCAATACGTCCCTTAAGGTCTGGCTTGTCAACTATAACTCTTCTGTCAAGACGGCCTGGTCTAAGTAACGCCTTATCAAGAACTTCTGGTCTGTTAGTAGCCGCAAGTATAAATATACCCTTTGATGAATCGAAACCATCCATCTCTGCTAATAACTGGTTAAGTGTCTGTTCTCTTTCGTCATTACCGCCGCCATATCTTGAATCACGGCTCTTACCAATAGCATCAATCTCATCTATGAATATGATACAAGGTGCCTGCTTGGTAGCTTCTTTAAAAAGGTCTCTTACTCGTGAAGCACCAACACCTACGAACATCTCAACAAAATCTGAACCTGCAAGTGAGAAGAATGGTACATTAGCCTCACCAGCTACTGCCTTTGCAAGAAGTGTCTTACCAGTTCCCGGAGGACCTACTAAAAGAGCACCCTTTGGAAGCTTGGCACCAATCTTTGAATACTTATCTGGATTATGAAGAAAATCCACTATCTCTGTAAGCGACTCCTTCGCCTCATCCTGTCCTGCTACATCTTTAAATGTAACACCTGTCTTCTTCTGTACATATACCTTAGCGTTATTCTTGCCGACACCCATGCCGCCCATCATACCGCCGCCTTTGGATATTCTTCTATATACAAAGGCAAATATTACATATATGAATAAGAATGGTAATACATATGCAACCAGAAATTCTACTATTGATGAATTAGAATCTGGTATATAACCTGAGAATTCAATACCTTTTCTCTTGAGTAATGGAACAAGTGTGTCATCATTAACATATCCTGTATAGTATGTGTAGCCTAACTTGTTCGCTTCCGGAGTATCCCCTGCACTGTCAACTGGTGTAATAAGAATTCTATCCTGTTCAAGTGCAACGCTCTTTACTTCATCATTATTAACCATCTCTATGAACTCATTATAAGTTATCTCCTTATAAGTAGCATTCTTTACGAGATTGTTAAGCATTGTTATTCCAATAAATGTAATAACCGCAGCAATTATAATAAAGACAATAAGACTGGTGTTCTTAGGCTTTTTATTATTGTTATTATTGCCGCCACCATTATTCCTGTTGTTATTATTACCACCACCGTAATTATTACCGTTGTTGTAATTATCCATTCGGCTTCTCCATTCCTAGTTCTTTATACTCTCATCGTCTGATAACTTACATTAACAGACAATACCCATTATAAAGAAGGAATATTTATAAATCAACCTTTAATAAAAGGTTTCATACTATTTATTTTTTATTAAGATTTTAAAATATATCTATCCGCTTGAACTTTTTAATCAATATAATATTGCTTATCATAATAACAAGACAGCTTACAACTATAATATGCAATGGATTTATTATTCCACCTGAAATATAAGATGTATTAACATACATAAAAGCATTGCCTATGCACAAAGCATTTCTGATATATGCAGATAATATAACTACCATAACTACCATCATATATCCTACTTCTGAATTAATTATAAATGATACCATTAACTGTAAACTTCCCAATGCCAATGAAGTTATATATGACATTAACAATAGCTTTAAAAATACAACCGATGTATTACAGTTATTCGCTAATTCAACACCTGTAATCCTGTATGCAAGTTCTGTATTAATAGCACAGCCAATATTACCCTGTAAATTTATTATGCAGACTAATTCAAGCGTAGCAAGCATACACAAATATACCGTTGATAAAGCACACCATACCCAGACCATCTTTCCAGCAATCCAGCTTATTCTGCTCTTTGTTCTAACTATTATATATCTTGCCCTGCTGTCATAATCTTCCCTTGCATAATCGCCTATAATAAATGCTATAATTAACTGAAATAAAAGATATACAACTGATGGCAGTTCCGCTATTCCGTTGGATACTTCTATCAGCTTTCCCCTGAAACAATATATCCATATGTCGGCTATTGTAAAACCTGTATTATCTATTTTCCCTTCCTGTATCAAATTATTATATGTATATATGTACATAACTGAGATTAATAGGGTTATAACAATTATAACAATATATTTATAAAACTTCTGTAATATTCCCTCTTTGATATCTAATAAAACCATATCATTATTCCTTATACATAATATCTTTTTTTTGCACAATACGCAGTGAAATTATATATATTATCAAACACAGCAGGACAGGATATAAAAGACACCTTACTGGTCCAATACCATATTTTCTAACCATCTGTCCAGGCATCATTGTAATTCTGCTAAACAACACCTTGGTCAAATATGTATATCTGTCAAGACATACCCATATAATTGAAGCCAACATTCCAAGACTTTTATTACTGCTTATCCAATATACAATCTGCGAAATAATAACTGTTATAAACAATATTGAAAATATCTGCACACTTAAATATACAGCCATTTCATATACAGATGGACATTTTTCCATAGTATAACCGGATACAAATCTAAATCTACTATTCTCCATATCCCAGTTACATATTTTAATATGCACATTAAATATTTTTAATATAATGCATAACCCAATAATATTAATCAGAAGAATACTTGTCATTTCCATACATTTTGCCGTTATATTTTTGCAAATATTATTCCAATAATGTCTTATGCTTTTATAACGGATAATAACTGCACACCTATGACTGCTTCTTAAATCTGCCTGAATTATAACTGACAAAAAAATAAGCAGTATCATTTCAAAACCATAATATTCACTATATAAAATATTATCATATATACATACCTCTCCTTTGTCCGGACGGCTAATTCCATACATTATATATGTATAAATAAATGCGGCAATTATAAGAATTTCACATAAAATCAATGTTTCTTTTCTTAATTTCATCTCATATTCTGATGTTCTAAGACTGTTTTTCCTCAATAACATATTTATATTCATCTACCCACTTTATATATTTAACACAAACATAATTTTTTGAGGATATGTACGATATACAAGATGAAATTCCTCTTTTGATATATCAGCATTTTCAGGCACATTAAGAGCATATGCCATCTTTATATCTGTACTTTCCCCCGGCTTTAAGTTGACCTTATTACACTCACTGCTTGCTCCGTTACTCCATCCAGATGGCATACATTCCATAACAAAATTATAAATTAATGCCTCAATATTCTTATCTTCATCTGACTGGTTGCATACATTAAGCCTTACATATATATATTTATAATCTTTTTTACTTTTTTTCAGTTTTGTTATTATATTCTCATCTGTGAACTTTGTTATTGTCTGCTGCGTATTGTCCATAAGTTCACTTTCCTCAAGTTCAATTCTAAGTCCTTCAACTTCCAAGGCTTCTTCACAGGTGTAAATAACTTCTTGCGCTTCTGGAAATGCCGCATTTATCTTAATATAATTGACTGCCCACACAAATATCATTATAGCTATGCAAATACCTATAGCAATCAACTTAACCTTGCGGTTTAATTTAAAATTCTTATAAAACTTCATTATGCATCCCCCTATACATATATACAGCAAATGTAATGCCGCATATTATTATGTATTCAATAATCAGGTTCAATAAAGTGTTATTATATGAATACCCAACTGTCATTATTCTGATAGGATTATATTTTTCTAAATTAAAAAATCCCTGAATTATATAGCAAAAATAATTAAGAAGAAATGGAAATATCATTGTTATAAAATACACTGGAACTATCTGGCTTAACATAACACTAAAAGTGGTAAATAAGCCTGTATACAAAAATATAATCATCAATTCAATAAATATATAAATATACGGATGTGTATATGATACGCCTGATAAAAGACTAAATCCCCGTGGTTCATAAAATCCAACTACTGCCTGCATTTTTACCGAAGGTAGTATTATTGAACAGGCTATCAAATTCATCAACAACGGAACTACAACAACTATTCCTCCAGCTATATGTGAAACCACACATTTAACTATAAGGTAATATTTTTTATCAATTCTGGTATATATATTTTCTATATACCCACTCTTTATATCAGAAACTGCACTATAACCATATGCGAATACTGCCATAAGCGGCATTATCATAATATATAACTGTCTAAGCGGAATTGCATTTTTCTGCAATGAGAAAAACCACGAATTAAACACTGTATTGATAGTATTTCCTATGCTTCCATCAAATGTACCTATTATATCTTTACTGTATCTTAACGGAGCTATAACAAATTCTATTCCTGTTATTACAATTCCCAACAACAACATAAGCCAAAACATCCTGCTTTTAAAAGCTCTTTCCACTTCTATCCTTAACAATGCACCTATCCTCATAGTTTTGTTCCTTTCTATAATTAATCAGGAATTCCTATTCACTCTCTTGATATATTATCCAATATTACTAATGGTGCTTTTTTTCCTTGAGTAGCTGGATTTATTTCTAATTCAAGACAAGGATTTATAAGCAACTGACTATAACTGCCATCATTGTCTGTATAGTTGTCTAGCACCTTAAATAAAACAATATATACTTTTTCTTCACCTGCATTTATATCATCATATAAACAATGTGTTGTCCTTTCATATGAAGATGGATATATTGCCGCACATTCAGATAAACGGTAATATTTATTATCATCATAATAATTGCCTATGCTTGCCATTCCTATTGGACACTCTGCTGTATTGCTGGCAATATTCTTTACTTTTATATACACATACACAAGGCTCATATTCTCCGAATTATAATTACTAAGTGAACCTTTCTGTATCCACTCTGTCTTAAAATATTGTGATGCTTCCAGTTCTATTTCATCATAAGTCTTATCTATTATTACTTTCTGAACCGTTATTTCAAAATCTGAAATATTCACACTGTCATTACATTTATACACACCACCATAATGTTCAACTGCATTTGCTTCCATACTTGTAAGTGAATTTTCTGTTGTGCTTTCTGATTGCTGGTCTTTGTACGGATTGTCAGCTTTTGTTGTCTGTGAATATCTGGAATTATCTATAACTATATCTGTAGCTTTCTGCTTATTACATCCACACAACATAATAAGCATTACCACAGTTACACACACTATATACTTCTTCATATACTCTACAGGCTTGTATAACATCAGCTATACAAGCCTTCCCCCCTCCTTTCTACGACTGTTTCTTATTTTATTTGAGCTTAATACTCGCCAGCTTTCCTTTTCCGTATGCCAGACTTCCATACGAATTATAAAATAAAAGCATATCATCAAGCCTGTCCTCATCTACAAGATATCCCGCTATTATATGTATGTTTTCATTAGGATTAACACTTGTTCTATTAACACTTTGTGCATCTCTGACTATTCCCAATGAAGACTTAAACATTACACACAATGGATATCCCTCACTATTAACAAAGCTATTAGAATAACACTCCCTTGGTATCATAAGCTTTCCATTATGTCTGTACAGACTACATATCTGAGGTATAAGTCTTACATTCTGTATATACTCATCACTTGTATTCTCAACACTTATATCCACTAATACCAATCTTGTTGATATAGTTTCTGCTTCATAATATGAATTAAGTGTGCTCACTCCATCGCCCATATTATAAGTTACAGGTCTTTTATATTTAATAAATGTTCCATCCTCATTAATTAATTCACCTAATAATTCTGATGAAATCCAGTTACTCTTATCTGATATATTATTGTTTTCTTCATTAATCAGACTGTCTTCCAAATCTTGTATTGAACTTATAACTGTATAATTATTAACTGTATATTCAAGCTTATTACTGCTATACATATCCATATCCGGCATATTAAATTTATCATTTAATTTATAATTTATATCAGTATACTCACCTGCATATATGTCCTCATTATCTTCCTTCACATACTCATCCCTATATATCCTGTAATTAGCCTGTGCCGCTTCACTTTCATCACATTCCACAAGTTCAATATTTTTAACTAATTCCTGTAATAAATCTTCTGATGTATTATTCTGTGCTTTTATCTCTATTGCATATCCATAATCACTATATACTGCAAATATATCATTAATATAATTACCATTATTAGTATTTACAGCATTTTCCCCATAACTATGCGTAAACCATACTATTTTCTTATCACTGTATTCTGTTTCTTTTACATCAGTTATGTATTTAAGCTGTATATCTTCATTATCATTAAGTCCTATAAGCATTACCGATATATTTTTATCTTTTAAATTATCATTTCCTGCATACGAAAGTTTATAATTGCTTCCATCTGTTTCTATATCGTAACCACTTAAATCTGTATTGAAATTTATTTTTACATTTGTATGGAATTTAGTATTTGCATTATAATCGCTGTCTTTTCTCAAGCCTAAATCATAGCTGTAATTTCCAGTCTTTTTAATATTAATATTATAGTAACTAACTATCTTCTCTGCCGCTAATACTGTACACGGAATTAATATCATTGCTAATATTACCGCAGCCGCAATCCTGTCATATTTTCTTGTAAATACCCTCTTAATACTTCTTATTGAACTTATTTTTCTATTATTATTAAAATTTTTTATTACAGTATTTTCTTTGCCTGTTGCTTTATGTTCATTTACACTTTCCAGACTTCTAAGAAATTCTTCTTTTCTATTCTTGTAACTATCTGAAAATTCGTGTACATAATCACTGTAAGTATCCAATTCATCTATAAGCAGATTATCTTTAACATTCTGACTATCACTTTTTTTATTATTGGTAAAAATGTTTTTGTTATCAGTCATCTTATATCCTCCGTTACATTTTCTAACTTTTCCGCAAGATATTTTCTAGCTCTTTCCATCTGTTTTCTTATTGTTGCGCTATCTTTTCCTAATATATCCGCTATTTCCGTCATCTTTAATTCATAGCCATATCTCATTGTAATAATCTTACGCAGATAATCAGAAATATCAGACATTGCACTATCAAGTGCATCAAGCTTATATAATGTTACAAGCTGTCTTTCTACTATATTGGCAGGGTCTGTATCCTCGCTCATAGTATCTTCAATGTTCTCACTGTATGTTGATATTTTTTGATTTTTTCTATATATATCTATAGCTGTGTTTTTTACTATCTTTGTTATAAATGCTTTCGTTCTCTTAGAGCCAACTTCTTCTATATCATCAAGATAAGAATATATCTTTAAAAATGTATCCTGTGTTACATCTTCTGCCTGCTCAACATTATTCAATATTGAATATGCAATAGCATAGACGGCTGACTCATAAAGGGAATATAATTGCTCCATTTTAGCTTTTTTATTTATTTCCATCTTTTTCCTTAAGTTTCGTATGTAATCAACGTATAAGTTTCTCTTTATTAATATAACGAAATCAATATTAAAACGTGACATTTTTTGATATTAAATTTATTGTCCAATTTTCAAAAGTTCACCGCACATAAAAAGTCCACAGCCAGAAATCAAATTTCCAACTGTGGACTTTTTTATTATTCTCAAATTAATATATTTTCTTTCCTTTGCTCACAAATTCTCATTGCCACGCTCTTAGTTATTCTTTTCCTGATACTCAAGTGCCGCGCCAATAAATCCTCTGAATAATGGATGTGGTCTGTTAGGTCTTGACTTTAATTCTGGGTGAGCCTGTGTTGCTAAGAACCAAGGGTGCTCCTTAATCTCTATCATCTCAACAATTCTTCCGTCTGGTGAAATACCTGAAAGCTGCATACCATTTTCAACAAGAACTTTTCTGTAGTCATTATTTACTTCATATCTGTGTCTATGTCTTTCATTAATAGTTTCTTCGCCATATAATTCATATGCCTTAGAATCCTTGGCAAGCACACAAGGGTATGAACCAAGTCTTAAAGTTCCACCGATATCGTCAATACCTTCCTGATCTGGCATAAGGTGAATTACTGGATGTGTTGTATCTGGCTTTAACTCAACACTGTGCGCATCTTCATATCCAAGAACGTCTCTTGCAAATTCTACGATTGCAAGCTGCATTCCAAGGCACAGACCTAAGAATGGCACGTTATTCTCTCTTGCATATTTTATAGCCTGAATCTTTCCTTCTACACCTCTGTCACCGAATCCACCTGGTACAAGAATACCTGATACATCTGATAATAATTCAGCGGCATTATCCTTAGTAACTGTCTCTGAGTCAATCCATTTGATTGTGACATCAGCAGAATTATATACACCGCCGTGCTTTAATGCCTCAACTACTGAAATATAAGCATCGTGAAGCTGTATATATTTACCTACTAATGCAACTGTAACCTTCTTAGTTGGATTTTTCCAAGCCTTGCACATAGCTCTCCACTCATCTAAATCTGGTTCTGGACAATCAAGCTCTAGACATTCGCAGGCTACCTGTGCAAGATGTTCTTCTTCCATAGCAAGTGGTGCATCGTAAAGTATCTCAACATCAAGATTTTGTAATACGTGTGTCTTTGGCACGTTACAGAATAATGCAATCTTATCCTTAATACCAGGTTCAAGTGGGTGCTCTGTACGGCATACTAAGATATCTGGCTGAATACCCATTCCCTGTAATTCCTTAACACTTGCCTGAGTAGGCTTTGTCTTCATCTCGCCTGAAGCCTTAAGATAAGGAATAAGTGTAACGTGTATAAGAATAGCATTTTCGTGTCCAACTTCGTGCTGGAACTGTCTGATTGCCTCTAAGAATGGCTGTGATTCGATATCACCTACTGTTCCACCAACCTCGATAATTGCAATCTTAGTTTCATCAGTTGAATAATCTCTATAAAAACGGCTCTTTATTTCATTAGTTATATGAGGAATTACCTGAACTGTTCCTCCACCAAAATCGCCACGGCGTTCCTTCTGTAATACAGACCAGTATACCTTACCTGTTGTTACATTAGAATTCTTATTAAGACTTTCATCAATAAATCTTTCATAATGCCCAAGGTCAAGGTCAGTCTCCGCACCATCATCTGTTACGAATACTTCACCGTGCTGTATTGGGTTCATTGTTCCCGGGTCAATGTTAATATATGGGTCGAACTTCTGCATAGTCACCTTAAATCCACGTGCTTTTAATAATCTACCGAGTGAAGCTGCTGTGATTCCTTTACCAAGACCTGAAACTACACCACCTGTTACAAATACATATTTTACAGACATTATTCCTCCTATCCGCCTTTCGGCTTACACATTAATCAACATTCCTACATTATTTTCAACATTATACAGTCATAAATTGCAAATTTCCACATTTTTTTATAATTAAATCTGTATTAATTCTGATACATTTATTTCATTTTATAATCGTTAATAAAATGTCTTTTCTATGGCAGATATAACGTATTCTGACTTAATATTATTAAGCTGGACAATATTAATATTAGTTATCTTATCTTTATTAATATAACCATTAATAATATCCTCCCCCTTATCATTCTTCTCATACCTGAACTCTGTATCTGATATCGTGAGAGCTATTCCCTGTCCTGTATATTTGGAATATGCTTCCTTTAATGTCCATATTCTAAGAAAACGATTCTCATCTTCGCCAATCCACCGACATTCATTATCAGTAAAAAATCTTCTGGCAACCTTTAAATAATTCTTTCTTGTATGCTCTATATCCACACCAACTGCATTTTCTGATATGGCGCATACAACATAATCTCCTGTGTGGGAAAGATTAAAATGTATATTCTTATCCGCATACTCCGGCTTATTATTCGCAGTAAGTTTGATATCATAATCATAAGCCTTATCATATCCGCTGATAAGCTTATTTATATCTATATCATATTCCGAATTACTTTCCCATAAATGTCCTGCTTGGATATTCTCTCTTTCCCGCTTGGAAGCCTCAATTAGATAATTCTTATCTACACAATTCCCAGTTATATAATTATGAGCTATATAATTCCCAGCTTCATAGTCCTTTGTCGCATAATTAAGAAGAAGCCCTGCAACAAGGCTTCTCCTCTTATCTTCCATATATTGATATCTGTCAATCTTCTCCTGCCTGTACTCTGGCACAAGCATTTTCCCAGTGTTAAACATATCCTCGGTTACATCAGATATGTCCGTTATATACAATCTCATATTCTTCCTATGCTGTTGCTGTATCGAACTGGCTCTCATATAAGTTCTTATAAAATCCGCCAGCCGCAAGCAGTTCTTCGTGATTACCCTTTTCTATAATATGTCCGTCTTTCATAACAAGTATAACATCTGCTGACTGTATTGTAGAAAGTCTGTGGGCAACTATAAAGCTTGTTCTTCCTTCCATAAGCTTGTTAAATGCGTTCTGAATTTTTATTTCAGTTCGGGTATCTATAGATGAAGTTGCCTCATCAAGAATAAGCATTGGTGGTCTTGTAAGCATAATTCTTGTTATGCACAAAAGCTGCTTCTGCCCCTGTGAAAGACTTCCTCCGTCCTCACCAATCACTGTATCAAACCCATTAGGAAGACGCTTTATAAATCCGTATGAGTATGAAGCCTTAGCTGCCTCAATAATCTCTTCTTCTGTGGCATCCGGCTTTCCCATAGTGATATTCTCCCTGATAGTTCCTGCCTTAAGCCATGTTTCCTGTAATACCATACCAAAACCGTGTCTTAATGAATATCTTGTCATATCCCTTATATCAACACCTGATACATCTATGCTTCCTGAATTAACATCATAAAACCTCATTAAAAGGTTGATTACTGTTGTCTTACCACAGCCTGTAGGACCTACAATCGCAATCTTCTGTCCCTTCTTAACGTGAAGTGTGAAGTCCTCTATAAGCTTTCTGTCTGGTGTGTATGAGAAGTATACGTTATTAAGGTCTACCCTGCCATCAATATCTGTAACACTAACTGCTGATGGTGCATCTGGAATTTCTGGTTCTTCCTCTATAAGCTCGAACATTCTTCCTGCACACGCAATGGCATTCTGAAGCTCTGTTATAACGCCTGATATTTCATTAAAAGGCTTAGTATACTGTGTAGCATAACTTAAGAAGCTTGATAACTGTCCAACTGTTATGCCTCCGCCTATTGCAGAAAATGCACCTGCAACAGCTACTGCTGCATACACAAGGCTGTTGACAAATCTCGTCGATGGGTTAGTTATTGATGAGAAGAATATAGCTCTTAAAGAATACTTCTGTAATCTTTTATTAATCTCGTCAAATTCTTCTACTGCCCTGTCTTCATAGCCGTATGCCTTTACAACCTTCTGTCCGCCAATCATCTCATCAATAAATGCCGTCTGCTCACCTCTTGTTTCTGATTGGAGCTTGAACATTGAAAATGTCTTCTTAGCAATAAAGCTTGCAACAAATAATGAAACCGGGGTTATAACAACAACTACAAGTGTAATCTTTACATTTATTGTAAGCATAAATATAAGTGTTCCTGCAATTGTAAGCACACCTGAAAAGAACTGTGTAAATCCCATTAAAAGACCATCTGCGAACTGGTCAACATCGGCAATTACACGGCTTACAATATCACCATATGACTGTGCGTCAATATATTTAAGAGGAAGCTTCTGTAACTTTTCCATAGCCTCATCTCTTATATCTCTTGTAACGTGGTAAGTTATCTTATTATTGCATATATTCATTATCCACTGTGACAGTGCTGTTATGGCAACAACAATTCCTATTGTTATAAGTACCTTTGTTATGCCTGCAAAATCAACATTGCCAGGTCCTATAATATGGTCAATTCCTCTACCAACAAGAATTGGCACATACAATGTAGAAGCAACTGTTACAGCAGCCATAAGGATTGATATAACAAGAAATCCACTATATTTCTTTATTCTTTTTAATACTTTGCCAAGCGTAGACTTCTGCGCTTCTCTTTTATCCTTATTATCTTTCATAACTAATCTCCATTCTGACCTATGACTTGAACTGTGAATTATATATTTCCCTGTATACTTCACAATTCTCCAAAAGTTCTGTATGTGTACCTATTCCTGCAACCTCACCATCATCAAGCACGATAATTTTATCTGCGTGCATAAGTGATGCTGAACGCTGTGATACTATAAATACTGTAGGATTATTAGGCATCGTTCTTATAGACTTTCTAAGTGCCGCATCTGTAGCAAAGTCAAGAGCTGATGCACTGTCATCAAGAATAAGGACATCTGGCTTTTTAACAACTGCCCTTGCAATTGTAAGTCTTTGTCTTTGTCCACCTGAAAGGTTCTTACCACCCTGTTCAATCATATAGTCAAGGCGGCCTTTCTTCTTATCAACGAATTCCTTCGCCTGTGCTATTGCAAGTGCATCATCTATCTCTTTATCTGTAGCATCTGCCTTAGCCATCTGGATATTCTTTCTTATGCTTCCTTTGAATAATACTGCCTTCTGCATTACTATTCCGACTTTGTCCCTTAACTGTTCTATATTAATATCTTTAACATTAGTTCCATTTATTAATACTTCGCCACTGGTTGCATCATAAAACCTTGGTATAAGTCCGACAAGACTTGACTTACCTGAACCAGTACCACCTATTATACCGATAGTCTGTCCCCTGTAAGCCTTAAAATTAACGCCGGCAATACTTGTATCACCAGCTCCATTATACTTAAGGGCAACATTCTTAAATTCTACGACAGGAACATTTTCTTTATATGCTGATAAATCCATACTGCCATCCTTCATACTTGGCTGCACTTCAAATATTGACTCAATTCTTCCTGCACAGGCAAGAGCCTTAGTTATATTAATTACAAGATTAGCAAGCTTGATAAGCTCAACAAGTATCTGTGACATATAATTGTAAAGGGCTACAACCTGTCCCTGTGTAAGACTACCCTGATTAACTCTTATTGCACCAACCCATATGAGTGCAATTATTGAAACATTAACAACTGTGTAAGTAAGAGGATTCATAAGACCTGAAATCTTACCTACGAACTTCTGCATATGATTAAGTTCTTCATTCTTATTCTTAAACCGTGCAAGTTCATCGTCCTGCTTATTAAACGCTCTTATTACTCTTACACCTGTAAGATTTTCCCTTGTTATTCCAAGGATTGTATCAAGACCTGCCTGTACCTTCTTATATAAAGGTCTTGTTCCTATCATAATTCCAAATACTATAACGGCAAGGACTGGTATAGCTGCGACAAATATAAGTGCCGCCTTGACATCTATTGTAAATGCCATAATCATAGCACCAAATACAATAAATGGAGAACGTAAGAATAATCTTAATACAAGATTAACACCATTCTGAACCTGATTAATATCACTTGTCATTCTTGTCATAAGTGTTGACGTTCCAATGTCGTCCATCTCTGTGAAAGAAAGTGACTGTATATGCTTGAATAAAGCGTGCCTTATTCCTGTAGCACAGCCAACTGCCGCCTTGGCACTGAAATACTGTGCTGTTATTGAACATACAAGTCCTATAATTGCAAGGCCTAAAAGCATAAGGCACATTTTTACTATATAAGCTGTGTCCTGCTGTCCTATGCCTCTGTCAATTATAGAAGCAACCACCAATGGAACGAATAACTCAAAGAGTGCTTCAAGCATTTTAAAAAGTGGTGCTAACACACACTCTTTTTTTAATTCTTCCAGATACTTTAGAATCATCTTCATTACTCTTTACCTCACTTGTCCTTATCTTTAAACAGCCAATGGATTATCTTACTCTAAATCTATAAGCTCTGATAAAAGATTCTCATATGCATACGCTCTCTTGCTCATAAAATATTGATTATACACTTCATAATTATAATATGAATGTTCATACTGTCTTGAATACAGATGAGCAAGGTCTACCTTCCGTGTAAATGAAAGTTCTTTGTTATTATACCACCAGTCAGCAATATTCAGCATTTTAATTGCAATTATTCCAACAATACCGCCCTTGACTTTTAAAAGCAGATTATAATCATATACTGAATCAAGAAAATATCTGTACAGATAATACATAAGAAGCTGTTCATATTCAGTTTCATCTTCCTTGTGGTATTCGTCAAATTCCTTCACAACAGCCCTGAACTGCTCTGCACTTGTACATTCCTCAAAGAAATTATTAACTTCCTCTGTGTATATATTCCAATCTTTATTAATAACTTCCATTCCCTCAAAACTTTCAAAGAACTTTCTTATATGCTTATATGTATCTTTCTTTCCAGCAGCAATACGCCTTGCCCTGTTTAACTTATTTTCCCTATAGTCTTCCTTGGCAAAACGTCCACATACACCCACTATTAGTTCATCTCTTTCTCTATCAAGATAATCCTGTATGTTTCTTGCAAACATCAGTATAAGCACACATCTTTCCATTATGGTATAATCCCTGTCCGTGGCTATATTATATGCTATAATTCTTGCCTGCCTTAACTGTACAAAGGTAAGCGGGTCTATATCATTGTAGCTGTTAATCTGCTCCCTGTTCTTTACCTCTCTGAATTTAAGCTCGCCCTTATATCCTAATATAAGCTCACCTGCTGTCTTACAGGATGGTGCAATTCCAATTTCCCTTGTATTGCCATATTCATTAATAAATCTGGGAAACTCTGCACACGTTTCACACAGCGAATCCTTACCAAGCTTGATATAAATCTCACACAAATTCTTCTTATTAAGAAATGGACATCTTCCCTCTTTTAGCGTAAATGTACAGCCACCATCTTCAGATGGCACCATAACACTTCTTAACTTATTGCCAAATGACCCAATTACTCTCCTATACTGCTTGTACGACTCTTTATCAACATCAACATCCCAGCCTGCACAGCATGTATCCGTACATTCTCCCGCTATACATTTAAAATTCTTATAATAATCTGGTGTAACTATCTTCATTTAAGCCTGCTCTGCCTTTCTTTTAGTGTACTTCTACTTTATATATCCTAAGCTATTCATACAATTTAACCCTTTATATTTTCTAATATTCGTGTATTTTCTAAACCTGCTGTGTCTTTCTGCCTGTTATAAGTGAATATATTGAAGTTATTGTAAGCACAGCAAATACTGCCACTCCAATAAAAAATGTATAGAACATATAAGGATTATTCTGTAAAAACACTGCAGCTGACGATGTATACACATCATTAAGTGTCACGCTTACTCCAAGTATATTGGCATACTGTGGATATTTCACCATTGTAAGCATTGCAAAATAATACACAGCTATAAGCTCTGGCACACTGCATACAAGTGAAACAGCTATGCTTATTGTCCTTATAATAAATGTATTATTATTCACCAGCTTTCTTGCAAGCACGCTGAATACTACCGAAGCCACCATAAATACCATAAACATAACATAATCATCAACCATCGAAGCTACCCTGTTAAACATATCTTCTCCGGATATTCCCTTATAAGTAATCATCAGCACATAGAAATTATATATCGTCCTTATTCCCATAAAAAATGCACCAATAATAACAACCCTGAATATAATATTTATAATCTTATTATCATTATTCTTCATATAATTCCTCATCTCCTTTAGTAATCACGCTATCTTTATATTTTACATTATTTCTAATATAATTCAATATTTATAATTTTACTTTTTATCATTGAAATATGATACATAATCTGTGTATAATTATAACATTATAATTAAACGAAAGGATTAAAATGATGAACACTAAAAAGCTCTCAACATTTAAACGCCTTTTTATGCTCTCTGTTGTGCTTGTGTTAAGCCTTGCAAGTACATTGACACTTACTGCCTGTGGCAGTAAAATTCCAGAGAACACTGTATTTTCAGTAGATGACCTTGCTGGAAAGTCAGTCGGCGTACAGCTTGGAACTACAGGTGACATATATGTTTCCGATATGGAATCTGATGGTTCAGGAACTAAGGTTGAACGATACAATAAAGGAAATGATGCAATTCAGGCTCTTAAGCAGGGCAAGATTGATGCTGTTGTAATTGATGCACAGCCAGCTAAAGCATTTGTTGCTGCTAACAACGAACTTATGATTCTTGATGAAGAATTTGTTACAGAAGAATATGCTATATGTATTGCCAAGAACAATTCATCACTAACAGAAAAAGTCAATGAGGCGTTAAATGTCCTTATTGCCAACGGAACAGTTAATACAATTATCAATAATTATATTGGTGAAAATGCCTCTAAAGAGGCATATGTACCTACAAGCTCAGGTTCTAACGGAACTCTTACTATTGCTGTTAACGCTTACTTTGAACCTTATGAATATTACAGCAATGGCAAGGTGTGTGGTATTGATGTCGATATTTCCAATGCCATAGCTGATTACCTTAATATGAAGATTGATGTTGAAGATATGGAATTTGATTCAATTATTACTGCTGTATCTTCTGGAAAAGCAGATTTTGGTATATCTGGTATTACTGTTACAGAAGAACGTCTGAAGAATATTGATTTCTCAATCCCTTACACAACTTCAAGCCAGGTTGTTATCGTAAGAAATAATGATGTTAAAGCTTCTGGTTCTAGTTTTGCTGATAAATTCAAGAGTGATTTCATTGATGATGCAAGATACCAGTATCTTCTCACAGGTTTAAGAAATACTCTTATTATTGCAATATGTGCCGCACTTATCGGTATTGTAATAGGTTTCCTTATTGCAATCGTACGTTCTAACCACGATAAGACAGGTAAGATGAAGGTGCTTAACTTCCTCTGCAACATTTATCTCACAGTTATACGAGGAACACCTACAATGGTACAGCTGCTTATTATATACTATGTAATATTCAGCTCAGTACATATTAACAAGATTGTTGTTGCACTCCTTGCCTTTGGTATTAACTCTGGTGCTTATGTTGCCGAAATCTTCCGTTCAGGTATTATGTCAATTGACAACGGACAGTTTGAGGCCGCACGAAGCCTTGGTCTTAACTATAGACAGACTATGATTCAGGTAATACTTCCACAGGCATTTAAGAATGTACTTCCAGCACTTGCCAATGAATTTATCGTACTCTTAAAAGAGACATCAATAAGTGGTTATATCGGTCTTAACGACCTTACCCGTGGCGGTGATATTATTCGAAGCATAACTTATGATCCAATGCTTCCACTTTTCGGTGTTGCACTTATATATCTTGTACTTGTTGTGATTCTTTCATCACTTGTAAAGAAACTTGAAAGGAGATTAAGAAGCAATGAACGACACTAATGTAATTCTTGAAGTAAAAAATCTTAAAAAGACATTTGGCGACCACGTTGTACTTAAGGACATTAATACAACTATTACCAAGGGCGAAGTTATTGCCATAATAGGTCCTTCCGGCTGTGGTAAATCTACATTTTTAAGATCACTTAATCTACTTGAAGTTCCTACTTCAGGACATATCATATATGAGGGCAATGACCTCACAGAAAAGGGTGTAAATGTTGATAAATTAAGACAGAGCATTGGAATGGTATTCCAGCATTTTAATCTCTTTCCTAATATGACAATCAAGAAAAATATCACTCTTGCACCTACACAGTTAGGACTTATGAGCAAAGAAGATGCTGACAAGAAAGCCTTAGAGCTTCTTGAACGTGTTGGCCTTTTAGACAAAGCTGACTCTTACCCTGATATGTTATCTGGCGGACAGAAGCAGCGAGTTGCAATAGCAAGAGCTCTTGCTATGAACCCGGAGATTATGTTATTTGATGAACCTACTTCTGCCCTTGACCCTGAGATGGTTGGTGAAGTACTTGCAATTATGAAAGAGCTTGCCGCAGATGGTATGACTATGATGGTAGTTACACACGAGATGGGCTTTGCAAGGGAAGTCGCTACACGCTGTATGTTCATTAATGAAGGTATGATTGAAGAGGACGAAGCTCCTAAGGAATTCTTTGATAACCCAAAGAGTGCACGACTTAAAGATTTCTTATCTAAAGTATTATAATAATAATATCCAAAAGCTTATTTTAATATTTTAAGAATTAAGCTATAATAAATAATAGTAATTAAGGCAGGTGTTAATTATCATATAATCTGATGTATAATTAACACTTGCTTTATTATTTAGTACCTGTACTAAAGATTAATAAATCACATCGAGGAGGAGCTATATGGAACAATTCAAAAAAGACCTGATTACAACAGGCCGTCCCAGCTTTATTCCAGCACTAATATTGGGAATAATCGCTATTATATCAGCAGTTACCGGAATTGCTTTTGAATTCAGCCGTTATGATAATTTCGACCCAACACATAAAGGTCTTGCACAGCTTAACGCTATATATCTTATGGGACCATTCGCCGAGGAGACTACTAATGGAAAAGTAACTGCAAGATATTATATTGCAGAGGACACCAATGGATATTTATGTGTGATAAGCACTAACAAGAATACTTCAGTACCTGTATATGGACAGGATTTTACTGACGGCAATGACATTTACTCTTTCACACCACAGACACTTAAAGGTAACAGAGTTAAAATATCTGCAAAGCTTGCTTCCTACCTAGTTAAATACTTCAAAAACTCAGGTCTTGGTATTACTACTTCTAACTACACTGATTACTTTGGAAGCTATTATCTTGATACTAATTACAACCGGCACCAGCTCTCTATTGTATTTTATATATGTTCCGGCATATTGGCATTTGCAGCTATTATGTTATTCATATCAGGAAACCGTAATGGTGCATTTATCAAGCAGAAAATGGCACAGCTTGAAGCCGATGGTTCTCTCAACGCCTTATATGAGAACTTTGCTACTAATAAACATTTTTTCTCTAATAAGTTAAAACTCGCTGTATCACCTGATTACATTATTGACCTGAATCGTACCACCAATGGATTTAATGTTATTCCATTAGATACTATTACCAATGTTTATGTATGCAATATAGCTGACGGCAAGCTTACAGGCACTAACTATATTGCCCTGGAGGTTGAATTCGGCAACAGAATAACTATTGCTCCTCACGAGGGTGAGCTGACTGAATATAATTATGTAGTCAATAACATAAGACATTTTATTAAAGAAAGACACGGGGAGGCAGATGCATGATAGTTATTTACAGTTATGGTACAATATACAAAAAAGATGCTGATACTGGTGTTTTCCAGTGTCCTAACTGTGGACATATAACTCCACACGGCTTATACAGACGAATTAACCGTGTTTCTATATTCTATATACCTGTTATTAATATAAGGGGTAAAAGCGGCGAAACGTGTGAATATTGCGGATTTGTACGCCCACTAAATATAAGCGATTACAGAAAGGCTAAGAAAGCTGCAAGACAGTAATTAAGCAGATTATTGTTATACACTTGTCCATACTAATACGGCACCGGCAATGTAATATTAAATAAGCACTCTTATACTTGACCTATGTCTCTAGTGCTGTAGATTTAGATTATTGACACAATAAAAAACAGATGATTAATTATGTATCTATACAGCAGACCAGAACTAAATTCCGGTCTGTTACAGGAAAATCACATAATTAACCATCTGTTTTTAAGACTGCATTTTCTTCTTTCCAATAATAAGAAGGACCACACCTGCTGCAATAAAGAATATTGATATAAACTGCGATGTTGAAAGAATACCTATCTCGCCCCTGTAATCATTTCTTAAGAACTCAATAAGAAATCTTCCAATCCCATATAAAATCATATATAAATAGCCAATTCCACCAGCTGGAAGCACAAGCTTTCTACCATCTTTCTTCCTTATTGTATAGCCTATAAAATGTGCAACCGCAATAAGTATTATCATATGAATTATATTAGCTCCTGCTGATATAAGCTGTGTAGGAATAAGCTTTACACCTGCTGGTGCCTGAGAACCCACTGGGAATATCACGCCAAATGCACTGTCTGTCACACGTCCATAGCAACAGCCTGCAAGATAACAACCTATTCTTCCAAAGCCCTGTGCTAATGCTATCTCCGGCATTATAAGATCAAAATACTCAAGGAAATTAATCTTCTTAATCTTACAATAAAGCATACTGCAAAGCACACCTGCTATAATTCCTCCATACACAACAAATCCTGATGAACCTAATACCTCTTTAGGATTTTTAATAAAGCTGTCAAATTCAACTATTATAAATAAAAGTTTTGCTCCAGCAAATCCTGTAAGTCCTGCGATTATCGCTATATCTATAACCGACTCGTCCTTAAGTCCAAGTTTCTTTGCTCTGTATTCACCAAGAATCATAGCAAGGATAAATCCAAGTGCTATCATAAAGCCATAGCCGTGAACGGTCAGCCCTCCTATTTTAAACAAATCTGTCTTCATATATATCCTCTTTTCTTTAAATTCCAAACATCTTTATATTAATAATTATCTTTATATCAGAAGCGTTCCACATTCCAAGCATTTCTATATTAACCATCATCTTTATATCTGAAGCCACTCTACATTCCGAACATCTCTATGGATTTATCAAGTCTTTCCTTGAATTCTTCAAAGAATTTATCTGCTTCGTAACCTTTCATGTAAAATGTTCTGAGATTATACATATTAAGTATCTTAATCTGTTCCTCAGAAAGTCCTGCCAAGGCTCTCTGAACCTTCTTAATATAACTATGCCATTGTATCACATATGAATTATAACTTTCAATATTATCAATTCCTATCCACTTGCGTACTTTTATCTTAGTCAGATTATCTTTATTACATTCACCCTTCTGTAATATATAATAAAAATGCTCATCATCTTCCCAATATCTTCCTAACGGAAACATTCTGCATATGCCAGGCCTGTAATTATGTATTGTACATCTGTTATCAGCTCCAAGAAATGAACAGCCATTACTAACTGTCTGCATTTTAATATTAGGAAGTATACAGCCATCTACCATATTAAGCTCAATATTAGTATCCAGAAGCTGCTCAAATGTCTTTCCTGTGCCAATTCCAAGCCTGTAACAATCATAAGGATCAAGCACTATTGTTCTGCCCATTCCTATGCAGCATATCTTCTTACAGCCCTGGCAAGAATTCGTATCTGTCTTTACCATATCATTTTCTCTATATAATCTTCCATCACTAATATCTTCCAATCCTACATCTCTTAACATTATGTCACGTCAGCACCTTTCCTGTTATTTAAAATTTCATCTATCAAATTAAATTTTCATCTATTAAATTATAATCTCATCTAACATATTATAATCTCATCCGTCAAATATCTTTTTAGCCACTCAGACTTATTCATATTATACTTTAATATCGGATATGTGTCGATACTGCTTTTTTTGCTAAACACGGCTTATAATGCTATTTCATTTTCTATTTAATTATTATATCTGCCTGTTGTATACTGCTTCGTGCACTTAATAATCTGAAAAAGCACGCAGAAATGACAAAAAATACCAAACTTCTTTAAAATACATATTACTTTTTTATAAAAATGTGATACAATATATCACTGTACGATAAACAGTAAGCAATTGATGCAAGATGGGAGATAACAATGAAACACAAGATTATAACATTTGGTGAATTAATGCTCAGACTTTCACCTGACAACAATGAAAGATTTACACAGGCACATTCTTATGAAGCTGTATATGGCGGCGGCGAAGCTAATACTGCTGTATCCCTTGCCAATTTTAATGTTAATGTAAGCTATGTTACTAAGCTTCCAGAACATACTATTGGACAGAGTGCTGTTAATTCTTTAAGACAGTATGGTGTCGGTGTTGAACATATAGTAAGAGGCGGCGAACAAATTGGAATATATTTCCTTGAAAAAAAGACAAGCCAGAGACCTACTAATGTTATATATAACAGAAAAGGGTCAGCATTTGCCCTTGCTAATGTGGATGACTTTGACTGGGATTCAATATTTGCTGATGCTACATGGTTTCATTTTTCAGGAATTACTCCAGCAATAAGCGATAATATGGCACAGATTACTCTTCTTGCCTGCAAGAAAGCTAAGGAAAGAGGTATTACAATAAGCTGTGACCTTAATTACAGAAGCAAGCTCTGGTCTGGTGAAAAGGCTAACAAAGTAATGAGCGAAATATGTAAGTATGTTGATATATGTATTGCTAATGAAGATGATGCAGTTGGAATATTCGGACTTGATGCCTCTAATTCAGATAAAGAGAAGAATTCTTACATTGCAGAAGAACTTATAAAAATGTTCCCTAACTTCAAGATGGTTGCATCTGTATGGAGAACAGAAACTTCAATAACAACATTCAAGCTCCAGTCAATGATATACACTGAAGGAAAGGCTTACTACAGCCAGGAATTCTTTATGAATATTCTTGATTATATTGGTGCTGGTGATGCTTATTGTGCTGGTATCATATATAGTCTTATCAATGACTTTGACCCACAGAAAGCTGTTGAATTCTCTAATGCCGCAAGCTGCTTAAAACATACTGTAAGCGGTGATTACAACCTCGTATCTGTAGACGAAGTTATGAAGCTTGCATTTGCCAAGGCCGGTAATGAGGTTTCCCGTTAATATTAATAAACAATAAATATATATGGGTGTCATTTTAAACTAATGCTACAGTATACAGATAATAGCCTGTTATTATCTGTATATTACGTAATAGTCTATTATGACACCCTTTTTAAATTCTCTCTATATATTTATCTTTATATGGCAATAACTTACTATACCACTTATACAGCCTGTGACTGTCACATCTTACTCTTTACATTAACTACCATTAGCGATATAGCAGCTATTTCTATCCTTGTCATATTCCGTCATCATCACACTTTATTCTTATCCACAGTTATTGCAGTCACTTATGTTGTTCCCTGAATTCGTACACACTGGCATATCTTCCTCACACGTTGGCTGACAGCCTGTTTCGCAATCTTGTTTTAATCTACCTTCACATTTTGGTGGGCTTAAATCAAGAGGCTTGATTGCTAGATTCAAAAGATTGCCGCACACGAATTTCATCTCATTAGAATCTTCCTCTGCCACTATGCTTCCCTTAGGAGTTACAATCTTTCCAGCACTTGCAACCCTGTAGCCAGCAAAATACAAGCTCTGTAATATGATTGAAAGACCTATTGTTATCTCATCATCAGTTGTATCAAGGTTAATTACTTTTGGAATTGCAGAAAGATTAAGTCCCTGCGTTATTCTGTTATTATCCGCTGTAAATCCTGTATAATTAAGTGCCGCACTATACTGTGGTGTAGCCGCTGCATTATAATTGTAAGATATTCCATAAGGTGCAAATATTTCAAGCTCCACAGAAGTTGGATTGACATCTTCATCATAGGTAGCCGAAGTTGTTTCTGGTGGCAGATATACAGCTGTTGGATAAAGTGTTGCCACGAGCCTGCAATTCTCATCATACAGACTTACCGCAAATGTCACTGACAAGTTTGACAATGTAACTGAATAACAGTTCGGTCTGCCCGGTATCTGTGTTATAACTACATTTCCTGTTCCATATTCATAGGATACATCTATTACACTTGCAGTTGCGTTGACAGCCGTTGGATAAGTTGCTGATATATCTGCACCTATTGGAAATTCAGCACAAAGGTTAATACCAATCTGGTCATATATCAATGGCGCATAAAGACTAAGTTCACTCGGTGAACCGCATATCGGATTGGTACATACATCAAAACATCCATTAGGCATATTAGATACAAGATTACTTGCAATCTTTGTTGTACAGCATTTTTTCCTGCACTTACACTTTGCCATTTCAAATCCTTCCTTTAAGTATTCTTACTACATTATATGTTCTAAATACTTTGTTGCTACCATACATTTTAATAAGCTTCACATATCAGATCTACTGATGAACAGAGGGTAATATGTCAAATGTATATTCAGTTGGGAATAACCGCCAGTTAATTATCTATAATGCCGGTTCTAATATATTCTTACGTGTAGCCCATTTTGGTGGGCTTGACCGCCCTATCGTGCTTGCTGCAGACTACTTATGCGGTCTTACAGAGTGTATATATAATTCATCTCTTTATTATTCCTACATCAATCAGAATGGTTCACTTATCTTAAAAAATATTATGGATACCGCTAATGTATTGGCTATAGACTGTAATTATGTACAGGAATATTCTAATCCTAAGCTTGCCATATGTAATGACACCCTGCTTCTTTTCTATCTTAAGCAAAATCCTGTATCTGATAAACCCAGCCTGCACTGTATAACACCTGATGACAATAATGCACTGCCTATCCCACTGCCTGATATTAAAAAGCCTGTGAATTCTTACAGTGTGCTTGCATATAATAATTTTATTTTATTATGTGTTAATGAACACATATACAAAATTGAACAAATCGGACATTTCAAACAATTAGCTATATGCACTGCCGACAATAATAGTACTGATAATAACAACGCTGACAATATTAATTCAAATAATAATAATTCTAATAATAATAATAATAATTACATTGAACGTGAAAAATCCCTGACCGAAGATTTCAACAAAAAGATTGCCGCATGCCAGGCAAAAATAAATGAGCAGTCAGCCGTCATTGACAGCATAACCACCCAATATAATGAACTTATGGATATTGCCCGCCAGTACCGTGACGAAGCAATTAAATGGAGAAGTAAATTTATATAACTATTCCAATAATTAATTAGCGTAATGTACTTTTAAGAGGCTTAACCCCTTGGCTGGAGCTGTCGCTCCAGCTAAAGAACGATTCTTTGCCTCTAAAAGCTCTTGCATACTGTCTGCCTCTCTTTTACCAAAACCAACCTCTAATAATGTTCCTGATAATATTCTTACCATATATTGAAGAAATCCACTTCCGTGGAAGGTCATATTAAGATACGAACCCTTAAGCGATATATCAATTGAATATATCTCCCTGACTGTAGATTTCTTCATCTTTGGATTACCGCAGAAGCTTGCAAAATCATGAACTCCTACAAGATAAGAAGCTGCTTTCTTCATAGCCTCAACATCTGGCACAGCACCTGTGATATGCACATATTTTCTATTAAATACAGGCTTCTTATCCCCAACATAACAGGTATAACAGTAGGTTTTCCCCATTGCATTATATCTGCTGTGGAAACGTTCTGAAGCTATTCTTACTTCCATTACACATATGTCCTCAGGCAGATATCTGTTCATATAATCACAGATTTCATCTGGTGTCATACTTGTCTGCATATGTGCATTGGCTGCCATTCCTTTGGCGTGGACTCCTGCATCAGTTCTTCCTGCACCTATTACATCTATCTGCTCCCCTGTCATCTGTGACAGAACAGACTCTAACTTGCCTTGTATCGTCATATCTGTATTAGGCTGATGTTCCCAGCCATAATATCTGGTTCCATCATATGCTATTATCATCTTGTAATTATTCTTCACTTATTGCTTAACTCCATTCTTCTTACATATATCATTAAGACAGCACCCATCACAATGAGGCTTGGTTCTTGCACTGCACACTTCCCTGCCGTGTATTACAAATCTATGGCAAAGGTCACTTCCCTCTTCTGGCGGAACTATCTTCCACAGTGCCATCTCAACCTTTTTAGGTTCTTTCTCATCTTTTACAAGTCCAATTCTGTTGCACAGCCTTATACAATGTGTATCTGTCACAATTGCCGGCTTTCCGAATACATCACCCATAATAAGGTTGGCACTTTTTCTTCCAACTCCAGGAAGCTTTAAAAGTTCCTCTAATGTATCTGGCACTTTATTGTTATACACCGTATGAAGCATACGCATACAGCCGCTTATATCCCTTGCCTTACTCTTTGATAAACCGCATGGACGGACTATTTTCTCTATGTCATATACATCTGCATCAGCAAGTGCCTCTATTGATGGATACTTGTCAAATAACTGTGGCACAATAACATTCACTCTCGCATCTGTACACTGTGCTGCAAGCCTTACGCTTACCAGAAGCTTCCACGCATCATCATAATCAAGCGTACAGCCGGCATCAGGATATTCTGTTTTAAGACGTTCTATAACTTCATAAGCAAGCTGCTTTTTAGTCATTGCTCTTCTTTCCCTTTCCTGCAGCTATGTAGAATACCAACAGTGCAAGAATAACAGCTACTGTCATCCATATGCACACAACCTTAGTACCCTGTGGCTTAAACATATCATAATAACCCTTAAAATATATAACTAAATCAATAACAGGAAGAACGTATACCATATAGCCTTTTAACCATTTAGGAAATGATATGCCTTTTCCCATATTAACTTCTGCCACGAAATTGTCATATCCCCAGCCGTTCTTTCTTGTACAGAAAAGCACGAATAAAAGACAGCCAAGAGGAAGTATATTATATGAAACTATAAAATCTTCCAGATCCATTATAGTTGTACCAGCTCCAAGAGGCTGTACCCCTGATAAAACATTATATCCAAGAACTGCTGGCATACAAAGCACTGATATTACAAAAAGATTAACTAATGACGCTCTCTTTCTGCTACAGTTAAATAAATCCATAGTCATTGCAATAATATTTTCATATACTGCTATTACTGTAGATAATGCCGCAAATGCCATAAATATAAAGAATAATACTTCCCATATAACCCCACCCGGCATCTGGTTGAATACATTAGGAAGTGTTATGAATAATAACGATGGACCTGCACCTGGATTAATTCCATAGGCAAAACAGGCTGGTATAATGATAATTCCAGCTGTAAGTGCAACTACTGTATCAAGTATAACTACATTTATTGACTCTCCTGTAAGCTTGCAGTCTCTTGAAAGATAACTTCCGAATATCTCCATAGAACCTATACCAAGTCCAAGAGTAAAAAATGCGTGTGACATAGCTGCAAATACTACATTACCGATACCCTGCTCCTTCATCTTGGAAAAGTCTGGAACAAGATAGAACTTAAGTCCCTCCGAGCTTCCATCAAGCAGAAGGGAATTAACTGCCATTATTATCATAAGTGCAAATAATAATATCATCATTACCTTACTTATCTTCTCAACGCCTTTCTGTAAGCCAAGCGAACATACAAGTATGCTTATTACAACAACTACAAGTGTCCAGAATATCATAACTGATGGTGTTGAGAGCATATTATTGAACTCCCCGCCTATCTGCTCTACATTCTTTCCTGAAAGCTGTCCCGTAAGACTGTATACAAAGTAGTTGAGCATCCAGCCGGCAACCATTGTATAGAACATCATCAAAAGATAATTACCAGCATAAGCTACCCAGCGGAAATGATGCCATCTTGTTCCTTCTGGCGACAACATTTTAAATGCACTTCCAAGGCTCTTATTACTGCCTCGTCCAATTGCATACTCACATATAAGTATAGGAAGCCCAAGTCCAAGCAGACATAATAGATATATAACAATAAATGCCGCTCCTCCGTTCTTTCCACATATGTATGGGAACTTCCATACATTACCTAGTCCGACAGCACACCCCGCCGACACCAGTATAAAGCCTAATCTTGAAGCAAATTTTTCTCTCTTGTCATTCATTGTTATATATACCTTTCTTTTATTATTAAACAGACCCATTATTTTAATGCCTGCTTTAACCTGTAATTACCAAACTTACATATTTAATATGTTACTCCCAGTAACCTAATTCTACACCCTTGGCATATATTGCAATACCTTTTGAATAATAACCATATGAATTAAAATGTGTCCAGTCATATCTTAACTGTTTAGATATTCTTCCTCGTCTGAACCCTTTATAATCACCTACTGTTGGTCTTAATCCTACATCAGTAAGTCCGTTTTCTATAAGATAAGTTCTCATATTAATAAAATGGTCACCATATGCTTCTCTTAATGTCGCTTCCCACGCTGTATCACCAACCCCTATATAAGTTCCGTCCTCATTACGGATTCCCTGAGTTGTATCTGCTATTGATGTTCCCGGATCATCTGTATCACCGACTATTATATAATAATCACAGCCCGAATTCTGTATCATAGCATCATACTGGCTTATAAGCTGTCTGTAATTCTCCCAGCCGCCATTACTTCCTATCTCAAGTATAAGAATATCATTCTTTCTTTCATAGGAGGCCTTGGTATATACCTGTGTGTCCGCATATACGGTTGTAAAAGCATCATAGTTCACTTCTTCATCTGAATAACGGCATATATGAAGTCCCTCTTCTTCTGTACCTGTTATTTTAAACATTTCATCATTGATGTATACAATATCTGACTCCTGTGGCTCTGTATATCCATATGCACTGAAATCAGCCATATATACTTCCTCGCCATTCTCATCGACAATTGTAACATCTACACTGTCATCATATCCAACCTCAAATGTATCCCTGACATACATCTTTATGCCTCCCTGACGAAGTGCAATCTCATAAGATGTCTCACCTGAAACGCCAAGATTATATACCTTAATTCCAGTAAGATACTGTAATGTATCGGGACTTGTCCAGCCTGATATATCAAAAGGCTCATCATCTCCAAATACTATATAAGCCTCACCTGCACCCATTCCAAACATCATCGAATCACCCCAGCACGATATTGTTCTTGGAACTCCATCATATGGGATAACATCTGAGTTAAGTGTTCTTTCAGGCAGCTCATAAGCCTCTGCATCCTCATCAGGATACTCCTCTTCAATATCCTGATTATGATTACTTTTCTTATTATCAATGTGCTGTTTAGCAGCCGCAACAACTGATATCATTAGAATAAGTATCAGCGTTACAGCTATAAATCTTAATAAATTCCTATACTTTTTCTTTAATCTCATTCAATTATCCACTTTCGTTATTATTATGTCCTAAATATATTCCCCCATACTAAATAACAATTTATAATACGAAAATTGTGAATTAATGCTTATACATTTTCTTAATATTATTCAGAATAATTCTTGCTTACATAATTACCAATCTCAATGCGGTCTTCCGGCATACGGCATCCAACAATATGGCTTCCGTCATTGTCAGTACTTCTTATAATTGTACCTTCAAGAACCCTGCCCTGCTCAACTGGAAAATCTGGTACTTTTACAATTATATTCTCACCCTTACAATCTGCGAATTCTGTTTCTCTTGTCTGGAAAGCGAAGCCGTTGGCACTTATATTTACCATTGTACCCTCATATACATCTGCTCCGCCCTTGAATGTAACTGTACATTTATTATTAACAGGCATTCTTACATACTTTCTTCTGTTGACAATGCTTGGAAGTGAAGCTACTATGAGCCTGCATACATCACTGCCATACTGTGTGGCGGGTGCTGCTGACACAGAAGACCAGTGATAAAGTACATTTGCCGCTACAATATCAAGTTCGTATTTCAATGAGGTATTCTTATAATCTACATCTTTGTTCTTGAAACGTACATATAATACCCCATCTGCCTGTTCAACTATCTCGCCGTGGCTTTCTGTATCAGCTGGCTTTCCTGATATAATCTGTCTTATGGTACAATACATACCCTGCTTGATATCCTGAACACCCATAAAGCCGCCAACTCCAAGCTTTTCCATCATTGCACCAACAACATTTTCTATCTTATCAACATTGCGGGCTGACTCTTCATATTTGCTGAGCATTATCTTAGTGCTTTCGTCTGCGTTGCCTATGCAGTCAGTAATGTCTTTCATAACATTTTCAATCTCGTGCATATTGTCAACCATATTACGGTTAGAGCTTTCAACTTCCTGCATTGCTGAATCTACGACACCAATGTGTTCACCTATCTGTGTAGAGTCCTTAGCTATTCCTGACACGCTGTCATTAACCTGTACAACCTTGGTCTGTGTTGTCTGTATAAGTTCAAGTATTGTCGTTATTGACTTTAACATTCTGTTAGATGTATTTTCCAGATGTCCTAACGCTGTCATAATTCTATCTGATGATTCTTCTGTTTCTGTACTTAAATTTCTTATCTCATCTGCTACTACCGCAAAGCCTTTTCCTGCTTCGCCAGCTCTTGCCGCCTCAATTGAAGCATTAAGTGCTAACAGGTTAGTCTGTGAGTTAATCTCTCCAATTGTACCTGTCTCTGTCTTAACTTTACTGAATTCCTGCTGGAATTCTCTAAGTATATTATCTACCTCACCTGATAATTCAGCCATAGTCTTAGTACTTTCAACTACATCTGCAAGCTCTTTTGAACTTGTATCTGTATGTTCCACTGACTCACTGACAAGCTGCACAACTTCATTGATAAGTGAAGCTACATTTTCTACCTGATTATTAATCTGCGTAGTCATCTGTGTTGAAGAATATGTCTTATCATGAAGTATATCATTATTATGCGAAAGCTCTTTCATACTTGATACAACGAAATTAGCTCCCTGCTTGTTCTCTTCTTCCAGCTCTCTTACAACTGTAATTCCGTCAACTATCATATTACTTGAATCTTTAACCTGCTCAACTGTCTTGACAACTCTGTCAAGGTCAGCCTTAATTGAATCTGTAAGTGCTCCGTCTGAAAGATTAAGATGATTAATTGATAATACATAACATACATAGCAAAGGATTATACACGATATCTGTAATGAATAATTATCAATATCTGCCAACGCATTCATACCTGACATAAATTTAATAATTGTACTTAATATAACTATGGCAATATTACCAATTCCACAGCTCACTATGAACTTTCTGTCCTTGAACAGAATAGTCATGCTTGCTACTGGAAATATATATGCAAATGTAAGCAGTGATGTGCTTGTACATACTATATATCCATAAAACAAACCATATCCAACACCTAATATATGCTTGTATCCATCAGCTGATTTTCCTTTTATCTTAGTATATATAACACCAATTATATATGGGACCCAGCCTATAATAAGAAATGGAATTATAAACTTCCGATCATATGTACCTTTAGTCATATTTGACAAATACTGCATTGTAAGCAGGATATTTAATATAAGCCATATATTTCCTGCTTTAGTATTAGCTCTGGCTTTGAATTTTTCAGCATCATATCCCATATTGTATCCTCCGTTCTTTCGTTACATAACATTATGTATAGTATATATCTTTACGCATAATTATTCAAGGAAAACGTATTTTACTGTCGAATTCTGCACCATATTTTAAAAAAAGCCAGCTATAGGGTAACATAACTCTCCCTATAGCTGACTTTTATCTTTATTCTATCGTAAGTTTACATATTAATATTCTCACTATTACATATGCGTCTATTATCTTACTTACATACTTTCGTATGTTTCTGTACCTGAAATATTACTATAATACTATGATGTCGGGGTCTAAAGCCCCCGACTTTGATACCTACGAATTGTTCCGTGCTACGCACTCCCACAATTCTCCCCAATATTCGCATATCGTGGGATTATCATCCCACTTTTATGCTCATATCGGGGCGGGTCCCAAGGTCTTTCACCCACCTATGAGCAAGCTCATATGGGTTTATACCTTTTGACCCTGGTATCATACTATATTACCATAATATTAAGCTTCTGATGCTTCGCCATCCTCATCAGTATCAGTATCTGTCTCGGCATATGTCTGCTCTGTTACGCTTACAATAACCTTCTCTAATACATCAGGTGATATTGATACATCTTTGTCCTTAGCAATATCAAGGTCTCCTACCTTAATACTGTCGCCTGGCTTAAGTTCTCCTATATCAACGCTTACCTTTTCAACAAGCGCTGATTTAGCTGCCTTATAAGGAATTTCCTCCATATGCTGTTCAACAACACCCTGTACCTTGTCATGATTAACTAATACTATCTCTGCAACTGAGTGAACCTTTTCTCCTTCTGTAAGCACCTGGAAATCAATCTCTAATGTCTGTCTCTTGATTGGGTCGTAATCAACTTCCTTTACAAGAACATCATAATCTGTTGTATCGATTGTAAGCTTTGCCTCACTACCTTTGTTGCAGACTGATAAGAAACGCTCTGCTTCTTTCTTCTCAATCTTTACCGGTATTGATTCTGCAAGGCTTCTTCCAAATACATTGCCAGTTACATAACCTTCCCTTCTTAATTTCTTTGCCTTGTCATCCATGCTTCTTTTTTCAGCTTTTAAAGTATTCATTTATCTTTTCCTCCAAAAATCTGATTTGCTTAGCAAGCCTTCAACAAAGAGGTTCTGTTAAGTTTATCTATTCTTTATTACGATTTGTATTATAGTCCTTTGCAATTAAACAGATTAACCAAATTTTCAAGTTTTTTTTGTGCAATCATTACATATTTTCATTATAGTATTTTAACACAATAACTTTACATATTCAGATTTTAAATTATTTTATTACGAACATTGCGTGCCGGTATACCGATTTTATATTTATTTTATTGATTTTAATATAATAATCGTCTATTATATATCAGTAAATTGTATTTTTTATGTTTTTTTTAATTTATTTTAAAAGTCCATTTATAAATTTATTATCGTAACTTTTTATTCAGGCATTTATACAACGGAGGAATCTATGCAGCTTATGTCATCATTGCAGCTTGAGGCTTATAATTACATTAAGAATTTAATTCTTACTCACCAGCTCGATGTCAACACACTTTACTCAGAAACTAAATTATCCAAAGAACTCGGCATATCAAGAACACCTATGAGAGAGGCTCTGCAATGCTTAAGCCAGGATGGTTATATCACAGTTATCCCAAGCAAAGGCTTTCGCATAAGACAATTAAGCCAGAAAGATATGAGGGAAACCATCCAGATAAGATGTGCTATCGAAGGATTTTGTACGCAATGCCTAGCTAAAGAATATCAGACCGCTAAAGGTCAGAATACAATACAGAAACTTGGTGAAATTCTCAAACACCAGAAAGAATCACTTGCTCTTGATGATAACTACGAAAGTTTTATTAATTACGACCATAAGTTTCACCTGCTCTTAGTTAATTACATTGAGAATGAGGAGATTAATCATATGTTCCAAAAGCTTATGTATCTTATCCGACTTACAACACAGTCGGCACTTGAGGTTGAAGGCCGTATTAATGGAACAATAGATGAACATTCTGAATACTTTGAGAACCTGAAAACCGGCAATGGCAATGAGGCTTACAGAATCCTTATTGATCATCTTATGATGCCTCTTAATATTGTCAGGACAGAACTTTAATTTATAGAGAATATAGTCAAACAAAACCGCTTGTAACTAATGCTTACCATTAATTACAAGCGGTCTTTTTATATACCAATAAAATATTTAATTAAATTGACAATCGTCTGTTATATCCAGAATTATTAATTATAACTGAGGACCAGCAGCTACTAAAGCCTTACCAGCTTCGTTGCCTGTATACTTAACAAAGTTCTTGTTAAATCTTTCTGCAAGATCCTTAGCCTTTGTCTCCCATTCAGAAGCATCAGCGTATGTGTCTCTAGGATCAAGGATACCTGAATCAACACCTGGAAGTTCTGTAGGTACTTCAAAGTTGAACATAGGAAGTGTCTTTGTAGGAGCTGTCTTAATAGCACCTGAAAGGATAGCATCGATGATACCACGAGTATCCTTAATAGAAATTCTCTTACCTGTTCCATTCCAGCCTGTGTTAACTAAGTAAGCCTTAGCTCCGCTCTTTTCCATCTTCTTAACAAGCTCAGCAGCATACTTTGTAGGATGAAGCTCAAGGAATGCCTGTCCGAAGCAAGCTGAGAATGTAGGTGTAGGCTCTGTGATACCTCTTTCTGTACCAGCAAGCTTTGCAGTAAATCCTGAAAGGAAGTAGTACTGTGTCTGCTCTGGAGTAAGAATAGATACTGGAGGAAGTACACCAAATGCATCAGCTGAAAGGAAGATAACATTCTTAGCAGCTGGAGCTGAAGATATAGGTCTTACAATATTCTTAATATGGTTAATTGGATAAGATACACGAGTATTCTCTGTTACGCTCTTATCAGCAAAGTCAATCTTACCATTCTCATCAAGAGTAACGTTCTCAAGAAGAGCATTTCTCTTAATAGCATTGTAGATATCTGGCTCTGAATCCTTATCAAGGTTGATAACCTTAGCGTAGCATCCACCTTCAAAGTTGAATACGCCATTGTCATCCCAGCCGTGTTCATCATCACCGATAAGAAGTCTCTTAGGATCTGTAGAAAGTGTTGTCTTACCTGTTCCTGAAAGACCGAAGAAGATAGCTGTGTTCTCACCATTCTTATCTGTGTTAGCTGAGCAGTGCATTGAAGCTATTCCCTTAAGTGGAAGGTAGTAGTTCATCATAGAGAACATACCCTTCTTCATTTCTCCACCATACCATGTGTTGATGATTACCTGCTCGTGGCTTGTGATGTTGAATGCTACACATGTCTCTGAGTTAAGACCTAATTCTGCGTAATTCTCAACCTTAGCCTTAGAAGCGTTATATACTACGAAATCTGGCTCGAAGTTTTCAAGTTCTTCTGCTGTTGGCTTAATGAACATGTTAGTTACGAAATGTGCCTGCCATGCTACTTCTACGATAAAACGAACAGCCATTCTTGTATCCTTATTAGCACCACAGAATGCATCTACTACGAAAAGTCTCTTGTTGCAGAGTTCTTTCTTAGCAATATCCTTAACCTTAGCCCATACATCTTCTGACATTGGGTGGTTATCATTCTTGTACTCATCTGAAGTCCACCATACTGTGTCCTTAGAATTCTCATCTACTACAATGTACTTATCCTTAGGAGAACGACCTGTATAGATACCTGTCATAACATTAACAGCACCAAGTTCGCTTTCCTTTCCTACTTCGTAACCCTCGTTAGAAGCCTTTGTTTCTTCTTCGAATAATAATTCATAAGAAGGATTGTGAATAATCTCTGTAGCGCCTGTAATACCATACTTGCTTAAATCAACGTTTGCCATTTTACATTAAACCTCTTTTCTTAAATTGTAGCACCAATAGGGCTTGTATGCCCTTTGGCAGATTACAGAAAATGGATTTAACCAAATTCTTCTGTTAGTATACATAATCAGCCTGCAAAAAGCAACCTTTTAATTGTTAAGTTTTTAACTTTTTATATCAATAATTCCTAATATTTATGTTAAATTCCAATTAAATATCATTACTATTTTACATATAACCGTATTTATACATATATCTGTATTATATATGCCGTATTCCTACACATATGTGTATTATTATCTATATCTATATTCTTACACATAACCGTATTTCTTGCGGTTTATTATTATGAATATAAGGCTTACGAACAATGCCAGAAGTTCTGCCGCTATAACAGCCATCCATATTCCATTAATTCCAAGTATAAGCGGAAGTATCATAATCATCGCTATCTGGAATACGAACATTCTAAGAAATGATACTGCCGCCGATACCGCACCATTATTAAGTGCAGTAAAGAATGACGAAGTAAATATATTAAGTCCATTGAAAAGATATGCTACTGAATATATTCTTATAGCAAGCGTTGTAAGCTCAAGCAGTTCCTTATCGTAGCTTACAAATATTCCTGCAAGATATTTTGCAAGCACCTCAGCAAGTCCGGTCATAACTAAGGACGCCACAATAATAAGCGTTATGCTTTTCCTGAACAGATTTTTAAGTTCTTTTTTATTGCCTGAACCATAATGATAGCTTATTACTGGTGCTGAACCTACCGCATAACCAAGATATGTTCCTGAGAATATAAATCCAACATACATAATTATTCCGTATGCAACAACACCATTTGTACCTATATACTTCATAAGCTGCATATTATAAAGCATATTTACAAGTGACATCGACATATTGGTAACCATCTCTGATGAGCCGTTAATGCAGGTCTTTATTATTATATCTTTGTTAAAACGCGCCTTCTGCAATTTAAGCACGTCACTTTTATCACTAAGGAAATATATTATCGGTATTATCGAACCAACTATCTGGCTTATTCCTGTTGCAAGTGCCGCACCAAATACGCCAAGCTTTAATACATATATGAACAGGAAATCCAAAAACATATTCGTAAATCCTGCAAGCAGTGAAACTCCAAGTCCAAGCTTTGGCTTTTCAGCCACAACAAGAAAGCTCTGGAAAGCATTTTGCAAGAATAATGCTGTAAGCATAACAAGCAGTGTTCTTCCGTATATTACACAATCATCAGCGATACTTCCCCTTGCACCAAGTGCCGCAGCTATAGGACGTATAAATATAATTCCGATTGCTGACAGTGCAACACCTGACACTATGCAAAGGTATATAAGCATAGAAAAATATTCTCTTGCCTTTTCTTTCTTGCCCTCTCCAAGTGTCTTTGATACGATGGCACTTCCTCCCGTACCAATCATAAATCCAACCGAGCCAAGTATCATTACAACCGGCATTATAAGATTAACTGCCGCAAATGCATCACTTCCTACAAAGTTGGATACAAATACTCCATCGACAACACCATATATTGATGTAAATATCATCATAATAATTGTAGGTAATGTAAATTTAATAAGCTTACCGTATGAAAAATGGTCTGATAATTTTATCTTCACTTTAATTCTCCTTGATGTTCTCTAATTCTTTATACTCTCTATAAGGCTCTCAAGCTTCTTCATATGCTTATATGTTGTTTCAAACATAACCTCAATCTCCCTGCTGTCCAATTGCTCAAAAGACTGCTTTTCTGCCTCTATTACAGGTTTAATAATCTTTTCCGCTAGCAGTTGTCCTTCTTTGGTAAAATGTATCTGCTTCTCTTTCTTATTATCATTAGACGGCTCTAATATTATAAGTCCATTTTTTTCCATAGTCTTAAGTGAGGAATTAACGGTCTGTGCACTGTAGAACCACTCCTCACATATATTCTTCTGTGTTATCCCCTCACCATAATAATATACAGAATACATTATCCAGAAAGCTGTATCTGATATGCCATTCTTCGCCGCATAATCGTGGTATATAACATTGGTTTCTTTACATACCTGATTAAACATCTGAAGATTTTTTGATATATTTTTCACTCTAACTCCTTCTTAAATTATATTTGCTATCTACTTACTTTTATTTTTTAATTATCCATTCCCGCAGTTTATTCCGAAATCGGATTATAGTATATTACTCCGATTTCGGAATAAAATCAAGTTGTCAGCTTACTCCCAATACGTAAGGTTCCCACCATACATCAAGTTCCCAGCTTAACCCCTGTAATTTCGCATAAATTTCAATTTCTGCTATATTAATAAAGCTATAATCATACCATTATAAAAAAAGACTTTTTAATTATTAACAGCCATATAACTTCACACGGCTGCGTTAATAATTAAAAAGTCTTATTAAACTTACTAATATTACCAATGCTTATGCATTATTATTTATTTTATACTTAATGCCATACTTCTCCTCAAAATCCCCGACAGCAATCGGCTTTGAGAAGTAATAACCCTGAAACCAGTCACAATTCATCTTGGCAAGCATAGAAAGCTGGTCAACATTCTCAACGCCCTCCGTTATTACGTCCATTCCTATATCGTGTGAAAGACTTATAATCGACCTTAATATCTGCTCTCCACGCTCCTCGTGGCTTGACTTCTTAAGGAATACCCTGTCTATCTTGATAACATCAGCACACACATCTTTAAGGAAATTAAAAGAAGAATATCCGCTTCCAAAATCATCTATCTCTATTATAAATCCCTCATCGTGAAGTCTTTCTATAGTCTTATGTGCCGCCTGCTTATCCTCTGATAACGCTGTTTCTGTTATCTCAATGTGAAGCTTATCTGTATCTATACCATACTTACTTACAAGATTTTTGAAAGTCTGGTATACATCAATATGATAGAAATCCTTTGCTGATATATTAACCGATATATAATAATTATAACCAGAGTCTTTCCATATCTTAAGCTGCTTAGCAGCTTCCTCCCATATGTAGTTATCCAGCCTGTATATAAGTCCTGCATCTTCAAAGCACTCTATAAATGCACCTGGCATAATAAGTCCCATATTAGGATGATTCCATCTTATAAGTGCCTCTGCTCCAAGCATATTGCCATCCTTATCCGTCTGTGGCTGTAAATACATACAGAACTGGTTCTCATTAAGTGCTGTCTCGAACTCACCTATAAGCTGCTGTTTAAATATGTCATTCCTATATGAATTCTCATCATAATAAAGAATATAATTGCTCATATTACCTTTACTCTTCATAATCACAAGAGATACCTTGTCTACCATCTGTCTTATCGTTTCATTGACATCTTTTATGTAATATACTCCAAGATATATATGAAGCCTGAAATTCTTGTTGGAATACCTGTCACTAAGCAGCTTTATCATATCAGAAAATTCTTTCTCAGACAGATACTCCTTAGGAATAACCATAGCAATTATGTCACCATTAAGTCTTCCAAGAACTGAATTACCTTTCATCTTCTGCCTGATAATATTAACTTCATCTATTAATATCTTATCTGCAATATTCTCACCATATATTTCATTAATAAGCTTAAAACTCTTAATATCTGATAATATAAGGCAATACTCTGTATCAGTATGCTCCTTTATGAGCTTCTGTGCATTCTTGTAAAACCCATACCTGTTATATGCCTTGGTAAGTGAATCGTAATTAAGCCTGTATTCAAGCTTGGCATATACAGCGGCATTCTCTCTTGTAGTACCAAGATAACTCCCCAGTGCCGCAAGTAGTCTGATTACGTCCTTTGCATCCTTTATATTAGGATTATCAACACCTATAAACCCTTTTAATGTATTGCTTAATATTATTGGAAACACTATAAGTGTATGTATATTCTGAGGCTTTAATATTTCATATTCAACAGGCATAGTCTCTTTTACATTTTCCAAATCTTCAATAAATATACTCTCACCACTTGAAAGCTTTGGTATCCAATACGGCATATCCTCTGCTCTCAAATTCTGAAGTTGATTAATCTGTGGTTCAATACCTTCATTACACCACTCATATGTATTATAATAACAACCGTCTTTTTCATCAACTATATATGCTCTGTCAGCTTTCGTAAAATGTCCGATTTTTTCAAGAAGATTATTTATTGCTACCTGACATTCCCGTACATTTCTTACCTTTCCAAGTTCTGCCATCTGTGTAAGAATAAAATGCTCTGCCTCAAGTTCTGATTTTAATATTTGATTTTCGTATTGCAAACTTCCATTTTCCATATATTACCCCATTAATTATCAGCTAGTATATCCTTACAAAGTTAATCAACTGCCAGCTTAACAACTTGTTAATTCATAGCCAGCCTGATACCTTCTTCAAGTCTTTTAAGCCCGTCCATAAGCACTGCCTTAGGACACGCAATATTTAATCTTAAGAATTGATTGCCATTACCGCCATACACATTGCCTGCTGACAGATATAACCCTGTCCTGTTTCTTATGTATGCCGCTAATTCACTGCTATTATCAGTAATTGCTGAACAATCCAGCCATAAAAGATATGTTGCCTCTGATTGCACAACTTTTATTGATGTAATATTGTCATTGACATACTCGTTAACAATTCTTTTATTATTATAAATGTAACCTCTCAATTCATCAAGCCATTTATCACCATAATTATAAGCTGCTTCTGCTGCCCATACCGCAAACGCGTTAGGCTCTGCAACCTCATCAGTATTAAGTGCTCTCCACACCTTATGCCTTAAATTCTTATGTGGCACAATGACAGCTGCTGTCTGTAGTCCTGCAATATTAAATGTCTTAGTAGGTGCAACACAGGTTATGCTTATATCCCTGCATACATCTGATACAGAAGCAAATGGGATATATTCCTTTCCAGGGTCTGTAAGATCACAATGAATTTCATCAGATACCACTGTTACATAATACCTTGCACACAGCTCACCTATCCTTGATAAATCTTCCCTGCTCCATATCTTTCCTGATGGATTTTGTGGATTGCATAATATCATAAGACTTGTCTGTGGATTGGCTAACTTATTCTTTAGGTCTTCCCAGTCAATGCTGTATTCGCCATTCTCATATCTTAATGGATTTTCAAGCACCCTTCTTCCATTATTGATTATTGAATTAAAAAATATATTATAAACTGGTGTCTGTATAACAACATTTTCATTAGGTGTTGTAAGCTTTCTTACTATGCTTGACACTGATGGTATAACTCCTGTGCAAAATACAAGCCAGTCTTTATCAATATCCCAGTTATGTCTTCTTGACCACCAGCCTGCTACAGCCTCATTCCAGCTTTCCGGTATTATTGAATATCCAAATACTCCGTGCGCCGCTCTCTTATTAACAGCCTCAATTATCTCTGGTGCTGTCTTAAAATCCATATCAGCAACCCACATAGGAAGTTCATTTTCTGCAACATCCCATTTCAAGGACTGCGTATTAGTTCTGTCTATTGGTGTATCAAAATCATACTTATCAGTACATTCCATCGCCTTATCTCTCCATCACTATTATTCTGACATATTCTATCTATTCTGCCATCTTACTTCACCCTTAGTAATAATTGGATATCTTATAAGCTCTGTTCCGTCCAGATTTTCCTTGTGCATATCTACTGCTGTTATCTGATGATTATCATATGTTGTGTAATAATATATTCCCTTTGCCGCATTGCAGCAGGATGTATAAATAGTAATCTCATACTTTCCGTCAGTTACCTCACAACAACCTCTCTGCTGTTCTACCGAACCTAGTATATGAAAGAACTGGCTTACACTTTCTTCCTCTGTATCGCTTGAAATTGCGTTAAGTCTTGTAAATGCTGCTCTTATAAAACGTGACTGGCTTGATAAATCTCCCGGAAGTCCCATAGCTCCCATTCCACGGCTGTAAGCATTTAACTTAAGCTTGTCTGCAAATGTATTATCTGGCTGTCTGCTTGAAAGCCCTGCATAATTATTAAGTGCAAACATCTGCATATCAAATGGCGGATTGTTAGTAAGCACTCCGACCGGATTGTCATATATATGAAGTCCGTCTTTCATAGACTCAACTGTGATTGCTTCATCTTTATCTGCAATTATCCAGTGAAGCTGTGCCGCTGGAAGCTGGCTGCTGAATGGTGTTCCTGTAAGATTAATTCCATCAAGCTTAGCTCTTGCTTCGCTGACTGTCGCACACTGGCTTAATATCCAAGGTATGAACTCAAACTGTGCTATATCCTTCTCACCACATACTGATGCTTTATATGCCGCATTGCCAACAAAGTTAAGTCCAGCCATTCCAAGACCTTTTTCGTTAACCGCATCATAATAAAGTGGGTATCCTTCTGACACAAATGCCATACCAATTATTGCATAATGGCTTTTAAGCTGTCCTATATGCCTGAAATCAAATATATAATTCCTTGGTGTAACTGTTATCTCTTCACCATATGAGAACTCATAATCAAGAGTTCTTCCAAAATAGAAATCTTTAGTCTTATAAGTAACTGCTGTACACATATATTAAGCCTCCTCTTTTATTCGCAATTTATATATTTTATTGTATACCAATTATATTATCTTCACTCTCCATATAATTACAATTAATATTTTTATATAATATTGTAAATTGTATTTTTAATTATACAACCATTATTCTTCAAAATAAAGCAATTATACAAATCCAATAATTAAATTTACATAAACCATATTATTGACTTTACCTCAAATCTGTAATGATGACATGCTGTTTCATAAGATACCTTATATGTCTGATTACATTTAATGATGATGTGTCGCCTTTTTATAGATTATATACGATATAAATGCAGTTACCAACTCAGTAACTCCAAATGACCACCACACTCCATTAACCTCATATATCCTTGAAAGAATAAATGCAACTGGAATTATAATAACTGCATATCTGAATACTGATATTACAAGTGATGGAAGTCCTTTTCCCAATCCTTCCAGTGCACCAGAGGCTGTTACAGATACTGACGATACGATAAAGCCTGCACTGATTATTCTAAGTGCCTTGGCACCGGCACTAATTGTATTTGCATTAGTTGTGAATAAGCCTATAAGCTTATCTGGTATTTCAAGGCATATAGCTGTTCCAGCACACATAATTATTAATACTATTATTGTGGCTGTCGAATATATTTTCTTAACCCTCTTATGCTCTCCTGCACCATAATTATATCCGATTAATGGTCTCATTCCCTGAACAACTCCATTGGCAGGCAGATAAAGAAATGTCTGTAACTTGTAATATACACCAAGCACGAATACATATGTCTGTGAAAATGCTGCTAGTATTACATTAAGTGCTGATATTAACAGTGAAGGAAGTGCCATATTAAGACTGGCTGGTATGCCGACCGAATACATTTTCAGACATAATGTTTTCTCTGGCTTCATACATTTTCTTGTAAAACGAACTGGCATAGGTCGTAGTATATATATGATAACATACACAAGAAGGCTTACTGTCTGTCCTATTCCTGTGGCAATTGCCGCTCCTCTTATTCCAAGATCAGGGAATATTCCTACTCCGAATATAAGCATCGGGTCAAGCAGGATATTAGTTATACAGCCACCAAGCATTGCCGTCATTGATGCTGTCATTCTTCCAACTGCCTGAAATGTCTTTTCAAACACCAGCTGCCATGCAAGTATTGTTGAAAATGCAAATGCTATATATGAGTATTGAAGTCCTAATTCTACAATACTGCTGTCATTAGTAAACATACAAAGGAATGGCTTTATAAGCATAATACATCCTGCTGTCATTACTATTCCGTGTATTGTCGCAAGTAATATCCCCTGACTTGCGGCTTTGTCTGCCTGTACCTTATCCTGTGCACCCATATAAAATGATATTACTGAATTTATTCCTATTCCAAAACCTATCATTACCGAATTAATAAAGTTCTGCATTGGAAACACAAGCGATATAGCAGTCATCGCGTCTTCGCTTATCTGTGCTACGAAGAAGCTGTCTACAATGTTGTAGAGTGAATTTACAAGCATTGATATAACCATTGGAAGTGCCATAGTTATCAGAAGTTTTAATACGTTTTCTTTCTTCATATAAGTCTGATCCATACTTATCTCCTTATCTTATTGGGGTAAATCCCCTATTTCATAAAAATGAATGTGCTAAACACATTCCTGTGCCGAGTGCGGTCGCCTGCGACCAATTACATCTTCGCACGAATGTGCATTATTGGCACATAGTGCCTTTTGTGCAATAAGGAATTACGATAGAATTCCCTATTACACAAAAATAGCCACATAGCTGTGATTAACAGCTATGTGGCGAAAAATAGATTCAACTAGAAAAATCCACATATATTTTATAAATTAATTGTAGCTGACAGCCTTTGTTATTATCATACTCAAGGCTATGGTATTATAACATTATGTATTTTTAAATGTCAAACCACTTTAATATGTTTCTTGCAAGTTCTTTATGTCCCTGTTCGCTTAGGTGTTCCCTGTCTATTTCGCTTGGCTGTGCTGCATCTGAGGCTGATAAGAAATCTATTGATTCTTTTTCTGCAATTTTGCTGTATACACCTGCAAGCTTCTTAGATACTTCAACAGAAGCTTCTGAGAACTCAGGGTCGTAGTCCTGCTCCCACACACCTTTTCCAAGATGTATCGGTGATACAAGAAGTATTCTGCTGTGTGGAAGGCAGCTCTTTACCTGATTAATTAATCTCTCCACACCCTGTCCGATAACTTCTGCCGAAGCGTTGTATACTGTCTTGCAGTCATTAGTTCCTAACATTATAATCACATCTGTTACTGGATTGTGCGACTCTAATATTGTTGGAAGGAGTTTGAATGAATTGCGGCCATCTCTTAATGGGTCGTCAAATACTGTTGTTCTTCCGCACAATCCTTCCTCTATCACACGATATTCATTATTAAAATGTCTGTTAAGTTCATTATCTAAAATACTTGTCCATCTTACGCCCCAAGGGTAACGCTGGTTAGTCTTAGGGATAAGTCCCCAGGTGTTGGAATCTCCAAAACATAGTATCTGCTTCATATGGTATGCCTCCAATATTATATAAATTTATTGCTTTTGAATTGCATTACACTTTCAAATTGCATTACAGTGGTGCTCTAATTCAATGTTATGACAACGGACATTAGAAAAGCATTGTTATATAGTGAGGCGTGCTGGATTGTTATAAGCAACAAAGACACGTTTGCACTAAGTGTCGCTCGCAGCGGTACTAAAGTGCTAAAGAACAGCACTTAAGGACCGGCGGCTCCCCATTGTCTTTTTATGCTTATATCAATCCAGCACTTGACGGTAGGGTTGCGATGGCTTTTCTAATTGGGCGTTGTTACAAAATTCAAATAAGTTATCAACTTGTAATTGCTATTTACATATATTTATTGTATGTTTATAGGATTATTATATGTTATTATTGGGGGATTGTAAAATTGATATATTTTATGCCTTGTTATAGTTTTTAACTATAGCAAGGCATTTTTAAACACTGACCATATAAAAAGATATTTTTATTTGGTTAATCTGTAAAGTCCTGCCACTGGGACTTTTCAATCGGGCTTGTTACTATACATTCGGGGGCTTGTGACAATATGTGCCTTACCACCTTAAAGATTTGGCCGGCATCACACAGGAGGCTGTCGGCATCTGCGAATTTTACTCTGGTCATTGCATTACATTCTAATAATGCCTGGTCAAGCTTTACAAAGTCTTCTGATATATGTGGCTGGATAGCATTGTAATGCTTTCTTACATATACTGTCTTTATAGATTTATCTGGCATAATTATCTGTAGTTTCATTGGTTTGTCTGACAGTCTGTTAGGTATGTTAAGCACTTCTTCAACGCTGTGAATGTATGTATTACGCTCATTGCCAACTCCTATAAGAAGTATCTTTCCACCACAGTCTTTTAAGCGGTCATAACAGCCGCCCGGTGTACAAGGTGTGTTATTGTATTCTTCACCTGCAAGATATTCTTTGGCACTTACACCTATTCCTGCCATACTGTGTGTTGGGTGAAGTGAACGTATTACCCCATCTCTTTTAAGAAACAGATTAGTAAGTATCCCAACACAGGACGGCGTAACCGCTGGGTCGTATACTGGATTGTCCTCGTTAATATTTTTCCATGTATGGGTTGGAAGCAGTAAAAGTCCGTCCTTAAAATATTCTATTAGGGCATCAAGCACTGTATCTGCCCTGCCTTCTACTTCCCCTATGGATTTCATTGAAGAATGAACAAGTATTGTTTCTTTTCCTGTAAGCCCCATAGCCTTTAAATATTCTTTTAAATCTTCCTTTGTATACATACTAACCCTCACTTCTTGTAATTTAATCCATCATTGATTATATATTGGATAATCATTCTTTGTTTCTTACCTTTTTTCTTACAAATACAAGACATATTGCCTGCATTACAATTGTTATAAACCACGAAGCTGGATACGATATGAATAACTCATACAGACTTCTATGGCTTGGGAATACACCATATATCCACACAAGTCTTGTCCCAACTGTACCTACAATTGAAAGGACCATAGGAACTGCTGAATAACCTACTCCGCGCATAGCTCCTGGAAGCATATCCATAATGCCACACAGAAAATATGGTATTGTCGATATTGAAAGTATCTCCATACCACACTCTATAACCTCACTCTGGTTCGTGTATATACCAAGTATCTGGCGTCCTAAAATGTATGAACCACCACCGATAACTACTGACACTATAACCGAAAGTATCATACAGTCAATTAACACCTTATCCATTCGCTTGAATTTTCTAACGCCATAATTCTGGCTCGTAAAGCTCATACACGCCTGTGTTATTGAGTTGACAGACACATAAAGAAAGCCAAGTATATTATTAGCGGCTGTATAACCTGCCATTGCTATCTCGCCAAATGAATTAACTGATGATTGAAGCAATACATTTGAAAAGTTAATAACAGTACTCTGTATTCCTGCTGGAAGTCCTACACTTAGTATCTGTAAAAGGTAATATTTTCTTATTCTTAAATCCCTTATTCTTAACTTGTAATCTGACTCTGTTGTCATAAGGCATCTTATTACAAGAATACACGATATAAGCTGTGAAGTAACTGTTCCTATAGCAACACCTGCAACACCCATTTTAAATATTATCACAAGCACAAGGTCTAAAACCGCATTGGTAGAACCTGCTATTATAAGATACATAAGTGGTCTTTTCGTGTCACCTACTGCCCTTAATATTGCCGCTCCATAGTTATAAAGCATAAAAAATGGCATACCACAAAAATACAGTCTTAAATACAGTGCTGCCTGTCCAATTACATCATCTGGTGTGTCAATAAGGACAAGTGCCTCTCTTGCGGCAGCAATGCCAATAATGCACATAACAACACCACTTATTGCCGCAAGTGCTATGGCTGTATGGACTGTCTCCGACATTTCTTTAGCTTTGCCTGTTGCATAAAATCTTGCCGCAAGTACATTTGCTCCTAGTGAAACACCTATAAAAAGATTGGTAAACGTACTAATCAGTGCCGTTGTCGAGCCTACCGCGGCAAGTGCAGTACTGCCTGTGAATCTTCCAACAACAATTATATCTACAGCATTAAACATAAGCTGTAACATACCTGAAAGCATTAACGGAAGTGCAAAGGAAATTAGCTTATCCATTAATGTACCATTACACATATCTATTTCATATTTATTATTTTTCACAACTTTATCCTCTTTCTATATATAAACAAGAATGTGCAACGCACATTCTAACACCGAGCACAGCCGCTTACGACATACTACAGCTTCGAGCGAGTGTACATCATCGGCACATAACATCTGTTAATAATCAGAAAGACATTACTACATTTTATTAGCAGAACTTCTGTTTATTAATGACTACATCCTTAATCGTGTCTGGACGACCGTTTAAAGGTTCAATCTTAGCGAATTCCTTACAGTCTGTACACACAATGCCATCCATATCAATATTTCTGAAGTATGGAACATCTTCTTCATTATCCATAGCTATTGTTTCATTACGGTTAAGCAGGTTGAGTACATAACCCATAGTAAGTATAACTGCCTCACCCTTTATATTAACCATATCGATATTGCGTATTGTGATATTCTCAACAACACCGCCTCTGCCTAGTGCACTCTTTATTCTTACACCTACATCCGTACCTATAAATGTGCAGTTCTCAACAAGTATATCCTTAACACCTCTTGACATTTCACTTCCGATTACGAAACCACCATGTCCTTCATTAACAACACAATCGTGTATATATATATTACTGCAAGGTCCATCTATTGTTCTTGCTATTGCATTCTTGCCTGCTTTGATACATATTGCATCATCACCTGTCTCAAATACACTGTGGTGAATATGGACATTAGTACAAGACTCTACATCAATGCCATCACCATTCTGTGCATAATAAGGATTGCGTACCTTAATATTGTCAATTGTGACATTCTCACAGAAAAATGGATGTATATTCCAGGCTGGTGAATTCATAAATGTTACACCACTTAAAAGTACGTTAGTACAATGACGCAGGCTCACCATTACTGGTCTGTAGAAATCATAATAATCTCTTGCTTCTTCTAAAGCTTCATCTTTATCTGACTGGATATTCTTCTCATTACCAAGAAGGCTTGATTTAGTAGGCATCCATATCTGTGTTTCTTTAGTTTCAAATACGTTATCACTCTTTTTTAGAAGCTGTTCCCACTGTTTATCTGTTACCTTGAACTTCTTAACCGGACGCCATTCATCACCACTTCCGTCAACCATACCCATACCTGTAATTGCAACATTTACCGCATTCTCTGCTGTAATAGGTGATACAGTTCTTATGCATGGCTGTCCCTCATAATTAGTTATAATTAAAGGATAATCTTCTTTGGATTTTATGAACTTAAGAAGTCCCTGACTTTCAATTCTTATGCTTACATCTGATAAAAGACGTATTGGTGCACTTGCCCATATTCCTTTAGGAATTACAATTGTACCACCACCATTTTCTGAAAGTTCTTTTACCTTATCATTAATTACTCTGGCATTATGTCTTCCTGTTTCAATATCAAGCTTTCCGCTTATTGCTCCACAATCACTTAATAATACCTCAAGTCTTTTAAACTGGGGAACAGTTACCTTATAATCTTCTCTATACATTCTTTCTCCATTCTGCCTGTTTCTGGCTTTAACATTTTGACTGCATAAACACTGATTGCATACTATTATATACAATTGTTTACTATTATTTATTGTTATTTCGTGCTATATTTAATATTAACATTTACAATTCAAGTAATCAATGAAAGGATAATATTCATCGATGCAAAATATCAAATCGAATATGTCTTTAATTAATAAAAGCATATATTTTGTTATTGCCGGACTTGCAGTTATATGTACCGCCATATTCTTTAGCACCAGAATAACAGGGTTATGCCTTAATAATGAAACAACTGCTTCTATATATAATGATTTTAATATACAGTATAATGAACATAATTATACAACCGATCTTCCGGCGGCTGCATAATGATTGCCGACCTTAATAACCTTAAGCGTATTAACGATACTTACGGACACAGGCTTGGAGATGAAGCCATTATTAACACTGCTAATCTTATCAACGATAATTTTAACGACATTGGTAACTGCTACCGTATCGGCGGTGATGAATTCTGTGTCATTTCCAATATATCTGATATCAATATACTGCTTAGAAGAATTGATAATTTCCTTGATGATGTCAAAAATATTGCGGCTGACAAACATTATCCATATTCCGTTGCCACAGGTTACGGTATAATCGATGATAGTGGAATTGATCAGTGCTTTAAGGTTGTTGATTCGAAAATGTATCAGAATAAAAGGGCGAGCAAGAAAGGCCGTCTTAACTAGACAAAAAAGCACCCTCCATAATTACTGTTATGAAACACCTCTAGCAGTCAGATTTCAGGTCTGGCTTTTGTGGTATTTCATACAGACTTTGTGGAGGGAACATTTTATTTTATACACCTATAATTTATTCAATTGTTATAACTTAATTCTAATTATTACAACTTATCCATATGAAACTTTCTTAAATCCTCTATTTCATCACATAACTCCCTGCTTGAACACGTTGAACAATCCATAACAAGCCCATTGAATATGTGGTTAAGTGAATCAGTTATCTGCTCACATCTGCCTGCATACTGCTTAAGCATTGTATAATCTGCACTACCTGATGTAATAAAGTATATCTTTACAGCCTCAACTTCTTCTCTTGTCTTATAAGCTCTTATAAGCTCTGAACCTATATTAGAAAAGCTTATATTACTATTTACAGCTTCCTTTGATATTCTTACCGGCTCTCTTTCTTTAACTGATGATATTCTCATCATAAATCCATCCGGATATGTATTGTATCTTACATAATCGACAGCTCTCATAACTGCATATAATGCACCTTTTTTAGTGTCATCAAGCACATTTTCCTTAAGCCTTATAAATGTAAGTCTTGCATATGGTATATCTTTGTCAATGCTTGTCATATCATCACCTATAAGATACACTCCGTCTGTATCAACAACAGCTTTATCCGTAGTAAATGCCAATGCACTCACAGCCTCATTCATTCCGCCGCCAAGCTCGTATGCCATATCACTTCTTAGCACAAGCTTTTCTTTATCATTCATCTTCCAGTGTGCATTATTATCAAGCCTTCTGCACTCTCCATATGCCTTTATATTCTGCATTACACAGGCTATATCCTTATCATATAACTTCATACTCATTTATTCTTCTTATCTGCCTCACGTCTGTTCTTTGACCAGTTATAATATGCCGTAAGCGGTTTTATAAGCTTTGAGGCAAATTTCATATCAAGATTAAAGAAATATATAAAAAGGCTGAGTATAAACAGCACCGCAATAACAATCGCTATTATTCCAATTATCTTTAATATTATCATCTGGCCATTCCTTTCTGTCTGGCATATTCAGCCGCTCCTAAAGCACCCATAAGCTGTGGATCTATAGGAAGTTCTACCACCTTAACCTTTAACACCTTCTCTATAGCCTGCTTTAAGCCCTCATTCTTGGCACAGCCGCCTGTAAGTGTAACTGATTCAACAACTCCTGCCTTCTTAGCCATTACAAAACATCTCTTTGCTACCGAAAGCTCAATTCCTGCGGCTATCTCCTCCATTGGCTTTCCTTCTCCTACAAGTGAGATTACCTCACTCTCTGCAAATACAGCACATTGTGCTGTTATAGGGATAACATTTTTAGCTATTAAAGAAAGCTTGGAGAACTCATCAAGGCTCATCTCAAATGCCCTTGCCATTGACTCAAAAAATCTTCCTGTACCAGCCGCACATTTATCATTCATTGAGAAATTAAGAACTGTTCCATCTGTATCTATAGCAATACCCTTAACGTCCTGCCCACCGATATCTATTATCGCCTTTACATCTGGTGCGGCAACGTGAACACCCATAGCGTGACAGCTTATCTCTGATATGTTCTCGTCAGCAAATGGTACTTTATTACGTCCATAGCCTGTTCCAATAAGATAATCAAGTTCGTCTGCACTATTAAGCCCGTCTACTAAAGCTACAGCCTCATCTAAGCTGTCTTTAGCACTAAGCACTGGATTAATTCTGCTTCTTTTAGTGATATTTGCTGCTATTTTTCCTGTTTCATCTAATATAACGCATTTGGTGTAAGTACTTCCTGCATCACAACCGCCATAATATTTAGCCATATTATTATTCCTTTCTTATCTTTATGAATTCTTACCAGTTCTGTGAGTCGTCAAAATCTTCCAATGTAGGGTCAAGCGGCTCTTCACGGAATACAGTTCTCATATATCTGTTGATTTCTGTCCTCATATCTCTTCTGCTACCGTCCTCAGGACACATAAGATTATGTGTTACCCATATAAGATGTACGCCGTGCTTTCTTGCTTCTTCCTCAAATAAGCCGTGATATCCTGACATTGATTTACAGCCCATATGTACATACATAATAACTATGTCTATATTAAACATCTCACAATAACGCCATAACGCTTCAACACCTGTTTCATAACCGCCATTAGAACGATTACGCATAATCATATTCTCATACAGATATGCAAGGTCAAGCATTGCCTGATGTTTATCCTCTGTATTGACCATCTCTGTTGATACCATACTTAACATATCGGTTATTGTAACTATGCCCCAGCAGTTAAGCAGCCATATTGGAAGTGCTGTATAATATGCCGCCTGAACACCCCACGTCATAGCACGGTGCCGGTATTCCCTTGCCGCAAGTTCTTTCTTCTTATAGCCTTCCATAGCCATTCTTGTGAGCTTCTTATCTATATCAAGAAATGCCTGGTTTCTTCCGCCTGCCGCCTGATATACGCCATATCTGTAAAGTGCAAGTGTAACACCCATAACCTGCGGATAGTCAGTCTTTGAGATTTCCATCCATTCAAGGAATTCTTCTGTCTCTGCATTGAACCTTTTCATACTCTTAAAGAAAGCATCCCAGTTAAACTTTTCTCCTGTCTGCTCCTCAATAAAATGTATTGCATTGACAACTTCTTCTGCCGCATATTCCTGCACGCTTTCCTGCCTGTGCCTTATAGGGACAGCAAGCTGGAATGTTGGAATCTTAAATGAGCGTGCCTCAATTCCATTTCCCATAAGACTTCCATCACAGGTTGTATTACACTGTACAGCACAACAGCCAATAAGCGGGAAATCGTCTGCAAGTGCAACTCCAAGCTCTGCCGCCGGCATAGGACATACATCTGTCGGAACTCCATATTCGTGTGTTACATCAACATAATAGCTAACTCCATTCTGCGACATCATTGAGCTTGTATACACGGCTGGAACTTCAACTGAAAGCCACACAAGATTAGGAAATCCACCCATAAGTGTACTCATCATATTCTCATCAAAAAGAACAATCTTCTTATTAAGTTCCTTATCATTGCCGATTGCAGGGTCTGCCCTAAATATCTGTCCAAGCATACCACATATATCTGTAACAATAAGTCCCAGTGCCTGATGTGCCATACGAAGCTGTAAGCCTCTCATTCCTTCCGTATGCCTGTCCATAAAATCAGGCAGTGCAAGATAATTAAGCATCCAGCGGTATCTGAAAAAGCCTTTTATATTATTAGGTTTTATTATAAATGTAATCAAAGTTTTCCAATATCCAAGCCACCTTACATAGTCATACCATGTATCTTTGAAACCTCTCCATTCACGTCTTTTCTTAGGTTTCTTACCAGTATAGAACTTACCAAGCGGCTCACTTCCAAGTTTACCTGACATAGCCAATCCTTTCTTAACCATATATCTGTATTTTTATTGTTAATTTCTTAAATGTATTCTTTCAGTCATACATTTACATCTTAATATTTACATCTTATTATTCATTTATTATTTTTTAAGCTTCTTAAGCTCAAGGCTCTCAACAAATGCCTGTATTCGTGTCCTTATCTGTCCCGAATTACCTGCTACATAAGGTCTGTCAATTGATAACACCGGATATCCGTATTCTTCACGCATAATATGAAATGCCGAAGCTCTCTCATATCCCCAGTAATCGCAGAACTTTATCTGCTGGTATATAAGCCCGTCTGCCTTGTATTCTTTGGCAATGCTGTCTACATATTCCTGACGTTCCTTAATCTTAGCTGTATTCATATAACGTGGACATTTGCCCCAGTGCATATACTGCCTGCATATCTGCATAAGTACATCTTCCGTGTCATTAAGAATAATCTCGCTTCTTCCCGGAAGTGAACCAAAACAGAACCTGTCAGCAACAACTAACGCACCAGCCTCCTCACAAAGCTTTATAAGCTCTGGATTATCAATCTCCGAACCTACCATAACAACCTTTGCCCTGTAATTCTTCTTATCATCTGGCTGTCTTGTGCCCAACTCCTTAAGCGTATCCTCCAGCTTTTCAATAAGTGCCTCTTTAGGACAGCAATATGTCGCAAGGCATAACACTGCGAATTCATAGCCTGTTATTCTTGGATTGTCTTCTTTTCTGTAGTCACCAATCTGTGTTATGAGCCTGCTTATCTTATTCTGCAAATCAACTGACTTTCTTAATGCTTCATCTGATATATCAATTCCATACACCTTGTTAAGCGGCTCTAATACATGTGCCCTCATCTGCCTTACATAATGTCTTAATGCTGTTTCATCGTCCTTCATAGGAACATCAGAATATTCCACAAAGAACTTTTCCTTGGAACATAAATTCTGTCTTTCTATATTCTCAACGCACCTGTTCATCTGTGCACACGCATCAGGTGCTATTATGCAGTCAAGAAATTCAAACCCTCCCTCGATTGCTCTTTCAAGTATGGCACGACAGCCCTCACAAAGCATACTGCTCATATAATATGTACCCATCTCTATAGAACCTGTTCTTGGTGCTCTAAGTCTTACCGAGAAACAGCCAGGAAGATTAATTAGTGGCTCTGGAATTTGAAAACAGACTGCTCCAATTGCAATACTGCCTTTATTCTGTGCTTCTCTTACAAGGTCATTATTGACCTCCTCTAATAGTTTCTCAAAATAATATAAATGCTGTAAATCCTTCAAAAATATTCCTCCAATACTATATCAAACCAATATTGCAAAGTGCCTCTGCCGCCCCTGCAACAATTCTGTCATCATCTGAAAGTGTAAGTATATTCTCGCCCTTAATATCTGCCTCTGCCAGTTTCATATCATTTTCAATTACAGATAATAATGGAAGCCCACCTATATCCATAAGTTCTATCACTTTCTTATCCGGTATGCGGTTAACTATAACTCCAGCTTTCTCATACATAACAAGCTCATCTGCAACATTTTTAATAGTCTTAACTACCTGACAGCCTTTCTTGCTTGCATCTGTTACAAGCACAAGATGTGTAACCTTTTCCATAACACGCCTGTTAATCTGCTCAACTCCAGCCTCGCCGTCTATAACCACATAATCAAACTGTTCAGAAAGAAGTGTTATCACCTCTTTAAGATATGAATTAATCCGGCAGTAACAGCCGGCTGTTTCCGGTCTTCCTATCGCTATAAATGCATAGCCGTCCTGTTCTTTAATTGCATCATATATCTCATACTTCGCCTCACCTAACAGCTCAACGGCTGACTTGGTATCGCCGTCCTCTACATTTTTAATGACTTCTTTTCTTATATCATCTATTGTCTTGTCCACTTCTATGTTAAGCACTGTAGAAAGTCCAACCGCAGGGTCAGCATCAATCGCCAGTATCTTCTTATCTGGATATTTCTCTACAAGCACTTTAACAAATGCTCCTGCAAGCGAAGTCTTTCCAACGCCGCCCTTACCTGCTACTGCTACTATCTTTGTCATAATAATCCTCTTTTCTGTGCACTATTCTATATAACCTGACTGTGCCTATGCACACTTTTTCTAATTAATTGTTGCTGCCATTCCTTTATGTTCTTTAACAAATGTATCTATCTCATTTACAAATCTCTGTCCATATTTCATCAGTTTATTCTGTCCTACACCTGATACCTCAAGCATTGCTTCTGCATTTAAAGGAAGCTTCTCACACATATCTATAAGTGTCTTATCACTAAATACAATATATGGAGGCATACCTTCTTCCCTTGCTATTATCATTCGCAATGCCTTTAAGCGTTCAAATAACTCATAACCTGCACTTGTAAGTGAATCTGTACTCTTCTTTCCTGTTGATGAACTGCTTCTTTTACCTGCTTTGCCTGTCTGCTTTCTGCCTTTCTTTCCTGAACCTGATAGAAAAGTTTCATCACCAGCCTCATAAGAACTGCCTGTGCTTCTTGTCTTACCTACAAGCTTTGCATTTTTCACTTCCTCGGACTCTTTCATACGCTTTAGATATATATGTGCATTTTCCTGCTTTAAAGGTGTTATATCTCCCATTTTAAGGACACTGTATTCGTCCTGTGTCTGTATTATATAACCGTCTGATATAAGCTGGGCTATAAGCGGTCTTAACTCAGCTTCTTTCATTCCTGCAAGCTTTCCATATGATTTATAATTAACAGCTCCAACCTCTTTAAGCCTTGCCCTGTCAGCTCCAAGCAGAGTTCCTATAACTATGCCCTGTCCAAATCTTCCCTTGGTTTCTGCTATACAGTTAATGACCCATTTTGCCTGCGCTGTCATATCAATTTCTTCATATTCACTATTGCAGTTGCCGCAATTACCACATACTCCGGTTACATTTTCTCCAAAATAATTAAGTATGTAATTTCTTAAACAGCCCGTTGTCTTGCAATACCCCTCCATTACATACAATCTATGCAGGTCACGCTGTTTAATAACGTCTATATCCTCATATTCAACGCCTTCAAATTCTTTCTTATCAAGAAGGAACTTATCTATTATCACATCCTGTGCAGAAAACAGCATTATACACTGTGAGTCCTCTCCATCTCTGCCAGCTCTTCCTGCCTCCTGATAATAATTCTCCATACTCTGTGGCATATTATAATGAATTACATATCTTACATTTGACTTATCTATTCCCATTCCAAATGCATTAGTAGCAACGACCACCAATGACCTGTCATATATGAAATCGTCCTGATTTCTTTTTCTTTCTTCATTGCTAAGTCCCGCGTGGTATCTTGTGACACTTATCCCCATACTGCTTAAGGTTTCATATAAAGTGTCCACATTTTTCCTTGTTGCGCAGTAGATAATTCCACTCTCATCAATATGCTCTTTAACATAATTGCTTATATACCTGTCCTTATTCTTGCCACTTATATGCTCTACGCTGTAGTAAAGATTTTTCCTGTCAAAGCCAGTAATTACAACCTTAGGATTATCAAGCCTTAATATACACTCTATATCCGTCTTTACTTCATTGGTTGCTGTCGCTGTAAATGCACTGACAACCGGTCTTGCTGGAAGACTGTTTATATAATCAACTATCTTTACATAGCTTGGTCTGAAATCCTGTCCCCACTGTGATATACAATGTGCCTCATCAACCGTCACCATTGATATATCTGCCTGCTTGGAGAACTCACAGAACTTCGCACTTTCAAGCCTTTCTGGTGCAATATATATAATCTTGTATATGCCATTAAGTACCATATTTAATGTGCCGTCTATCTCACTTTCTGAAAGCGTGGAATTGACATATGCCGCATTAATTCCGACATCGTTAAGTGATTTCACCTGATCCTGCATAAGTGAAATCAATGGGGATATTACTACTGTAATTCCTGAAAGCATCATAGCTGGCACTTGATAACAAAGCGACTTTCCTGCTCCTGTCGGCATTATCGCAAGCACATCTTTCTTTTCTAAGAGTGCATTAATAATATCTTCCTGCCCAGCCCTAAAGGAATCATATCCAAAATATTCCTTTAATACCTCTTTTGAATCCATCACATATCCCTTTCTTAATATCTATTGCAATATTATCTGCTGTCTGAATAATTACTCTATTATTCAATCCTGTGCAAAAGCCCGTAACACATTCTGACTATAACTTTAATATTAACATATAATCGCCTATTATTCTATCTTAATAATTAATTATCAATAAGCACCAGTCAATTATATCTCCAGACTTCCAATAAACATTACTATCATAATTCCATATAATGATAAATAAATCTGTTATTCATAAGTTAACAAATATCATTTTGCCATAATTTAATTATTATATGTGCTATACTTGTATTAATTAATTCGTGAGTATACAACTTACAGATACGAGGTGGCTATGAATAATACACATACATACTGCAATGCACAGCGCCCAGATGCCAGACAGGGCACTGTAACTACTAATACAGACAATAAACTTATTAACAGACTTGATATAATTGCCAGTTTTAATCCACATTTAACAGATATTAATCCCCAATCTCCACTATCAGTTGGCAATGGGCGGTTCTGCTATACTGCCGACATTACTGGTATGCAGACTTTATATGAGGAATACTCAGCCGAAACTCCACTCTGCACAATGGCTGAATGGGGCTGGCATACTAAGAAAGCTGATAACGAAAAAGGCTTCTATACTTTAGACGATGTCAGAATGACACCATACAATTACTGCAAACGAACTGTCACTTATCCACGTGTAAAATACGAGGGCAATGAAGCCGCCTACGACTGGGTAAGACAGAACCCTCATAAGTTCAATCTTGCAAAAATCGGACTTTATTTTCATAACGAACCTATTAAAGCTGGCAGCATTTATTGTATAAATCAGACATTAGATATAACAACTGGTATTCTAAAAAGCAGTTTCAGGCTTAATGTTAACAGTAATAACAATGTTCGTACACTTAATAATATTGCCGCTGATAATATAAATACCAATGCTATTATTGATAATCTCATAACTGTATACACAGTATGCGATGATAATTCTGACACCGTTGCATTTTATATAAGCTCTGGTCTTTTGCAGTGCGGACTTAGCGTTAATATCGCCTTTCCATACGCATCCTGTGATATAACAGGTTCAGACTGGAATAACACTGACGGACACAGCAACTTTCTTAACGCTTCCCATATACACCGGCAGATAGATGATACCGCTTACTATGTCAATTTTAATATAAATGGAACTGGCACCTCACAGCATACTGCTAATAATAGTACAATTACATCTGATTCTAATGTTACTATTAATAAATGTAATAACTCTGCTGCTGCCACTATTAAATCTAACGGTATACACAGCTATAATATTACAACTACTGATGATGAACTTAATATGTCCGTTAATTTCAATAAATCAATATACACACCTGCCACATACGACACAATTGCCGGTAACAGCAGACATTTCTGGCACAACTACTGGACAACTGGAAAGTTTCTTAACTCTGATAATAAAGAGCTTATGCGCCGTGTAATATTATCGCAGTATCTTCTTGTGATTAATGACAGCGGCTATATTCCACCTGCCGAAACTGGTCTTACCTGCAATAGCTGGTATGGCAAGGCGCACCTTGAAATGCACTACTGGCATATGGCGTGGGCTCCTTTATGGGGACACCCTGAACTGCTTACACGAAGCTTTGACTGGTATATTGATATATTAGATGAAGCTAAGAAAAATGCTTCACGCAACGGCTATAAAGGTGCACGCTGGACTAAGATGGTGTCTTACACCGGTTCGGACTGCCCGTCAAAGATTGCACCACTTCTTGTCTGGCAGCAGCCACATATAATCAATATGTTACAAATAGTAATTGATAATAATACCTCTGATGATTTTGACGTTAAGGCATATATGAGCAAATACTGGATACTTGTAAAAGAAACCGCCGTGTTTATAGCTGATTATCTTGTATATGACCCGATGTCCGATATTTACAATATAGAAGCACCTGTAATTCCAGTTCAGGAACGTCATCTGCCAGAGGATACAAGAAATCCTATATTTGAACTTGCATATTTCAGATATGGTCTTTTGATTGCCGCAAAATGGGCTTATGAATTAGGTTTTACTGATGAAGCCAGCCAATGGCACAATATTGCAATGCATATAGCACCACTTCCAATTAATGACGATGTATACATTGCACATAGTAACTGCCCTGATACATTTACTAATAAAGCTATAGACCACCCTCTTATGCTTCAAATCTATGGTATGCTTGACGGCTATGGTGCAGAGGATATTGTCGATAAAGATATCTACCGCAACACCCTTATGAAGGTAATTGATGTGTGGGACTATTCTACATTATGGGGCTGGGATTTTGCTGTTATAGCAATGGCGGCTCATAAGCTTGGACTTGATGACATTGCCTTAGAACAGTTACTTATTAACTCCCCTAAAAATGATTATGTAGAAAGCGGCAACAACAGGCAGAACTCTCGCAAAGATTTACCTTTGTACCTCCCCGGTAATGGAAGCCTGCTTCTTGCCGCCGCCAGAATATTTAATATATAACTTAGAATTATATGCGGATTTTCCTGTAATACAGCCGACAGCCTACATCATTGCCAGGCACAACTGGTATATCATTGGCTATTGGCTGTTATAATACATTTGCCGCTCATAACAGACATATCTTTAGTTCCGTCTATAATCTTTCCGTTAATAAATGCTTTCTGCATAATCAATGCCCTGCCTTATTAATATAATTTAGAACTGCTTCTTACTGGTTCACTTGTAAGATTAACTCCTAATCTGTTAAAAGTCTTGGTATCTGCCTCTGATAACATTACAGATGTATGTACCTGACAGCCCTTAAGATCAGGTATCTGTTCTAATGCTTTCTTGGCATTCTCATTAGCTACAGATGTCATCGCAAGTGCAATAAGAATCTCGTCACTATGAAGTCTTGGGTTTCTGCCGCCAAGATATTTAACTTTAAGCTTCTGGATTGGCTCAATATATTCTGGCTTTATAAGCTTCTCATCGTGCTTGATTCCTGCAAGATACTTAAGTGCATTAAGTATAAGTGCTGAGGACGCTCCAAGAAAATCCGTAGTCTTAGATGTAATAACTGTACCATCATTAAGTTCGATAGCGGCACACGCAACACCAAGCTCCTCTGCTCTCTTCTTAGCTGCAACAGTAACCTTTCTGTCATCTGTTGTAATCTTAGCCTGCTTCATTAAAAGCTCAATCTTATATACTTCGCTCTCAGAAGCTTCTTCCTTTGCCACTCTGTTGACTGCATCATAATATCTTCTTATAATCTCCATTTTGGAAGCTTCACAGCAGGCTTCATCATCAATAATACAATTGCCCGCCATATTAACACCCATATCTGTAGGTGATTTATAATATGTATTCTCACCGTAGATTTCCTCTAATATAGCATTAAGAACAGGATATATCTCTATATCACGATTATAATTAACTGCTGTACTTCCATATGCCTCAAGGTGGAATGGGTCAATCATATTAACATCATTAAGGTCTGCTGTAGCCGCCTCATATGCAAGATTGACAGGGTGCTTAAGTGGAATATTCCATATTGGAAATGTCTCAAATTTAGCATATCCTGCCTTAATTCCTCTCTTATTCTCGTGATATAACTGTGAAAGGCAGGTAGCCATCTTACCACTTCCCGGACCCGGTGCTGTAATTACTACCAATGGTCTTGTTGTTTCTATGTAATCGTTCTTTCCAAAACCTTCTTCACTTACAATCATAGGAATATTAGATGGATATCCGTCTATAACATAATGCTGGTATACCTTTATATTCTTCTTTTCAAGCTTTTCCTTGAACTGTACTGCCGCATTCTGTCCTGTAAATTTAGTGATAACAACACTTCCTACATATAAACCCTTCTTCTCAAATTCGCCAATTAATCTAAGCACGTCTACATCATAAGTAATACCCAAATCTCCACGGACTTTATTCTTCTCAATATCAGCTGCACTTATTACGATTACTATCTCAGCAACATCTGATAGCTGCATAAGCATCTGAAGCTTGCTGTCTGGCTGAAATCCCGGAAGCACTCTTGAAGCGTGGTAATCATCAAATAATTTGCCTCCAAATTCAAGATAAAGCTTGTCACCAAACTTACCAATTCTTTCTTTAATGTGTTCTGACTGAATTTTTAAATATTTGTCATTGTCAAATCCTGTTCTCATAAAACTCCTCATTAATTATTTTAATTATTCCTTCGTTTATTTATTAATATATTAATATTAACATACATTTCAGCACAAATACATATCAACTTTATATTATTTTACTCCGCTTACTTTAGTTGATACTACTGATGTTAAAGGAACCATTTTAACACTCACACTTCCGTCTTTCTTTCTTGTAATTAATGTTCCGCCTCTTTGTGTATACTGCTTCTCAATACCCTTGTATCCAAGGTAATCTATCGACATTCCATAAGTAAGCTGTATACCTTTATACACAAGTGATAATGTATTTAAGTGGTCGTGTCCACAAAACATCCATTTTATTACGCCATTATCAACTGCACTGTTAAAAAATATCCCCTTAAACCTGGATATTCCAAAATGGTCATTCTTCTCGCCAACACTTCCGTGCTTATATATTACATCATTATCACCAAGCTTCATACGCTCATAAGCTTCCTTAAATTCCCTGACAGGCATATGGAAAAAAGCCATTGCCTTGATATTCTCATCTTCATTTTTAAGGCTGGTTAGCTTATTCATACACCATTCAGTCTGATCCTTGTGTATACAATCAAATCCGCTGTAGAACCAGCCTCCATCACCATACATATTAGAGTCAAGCATAACAAGCGGAAGCACAGCTTTATTATTATCATCAACAAGATTAATAAAGAAATTCCCCACTCCGTAAATATATCTGTTACCTTTAGTGAATATACAATATTTTCCCTCAGCAAATATATCAGCAAGCTCGTCCTTATTACAAAATGCACCAAGCTCACAGTCGTGGTTACCAAAGCACAATGTATATGGAATTTTAAATCTGTCCATAAATGCTGTAAGAATTCTTGCCTGTCTTCCATTATTCATAGTTCCAGACTTAGGAAAAAAAGGGAATATAGAATCACCCGTAAGAACAATTAAATCCGGCCTGCTCTTTTTAATAATCTTGGTAACCGCACTAAGTGCAAGCTTATCCTTCTTTCCTGATAATATTCCAAATCCAAGATGAAGGTCTGTAAGTTGTAGAATTTTATAATCTTTATCTGTATCTATGTGAAGATTGAAAGTTTCATTATCTATCTTAGTAAAATTATGAGAATTATACATATATATGTTCCTTTCATTTTCTTAATTATTACAGTTATACATTTAACCACCGTCTTGCTCATTAACTTAATGGTATAAGTGCCCCGACAGCTGATATTATAGTCGATATTACCATAATTATCTGGAATGGGAGTGTGCCTATAACACCACATATCGGACTGCTACCAGCCTTCTTTCTAGACTTTCCATAGGTAAGTACAAGCATTATGCTCACAAGCACAACAACACCGCTCATAATTCTTGTAAGCACTATAAAGCTGCTCACACCGAATATTGCAAATAATATACATGGAATAGTTGCTATAACCCAGCTTATTCTGTTGCCAATTCCTATCTGTTCGTGAACTACATCTCTTAATGCAAGTGTATTAGACCAGAAGGTTGTAAGCAGTGCAAAAAGTGAGAATATACCAGCAAGTATCATAGCCCACGAACCTATGCTCTCACCTAACTGCATATATGCTAATTCCTTATCAAGTGTTCCCTTAGTTCCAAGAAGCACCGTAAGCGTAACGATAAGCACAAGTATTGATGATAACGCAAAACCTATAAATATTGACTTTCTTATCTTATGTGGGTTGCCATCAAGTCCCTTAACAACCTGTATTACCGCCTGATTAGCTGATGTTGCAAATACAACCATACTATATAAAGCAAGCAGGTTATTAATATGAAATGGTGCTGTATACAAAACATTTAGTGGTCTTGTAAATGTTCCAGCTGTCATAATAACAACTATAACCATAAGAAAACTTACTGCATATTTCTGTGCGATACCTACCGCTTTCATTCCAATAAACACTACACTTCCTGCAATCAGATAATATATAAGCTGTGCCACCCACAGCGGCATATGAAACCAATTAACAAATATCTGTGCACCACCATTAATATTGCCACTGACACCTATCATTATGGCAAGTCCATATACAACAAACATTATCCAGCTGAATACTTTCTTCATTCTTCCCTTAAAAAGCTCTCCTTCAAAGCTTTTAACAAGCTGTACACCTCCATTGTTAAAAGAAAGTTCTGCTATGATAAGATGAAGAATAACATTTACTACATAAGCAAGTCCCACCATCCATACAACATCTAACATACTGTTTCTTGTTGCCAGATATGGAACAGCTATAATTCCTGTACCAATGCTGTTACCCATAATCATACTTATCGCTTCAAAAGTTGTAAGCTGAGCTTCTGAATTAATCGTCTTTGGCATATATTCACCTCTCGCAATTCTCATAATATTAATTAAAACTAAACGGGCTGCTGCACAAACCACAATTCACACAATATGCGAATAAGCAACAGCTTATAAATAACTCATACTGTATTAATTATGTCTGGTGCAACAGCCCTTTCAATCTACTTTGCTGGAATCTGCTTATCCATCTTTAATATGTGGTTCTTTAACCATTCAAGAAGGTAATCAATAAGCTCGAACAGATACTCCTGCTGTCCATCGTCAACTTCTTCCATATTAATCCCTGTAAGTCTGTCAACAAATGACTCGTGTGCAAGCTTCTGAGCTGCTAGTCCCTCGTATCCTATCTTTTCCATATACTCCTCCTCATCTTTAAAATGAAGCTTAGTATAATCTTTTAACTCATTAATTATTGAAACTATATGGTCATACTTATCGTGTAAATAATAGTCATTAATAACTTCATATGTACGCTCTATAATCTCAAATAACTTCTTATGCTCTGCATCTACAAAATCAATATCTGTCTTGTATTCATCTGTAAATTCAAACATACCCTTCTTGGCTGTGCTGACATTTTCAGCTTTCTTAGAATCCTGTGTCTTATGAACAACAGGCTCTAACTTTCCAATCATAATATCACTTCCAAGGATATGGTGGTAAAGCCACTTAGCAAGGAACTTTACAAGCTCAGCTAATTCCTTCCTGCTCTCCTCATCTGTCATATTATCAAAGTCCACTGATTTAACTTTATTAGCAAAGTCTGTATGCTCCTTCTTCTGTCGCATAAGTTCAGGGTCATTAATTGACTCCATATATGATTCCTCGTGTGCAAAATGCTCTGCGGCATAATCAACAAGATGTGCCACAATGCTCTTTACTGTCTTAACATCAACAGCCTGTTCCTCTAATAATGCCTGTGCTTCATTAATTATTTTAAAAAGCTGTTCGTGTTCTTTATCAATTGACTCAATTCCTGTCATACAGTCTTTAGTAAACTTATACATAATATTTCCTCCAATCCTGACATATTCACATAAGTAAATAACAATATGCTTATATATTTCATTCTATTATATATATTACTCAATCTCAATAGTCATTGTGCTATTTTAGCAATAATTACTTATTCTGTGTATGTCTTAATATATAATATGGTGTAAAATCATACTCCAAAGTATCAGGCTTTTCAACCTTTAACACTTCCCATTTTGATATGCAAGGGTGTGTCCTGGCATACAAGTCTTTCCTGTCAGCCTTCTCATATTTAAAGCCGTGTGTAATCATAAAGATATTCCATCTTCTATGCTCTATACGCTCAAGTTCCTCTTTATCAGAAAATGTATATGCCTTCTTGTCACACACAAGCCATTTCTTAATGTCCTGATGAAGCGACTGTGCTATGCTTGATTCACGGTCAAATATGCTCATCTTATGCCAGGCAGCATTAAGCTTTGCCTGACTGCTCTCAACAGCAAGTGCTTCCTCTGATAACACATCTTCTATCTTTAACATAAACTCATCGTTAAGAACCTTACCCTGCTTCTTATATTCATTTATAACATCATAAAGCACATTATATCTATGGTTAAACATCTTAGCTTCATCGACAATATAATGGTCTGTGAGTGACTCATATGAGAATATATCCCTATTCTGTTCAATTGTGAACAAGTTCTTCTCATCATATATCTTGGAAATGTTGTTGCTGTCCTTCATTCTTATAACTACAGGAATGTTAATGCATTTATCGCCCTTCTTATAAAGAAGCTGCTTTAATTCAATAATCGTGTTAGCCATAGAATGTGTGTCGCCCATAGCAACTACAAGATATGTAAAAGGCTTATCAGCATTACACTTCTTGAATATTTTATTAAACTGTAATGTTGTAGCATCTGTTTCCCAAAATCTTATTTTTATATGTCCGTCTATTCCAAATCTGTCATTATTCTCCTCAAATGGGAAATTTAACTCATAATATTCTGCTTTCTCACCTATAAATACATCTTCAGCTACAAGCTTTAAGCCATCAAGTGCATCTACACTGAAATTCTTCATAAATGAACCGATTATCGACTTCATATCCTTATCAAATACATCTATACATATATCAGACTCCGCTGATAACACTGCCATATTAATCCCCTGTATAAGCGTACTCTGTCCGAACTCACCAAAGCCTATAATACCAAGATGAACATCATAATCATCACCTGTATTAACCTGATATACTGGATGTTCCTTGAACATTTTATTAACTGCCATTCTGTTTACATCTATTATATTAAGGTCAAAATTCTTCTCATCAAGTCTGTCATAATACTGCTTAATAAGCTGGCTCATTGAGTTATCACTACAGCTTAAATATATCTGCTTATATGAAGCATTATCTCCTGAGGGCTTCTGCAAGCTGTTGCATATACTTCCTATAACCTTAAGATATTCAATATTCTCCATTGCATTGTCATCACAAAGAATAATATCTGCATATTTAGTTATATCGATTGTCTTCAATATATCTTCAATAGACATATCATCATACTTCTGTCTGTAATTTACGCCTTTATTCATATATTTAAGCTTAGCTTCTTCGGTCATTGCACCTGTCTCTATCGTAGTTATACGGCATTCCTTTGCAAGTCCGCTAATAAACTGCTTCTTATATGTTCCCTCACCTATAAGAAGAATTCTTTTCTTACCACGCTGGCTTAAAAGGCTTCTTACATAGCTTGCCGGCTTGCGGACAAGTATTGCCAAAGCACCTACAGTACATAAAGGTGCTATAATAACTGCTATGCAATACACATATGTAAGAATAATGGTGAACACTCCACCACCCGCAGTCTTAACATATTCAAGTGCATCTGCCTGATCAATATCAGGGTCAATCTTGTATGCCTTAATCGCATTCTGGATATTAAGCATTACCTTAAGAAATGGACTTTCCACACTATGGTAATAGAATATACCCTCAAGTACACATATAACAAACACTGCTATAGCTGTATACCACAAATAATCCTTATATTTATTTCGTTTCATTCTGTCCTCATTTCTTCACACTTTTTATTCATTATTATTAATATAGTAATAGTGCTTGGTTTGTTATATTTATTATATAATTTTGGCTGTTTTTTTACAATATTGATTTAAAAAAGAATGTGCAATGCACATTTCCTCTCCGGGCACAATTAGCTGCGACAAACTACAGCTTCATACAAGTGTGCATCACCGGCACATAAAAAGCCCAGCATATTTTAAGATGTAATGTCAGCTTTCTGACTATACTGCTTAAATATACTGGACTTTTTATGTGTTAATCTAAAAATTTAATGTGTTAATTTAACAGACTGATTTTCACTCTGCCACTTTAATCTTTGCCCTAACGGATTAATCTTTACTCTGACATATCAATTTTTATTTGACTGCATCAAGTAAGTAATTATATCTTTCCATTTTACCATCTAATAAATCAAATATAAATTTCTCTGAGTTGTCTGATACCTGATCATAATCTTTCATACCATCAAACTCACCTTCAAGATAACCTTCCATAAACTTATTCTTATTCTTAAGATTATCTAATACAATATTGTAATTATCTAAATCTATGCAATAACGCATAACTGCCTGAACCTGTGATTCCATATCCTCGATTATCGGAGCAAATTGCTGTTCGGCAGCATTATCCCATTCAACGCCCTCAGCTTTAGCGTTACTAAAACTTCTTCCTATGAATTTACCACCGAATTTTAAAACAAGTACAACACCAGCAACGCCTAATACCTTGCCAAGCCAGTCTCCTGATGCAAAGAAATACCATACGCATACTGCTAAAAGTGCAAGCACAATAATAGCTGGAATAAATGCCTTCGTCTTGTCCTTCTTCTTTTCTTTCTTTACAATATCTCTCTGTGAATCTAAATCTTTTCTCATTGACTCAAAGCCTTCAAGTAATTCCTTTATGCTGTCCTCAATATCTTTTTTACCATACTCTGCACATTTCTTAATAAATGCAGTTACATTATCAATTATTCCTGTTTTATCGGAATCAGGACAATCTAAAGCTCTGCTTATAAAACCATTTCCATAGAAAAATGACTGACTTCCCATTTCTTTATCATCATCATCAAAATAATTGCCATCACATACGAATAAAGCATACCTGTCAACAGCTTCAAAATCTCCTGTAAGAGCTCTATATAAGCCATACCAGGCCTTTGACTTATCAGGATTTTCTTGTGTTGCTTTATCATAAAGGTCACTGGCTATATCCCAGTCTTTTTTCTTTAAATGCTGTTCGGCTTTTTCAATTATTGCATCAGGATCTATATTATTGCTATTCATAAGCTTACTGATATCATCTTTTAAATCTTGATGCATACTGCTTATATGCTCATCTGTCTTTCTGAATTCCTTTGAATGATTATGTATTAAAAACACATTATCACACGCCATACAAGCATACTTTTCTTCTGTTAACTCTTTAACCTGTTCACTTCCGCAATTTGGGCATTTTATCGCCTTCATATCTTTACTGCTCCTTTGTATTCTTTATTTTTCTTATATCAAGCTGTTTAACAATCTCATTACATTTTGCTTCAAATAAAGTATTATCTGTAATATCAGCTAACTCAGCTATCAACCCTTTAATTCTTAAATTCTCCTCTATAGCCTTTGGAGAACTCACCGGATTTTCATATCTCATTCTCTCGTAAAGCTTGTCTATATTCGCTTTATTGGCTGTATCCTGTACATTAACCCTGCATATTTCCAAATCTTTAATTAATTCTTTAAAATCCTGTATAGATTGCTTCTCTTTATTATCTACATCTTCTATATACTTATTGCTTCCCCACAAAATCATCTCAAATATTACAAATCCTAACAGTATAGCCGCCTGTATAAGATAAGAATAAATGCTGTATCTTTCTGGAAACTTTGAACAGAATTTAAAAAATACATATAACTGGACTACCATATATGCCACACTGTAATAAAGCATTGGCATCTTTAGTGCTGCTTTTTTCTTATCCTGCTTGTGATACACATACCAGCTAAATACCGGTTGTATCAGTAATGCAATAATACAAAATATATATTTCATCATACATTTCTCCTTGTTCCGCAGTTCATACAAAACTGTGCATTAGCCGGCATAACTGCTCCACATTCCTGACAATACACTTCTTTAGGAGTGACCTTCTCACCACAATTCATACAAAACTTAGCCCCCTGTGGAAGTGGGCTGTTACACTTACTGCACACCAGCGAAGCACCCTGCGTATTCATTGAATCACCCTGTACGCCCATTGTGCCACCCTGCATATTCATTGCTGAATTCTGCATTGTGTTATTGGCATTTACTGCCGCTTCCATATTTCCTTTAAGCATATCGCCCATTGAAAATGCAAGCGGAATCTGTGCCATCATATTAGCTGGATTGCCTGCAAAACCCTCATTTTCTGCAAATGCCTTGCTTACATTAAACTGCTGTTCCTGCTGCCAGTTGTAGCCTTGTATCTCTCGTGATTTAGCAAGTCCTTGTGCCTCAATAACAGCCGCATCCCTGTTACCCATAGCTTCAAAACGCTTCTGTGCCATACTATTATCCAGATTCTTTAACTCAATTAAATCATCTTCATTAATATTAACTGCTGATAAGAAAAAATTAAGAATTTGAATTCCATATTCTGCTATATCATCTCTTATAAGCCCAGCAACATTTTCAGAAATATCATTCAAATGCTGGTTAAATTCATTGTAGCTGTACCTGCTAAGTTCCACTGCTATACAATTCTTAACCCTTGTAACTATCAAATCCTTAAAATATTTCTGGATATTTGCTGTAGACATTTCCTGTTCTGTTCCAACAAGATTAATCAGAAGCTTTCGTCCATCAATTATCTTAAGCCCAAATGAACCGCTTGCTCCTGCACTATAACTATAGCCATAATTAGGGTCTTTTACTGTAACCTGGCTTGGTGTTCCCCAAGGTATATCCATCATTGTTGCAAGATTAATGAAGTATACTTCTGTGTGAAATGGAGATACTCCACCTGTAACAAGATTTCTAAGCTTTGAAATTAATGGAATATTCTTAGTTTCCAATGTGTAACGTCCAGCCTTGAAACTATCTAATGCCTGTCCATCACTGAAAAAAACTGCTTCCTGTGACTCGTGTACAATAAGCTGTGATAATGTATTAAAATCCTCCGCAGGATGCTTATATATAAGAATGTCATTATCACCTTCATATTTAATAACTTCCTGTATTGCCATTTATTTTCTCCTGTAAAATACGTACTTTTTGCTAAGTATAGCACATAACTTCCATTTTGGATACTATTTTCTTCTATTTTGGATACTTTTTTCTTCCTTATTGGATACAATTTTTAATGTGTGTTAATAAATTTCCAGCCATATTAATATATGGATTTTATAAATCCACCATTATTTACCTATATTTAGTACCTGAGGATTGGAGCTATATGTCAGAACGAATTAACCAGCACTTAAATCCACTTGTTGGAAATAATATAAGAAGACTCCGCAAGGAACGTGGACTGAAAGCAACTGAGGTTATTGCCAAGCTCCAGCTTGAAAATGTCAATGTAACAACCGGCATTTTCAGTAAAGTAGAAAATGGCTACAACAACCCTACAGTTGATATGCTTGTCGCCCTTACCAAAATATTTGAGTGCGATTTCAATGAATTTTTTAAAACAGAGTGAGAACAATTCTACTATATGATTATATATGTGGATTGTTCTCACTTTTTTGTACAGTAACACTCTGCCTTAATAATGGAGCGTGCTCTGTTTCCAAGCTTTGTCTGCACTCTGTCTTCGTACCTTAATCTACGCTCTTCTGTCCTAAATCTTTCTCCTTCTTTAGATACACAACACCGGCATATATACGCTCTATTGGTCTTAACACACTTTCTATAAATTCTATGTCCTCATCTATAATATCTACAAGTTCATTACTGCCATCTGATGTGCTTTCTATCTTTAGTACTACAAGATTTCCTGCAAATATTCTCTCAGGCTTTAAACTTTCCAAATCTTTATTACTTATTTTATTGTGAACTGTATTTTTAACATCTGCTGATTTTTTATCTGTTTCATTATTAACTGGAAGTCTGTAAAATGCCCTGTTAAGCGTTCTGCCCTGCACTACTGCATCTTTTTCAGCTATTAGTAACAGACCGTCATTCAGCCACACAATATCAAGTTCATCTGTACCGCAGCCTTCATCAATATTTTTACTGTCAATTCTTCTATCAGCACATTTACATAAGATATATTTTCTTACATATGATAATTTATCGCCTGTCCATTCTGTGTAACCTTTGTATACAACGCCATTCTGTGCACACATATAATATGCCTTTATCATCTTAGTGAGTGTTCTCTTAGAAATCCTTCCATTCATCATCTGATAAATCATCTTGCATATCCTCGTCATATTCTCCTGAATGTGATGGCTTTCCGCCTATCAACTCCTCAGTATTATTATCTGCAGCTGGTCCACAGACACGACCCATAGTGTTGAATACGTCAGCCGTTGTCAGACAGAAATTATTACCTATGCCAGGTATAACCATATTGGTTGTTGCCTGAAAACCGTCAAGGCAATAAGGCTTGGACTTTCCCTCATCAAATACTGTATCTGCAATAATAGAAGTCTTTGGCTGATAGTCATACACTGAAATATCTACATAGCCTTTAGTAAGAAGCATATCCAGAATTCTCTGCACCTCACTATACTGAAGATTTCCGACCAATACAGCATCTTCATTTACTGCAAATACCGATATATCATCATCTCTGCCATCTTTTAACTTAAACAGAATACCTGTTATATCTTCTTTGCTGCTATTTGCCTTTGCTACCATACGCAGTGTATCTCCATTAAATGTAAATCTTTTTTCAACTATTGGTTCTGCCTTTTTAATCTCTCTAACTGCTCCATTGTTTAATTTAACTACCATAATGTCCTCCATTCTTACCTGTTATAACAGGTACTTAAATTGATTATCAGCTATACAGCCTTTATCTTATCTTTAGGAACTCTCTTTCCTATCGACAATTGAAGCATAATAAAAAGCAGCCTGATTTTCCAAGCCGCTTTTTTTAATCTTTAAAATATGCTATTTTACTGTATCTGCAATTTCAAAAAAATTCTTCATCGCATAAATTCACTATCAGAACATTTTCCAATGGGAATTTCTTATAAATTTGTCTATAAATTCAGGCATTGTCATTTTCCTTATATGTCCGCCATCACGAAACCCAACATCGTATTTGTCCATAAATGCCCTGTCGTCTGCCTCACTGCAATCTATATCCGTTATAAACGCTATGCTCTGTGGTCTGTTTCTGTCTTTATCACGATATACATAGACATATAATGGTTTAACATTGTGCATATTGAGCATTTCCCTATATATAACTTCAAGTGTTACATCATTCTCATAGTCAGCTTCTTTGCTTGAAAGCCTGTAATAAGGGCTATTCTCATTCTGGTTCTCAACATAAGTCTTCCAAGTCATAATCCAGTTGCCACGGTAGGTCTTAAGAACCTTAAGTATATCCATCATATGAGCACCGCTAAACTCAAATCTTTTATATTCCCTTATATATTTTGGCATATCTATATAAAGAAACTGCCTGTCAAATTGAAAATCAAGCCCCTGCTTAACTATGCTTGTGGAGATGCTTTCTATATTAAGATAATCAGCTTCTATAAGATGCAAATGTATTTTCTTTACATACATATCAGCAAATTTGCAGAAATCCTCTTTGCTTAATCCACATAACTGCTTTATCCTGCTTCTGGACATTTTCGTATCATCAAGATATGAAGATATATCGTCTACAACAAGCTTTCCGTCTTTATATGAATAAGTCTTCTCAAGCTTAGAATCAAGCCAGTATTCAGTCCGCAGACAATTGCACATAAAATACCTTGCCGCAAGCGTGTATTCATCATAACCTGTTGCACTCCAGTCCTGATATACACTAAACAGTGCAAGCCACTGGTTAATCTTGGATATCAGCACTTCCTTCTGCTTCTCGATACCCATCACTTCTATTGTCTTAGTAAATGCTTTGATGTGCTTGTATACTTTAACTGGTTTTTTCAATGCATTCTGAAACTGCACAAGCTGGTGATAATTCCTGCGTGCTAAAAGAACAATTCTGTTAGAATATCCATTTGCACAAAACAGCGGAACAAGTCCCATTTTGCCGAACATATCGAAAAATGTATCCGTCCTCTGGTCTGCCTGACTTATAATATAATGCAGCATTCCACGGTATATCTCATTACACTCAACCTCAGCATAATTAAGTAGTATATGCAGATTATGGTAAACCTGCTGTCTAAGCTTCATATCAGGTGAATACATATTCCAATACTTCTCCTTAAAGACGTCCTTAGGAAGCCCCAGATATTCAAGAAGCTGTGTCTGAGTATAAGTGTTATCTTTGCTCGCAAGCTGCTTACATATAATTGAATACACCTGCCTTTTCAGTTCCATTGGGAAATCCGTATAACCTGTATGTCTGCTTCTTAATTCACTTATTATATTCTTAACATCTTCGTACAAATGTATATTCACTCCTTGTGTACACACTACTTTAATTGCAGTAATTCACACTGATTAATTCCTGCATCCCAAAAATGTTCTGTGCTTAAACCCCTGACCTGGCATATTATTCCTGAATTCATTGCACCATGTCCGATTATTACAATATTCTTTCCATCCTCAAGCTGTGGTTCCACTACATTTCTAAGAAAGTCACCTGTTCTTTCAAATAACTTCTCAATGCTTTCCCCACCTTCAACTGCCTTATACTTTTCTGGTTCTTTAAATAATATATTAATCGGACAATCTAAAGCCCTTGCTGACTGTTCTGTTCCTTCATATATTCCAAAGCTCATCTCAACAAGCCTGTCATCTGTTATAATCGGAATATTGCGGTTTTTTAAAAATATCTCTGCCGTCTGTCTTGCTCTTGCCAATGGAGAACAATAGCATACATCAAGCGGCACATTTTTATAAACCGCTGCTGCCTCTTCCGCCATCTTTCTTCCAGCTGCATTGAGTGGAATATCTGTTCTCCCCTGCAGTTTATTTCTCTCATTCCAATCAGTCCTGCCGTGCCTCATTATGTATAACATTGTACTCTCTCCTTATCTTATGAAGTAGTATTTCGACGAGATGTTATTCTTATATTATAACACCTCATCTCCAGTATTAACAATGTGTTACAGCTCAATCTGAATTATGTATGTTACGCTGTTTCGACTTTCCTGCCTGTGCAGGCAGCATATATCTTATCTATCAACCTGTCACATAACAATGTATACGCCGCTCCTACTACATTTACACCTATTCTAAGTAAAACAGCATATTTAAGTCCGAACAATTCCGCCGCTATTGAAAGTGCGCCAAATGTATTAAACACTGTCTGCCACGAATAACCAGCTGAATATCCGACACCTATTCCACCTATCATACCGATATAAGGATACATCGACTTTGGAAGCACAATATACATAATTGAAAAAATCAGACATCCAACAATGTTAAATGCACCTCTCTTGCCTGCCCGTCCTTCTATATCCTTTGAAAATGGCAGGCACACTGACATGCACGCTATACCTATCCACATTGCTCTTGGCATATTAAGCAGATTCATCACAAGCATTGCACTTGATACTATAAATGTAAGCTTGATATACCATCTGTTTCTTGCCGAATTAATATTGAATTCATAGAATAAATCCTGGAATGTTCTTCGATATGGTCTGTTCTTCTGGTTCTTATAAAAGATAATCATACAAATTACCATACCACAAAGAAGTCCGATAACCCTTAACACATAGTCCTGTCCTGTAACGTCATACCCCTGTAATAACAGATAACCAAGCACAAATGTCGAATGATTATACATAATTACATTATGACAGCCCATTATCATAAGAAGCATTATACATACTATATTAATAAGAAATGCTGCAAATGGTGGCACCATATTACTAAGCCTTGGTCCTGCTATCAATATAGCATATATTCCCATAATTGACAAAAGTCCATGTGATGTCTTTATTCCAAAGTCCGCCTGTCTTAACACAAGCACTGCAAGAAGTACTGTAACACCTACCACACTGTTAGCACTGCCTAGAAGCTTACTGAATATTGTAACAACTGCTACACAGAATACCATAACAAGGTAAACCTTGAAATTATATATTAATATATGTTTTCTTTTCTCTTTAGCATCTTTTGTGTTCTTAATAAGCTGTTTAGAGCCTGCAGAACTTAACTGTAATTCCTGATAAAATGTCATAAAACCACTCTGATCCTTTCATCCCCATATATTTATTGAGTTACATTTCATATGATTTGTACTCAATAATCATCTTCTTTTTATAATTTTAATGATGATGAAATAAGATGATAGGGTGGAGTAATATAACACTATTCCTTGCTATTGTCAATTATAAACTTATAACCCTGTCCGCCATCTGTATTGTTGATGTCCTGTGTGCAATCATTTGCTATTTAGTTTCTTCACTTTGCAAAATATCACTTAATATTTTTATCTGCTTTACTATATTATCCTTTATACTGCCCTTAATATAGACATCATTCAAATCATTTTTACTATACTGTAAATATGTATTATTGGTTAATTCTACTAACAAAGCTGTAAAATATCTTTCCCAGCTCATATACATACTGCTGTCCACATAATCCCACGTATTTTGTAATATTGCTGACAAATCTGCATTTTTAATAACACCTGATTTCAATATCAGCCATTCAAATGACTCTGGCAGATATAAATAACAATTATTATTCTGTCTGGCATATAATTCAATCTTTTCTACTTCCGAACCAAATGCAGCTCCATCTGCAACTACAAGTACATTTTTATCTTTTTTCAAATGCTTATATATATTCGATTTTCCATCTGCTGATATACACTGTAAATGTTCTGATGAATATACTTCTTTGAAAAACTGGTATCCTGCCTTGGAGTCTTCTGTTATAATATAATCCACTTTAACGCTTTCATTTACATTAACATTTGTATATATCTTATACATTTCGTTATATACATTTTTTAATGTTCCATATTTACCGGAATTTCTTATGCCATATATCTCATCTACACTATATGGAAGTGTTTCAAGTGTCTCTCTTGTTATTATAACGAAATAATTGTCTGACTTTTTTACTTCTTCTGCAAACTCTACACTTGATACGAACTTATTTCCCTCATCTATAAAAATTATGCTATTCTTCATCTCTGCCAATAAAGCTTTCCAATATCGCCCCTGCAAAATATGACATTCCCTGTCGCATGCTAATCTTATTCCGCTATCAGCTCCATTTTCCTCATACTCTGATATCATATCTGCCAGTGTTGTCTTACCGGTTGCACTATCACCTTTTATTATTGTAATATTACGTTTTACCTCGAAATCATATCTTATTTTCTTATTTTCTACTATTATTCTATACTTTCCTTTCATATATCCCCCTAGACATATGCCATAGCCTCATCTAATAATTCGCTCATATTGTGAACTATCTTTTCTGTATTAAGTACTTTTATGTTAAACCTTCCAGCTCCGAAATCCATCAAATGCCTCAGATTAATAGTTACATCTTCATTTTCAGATATTTTTAGAAGCCACTTTGCACAATTATTACCACAGGTTGAGGCATTAAATATTTTCTCTTTATCATTTATTATTAATATTAAGGTTTTTGTTCCACCAGATAACGCAAGTGGTGATATCTTACCCAACACTGGACTTTCTATAAGATTGCTGTCAATAACTTCTGATTTATCAACATCTTTTATTATATCCCTGACTATAGGTTCTGTTATCCAGTTATCCTCATATGTATTTTTAAAATATACTGCTGTATTATATACAGCTTCTTCCATATCTCCATAATATATATTTAACATATCCTGCCCCTTTCCTATAAATTAAATATATCTCATCAATATATTCTAATTATCACAAAATATATCAATATCAATAATATGCTATATTACTAATAATGTATTATTATATCAAAGCATTTCTATAAAGCAAATAATCTATACTTTAAATTAAGGTATCTACAAGCCTATAACCCTGTCTGCCATCTGTATTGTTGATGTCCTGTGCGCAATCATTATAATTGTCATTCTACCCTTTAAGTTCTGTAATGTTTCGTTTACTGCACGCTCCGACTCATTATCAAGTGCGGAGGTTGCCTCATCCATAAGCATTATCGGAGCATTTTTAAGGATTGCCCTTGCTATGGCTATACGCTGTCTTTGACCACCTGATACAGACATCCCCTTTTCACCAACAACTGTGTCATAACCATCTGTAAATTCTATTATAAACTGGTGAGCATTAGCCATCTTTGCAGCTTTAATAATCTCAGCTTCCGTGGCATCAAGCCTTCCCATTCTTATATTATCCATTATACTCATATTAAAAAGTATTGCATCCTGTGGAACAAGTGCAAAAAAGCTTCTGCCAGCCGCCAGACTTATATCATCAAGATTATTGCCGCACACTTCAATCATTCCACTGTCCGGCTTATAAAATCCCATAAGAAGCTTAGAAAGTGTTGTCTTTCCAGAACCTGAAGCACCTGTAACTGCCACGAACTCGCCTGACTTTATTCTTTCATTATAATTATCAAGAACTACAATCGGTGCATTATTTTCATCTTTTATATATGAAAATGTTAAATCACTTATCTTAACTGAATAATCAGCATTATTTAAAATTGTATTATGACCGCAAAAGTTGTTTATTTCATTAATTACAACATCCTCATTTATATCTTTATGATTTAGAATGTCCGATTTATTCAATTTTTTACTTTTATCTTCTGTTTTCTCATCTAGAAAATCAAATATATTCTGTGCATATGTCAGATACGCAATAAGCTCCGGAATATACTTTCCCATTTGCAGGAATTGTCTTGAAAAACGTCCATACATTGTATATATCGCCGCAATAGCACCAAGTGTTGTATAGCCCTTCTGCACGAATAATATTCCAAGTGCCAAAAAAACAAGATTACATATAAGGTCAAAGCCTGTATTAGCACATTCAAGCAAAGATGAAAACATATTTCTTTTATCAGACTTTACAGCATACACATCTGCCTCTTCATTATATCTGTCAACTGTTTTTCTTCCTGCCGGAAACATCCTTACCTGTATAATTCCCTGAATAAGATCTGTTATATGCTTTGTCATTATGCTGTTTGACTCAGACATTTTCTTACTTAAGCTTTTAAGCGGTCCAGTCAGAACCATCGTAACTCCTATCAGCACTGTATTTACAGCCACAAGACAAAGTGTAAGCTGCCAGCTGAGTGCAAACATAGGCACTAAGAATACAACTACCATTATAAATGGCATAACAACTCTTCTGAATCTTGAACCAAATATATCACCCATTCTTCCAAGGTCAAATGATACTTTTGATAACATTTCCCCGCTATGGTGATTTTCATAATATTCACAAGGCAGCTTCATTTCGTGACTTAACACCTGTTCGTACAGCTTTCCATATATTCGCTTTGCTTCCACGTTATATCTTATGCAGGCAAATCTATATCCTAACAACACTATCACACCTGTTATGACTATTATTACGACAGAACTTATAAGCCTGTCCCACTCGCCTTTCTGTGCTATGTCAACAACTATCTTCATAAGAAATGCTTCCATAACTGAAAACATTGCAAATGTTATACTCATCCCTAATATTGAACCATAATACATAAAACGTCTTTTTCCCATAGTTCTCATAGTCCGTAAGAATAACTGCCATATTCCGGAATTCTTCTTATTATTATCCTTCTGCGTACATTTCTGCATATACCCCTCCCATATCAAGCAACTGTTTATGAGTTCCAGCCTCAACTATCCTTCCATGCTGAAGTACAATTATCCTGTCGGCATCTTTTATTGTAGACAATCTGTGTGCTATCGTTATGCTAGTTTTCCCTTTGCATAACCTGTCAAGAGCATCCTGTATAAGCTGCTCTGTTCCCTCATCAATAGCAGATGTAGGCTCATCTAACAACAGAATTGGCATATTTTTTAATATTGCCCTTGCTATAGCAATACGCTGCCTCTGACCACCTGAAAGCTGGCTTCCACCCTCACTTATCACAGTTTCATATCCGTCAGCAAGTCCTTCTATGAAGTCGTGAATTCTTGCATCCTTACATGCATTAACAACTTCATCGTGAGTTGCATTAGTATTTCCATACCTGATATTTTCCTCAATAGTTCCTGGAAATAAAAATGTATCCTGTGAAACAAGCGCCATATTTTCTCTTGCGCTTTCAATATTCCATTCATTAATATCCATTCCGTACAGCTTATATGTTCCGGCACTGGCATGATATAAGCCGCATAACAGTCTGAAAATAGTAGTCTTTCCACCACCTGAGCTTCCGACTATTGCTATATTTTCGCCATTTTTAATCTTAAAGCTGACATCATTAAGAACATTTTCGCCCTCTTTATATGCAAACTTTATATTGTCAAATTCTATAACGTAATCTACATCTAAGATGCTCTTATCAGATACGCTATTAGCTATATTCGTTGCCTTGTAAGTCTTGTCCCCAAAATGCTCATCTTTAGCCGAAAGTATTCCTTCAAGCCTTCCTATACACACCATACAGCCTGTTGCATCAACTATGGCAAACGGAATTCCTATAATCGACTCAACAAACTTTTCCAGAATAACGACAAAACCAACAAGTTCTCCAACTGTAAGCTGTCCATTTCTTACAAGCCATATGCTTAAAAATGCACATAATATAGAAGGAATCCATTGTATGAGTCTTCTTATAACTATCGCCGTATTGCTTATGCCTGTTCTTATCTGCTCTGTTTCCACAAGCTCCTCTGATGCATTATGCATTCTGTTTTCAAAATACTTCTGTAATCCAAAGGCTTTTATTATCTGATACCCCATTATAGCTTCATGATCAATCCCAAGCATTGCATCAACCTTTAAACGATATACCTTTGACACATCACGCATTTTCTTCACAAGAATATTTGACAGCCATATTACAAGTGGATAACTCACAACAACTGCAACAAAAAGCACTACATTTATCCTTCGCACATAATTGGCATATATAAGTGCTGCCGTAATATTTGTTATAATTGCTGCAAAATGCTCTGTCAAAAAGTTTTCCGCTTCTGCTATATCAGAATTCACCTTATTAATTATTGTTGCTGTACCTGCATTATCATAATATGAATAATCTATCCGGTATAACTTGCTGCTTATCTGTTTTCTGTATGAATTAATAACCCTTACCGCATATTTAAGTGAAAGCCTGCTTCCTGCAAAGGAAAGTACAAAGCCTGATAATGTCAGATATATAAACTTCTCAATAATACTGCCAATATCAACAGCTTCGCCTGACAGCATATAATCTATGTTGACACTTATTATCTTATTGGCACTCACAATTATCTCATTCACAACAGCATTAAGAAGCAGTGCCATAATTATCAGATACGAATACCTGAGCATATTTTTTATAAAATTATTCGCTTTAAGATTAAACTTCTGATTCATATGTTATCCACCTCTTATTATGATTTAACTATAACTTATTCTTGCACAAAATTTTATTTTTTTCATTAAATATTATTGCTTTTATGACATATAATTTATAAAATTATGCTATGTCAATTATAACTTGGTTAAACCACTCAAGAATGGAGATTACTATGCCTCTTCCACTTAAACCCGGAGAAAATATTTATATAGACCACAAAATAAAAGAAGCAAGCTACACAATGCCAGCAATGCAGGCAGCACATGACCACTACACCATCGGTTATATGGTATCAGGTGATCGAAGATGGATTGCAACTGATAACATACGTGTATGCCACGCCGGCGATTTTGGGATTGCTAAACCTGAGGTTTATCACAGGAACTGTCCTATATCGGATGTTCCTTATGACAGATATGTAATAAAAGTTCGTACAGAAGTATTTGAACCTATTATTGAAATAATCGGACATACTCAATTAGATATTCTTTGTCGCAATTATCTACATTTTACCAAAGCTTCACAGAATGAAATACAAAAAATGTGTGCTGAAATGTTATACGAATACGAACGAAATTCTGACCACTCACAACTGCTTCTTCAGGGAATGTTTTATAAACTATTCTTCTATGTATATGAGCATCACATTTCTAGTGACTCAGATAACAATACTTTATATCTGAAAAGATTCGATGACAGAATTCAGAAGGCTATGATATATGCTGAAAATAATCTTGAATATGGTGCCAGCCTGCAGAATGTGGCAGACTTTGCCTGTCTTTCTCCATCACATTTTTCAAGACTTTTCAAAGCTGTAACTGGTTCATCATATACTGAATATATAACAACGGTCCGATTACAACACGCAAAGATTCTTTTAGAAATCGGGGAAATATCTATAAGTGAGGTTGCAAACAAAGTCGGCATATCTAATGCAAGCTACCTTAGTGCACTGCTTAAGAAGCATTATGGTATCACACCGACACAGATAAAAAGAAATTCTAATTCTGGGAATTTAACGTAATAATTTGACATAAAAATAGAAATAGAGTAATATAATATTATAAAAGATGCTACCGATAGACGGCTTAGTCTTTTCAATAATGATTAAAAAATAACCGCTTAGTTGACCAGACTGGGGCGGTTATTTTTTTGATTTATACACAGAAATGCATATAGAAACTATCGCACAAATAACTAAAGTATAGTTAAATAAATCTGAATATGTAACCATGTCTATCACCTCCCTTCTGAAGAGGTTCAAGACTAAACCGCCTACCGTTATGGCAGCACCCGAATTCTATATTAACACCAAATATCAAATTTTACAAATTATAAAATGACTGTAAGAACTATGAACTATGCTCATATTAGACCTTTTAACCTTGGTATCATTAAATAAATTTAAAATAGCTGATATCTTATAAATGTAACTATCCACATCGTCCAATCTGTAACCTGACTTTGTAAACTGTCACATCTTATATAAGATACCAGCTATTTTTAATTAAATTTCAACTATAATATTCATTTATAACACTTCTATAATTATAGTAATTTTCTTTAAATTAAATTATTTCTTCTATATTATAATGTATTAATCAGAAGTTAAAATCTATCACTTTCCAATACATCTACATTATAACACATCAACCTGCTTAAGCAGCCTTCTCTGAGTTCTTCTCACTCTTTGCATAGCTCTTAGCTGAGTTAACTACAATGATAAGACCAAGTACGATAAGAAGAATTGCTATTATAAGCTGAAGTCCATTTGCTATGAACACCTTACCCCATGTAGTAGTACCTGCTGGGATTGTAACTGATGCTGCGTTCTGGATAGCCTTAACCATAGCGATAAGTCTCTGTACAAGTGCTGTAAATGTTACACAAAGCATAATGATAAGAGGTGGGAAGAGCATCTTGTTGCTGCGTCCTGTAACCTTTAAGAATACGCAGAGTGTTATAAGAACAAGTGCACTTAATAACTGGTTAGCTGAACCAAATAATGGCCAGATGTTAGCATATCCAATCTTTGTAAGTACGAAACCACAAAGAAGTGTTACGATTGTTGAGAAATATGTATTGCAAAGTAACTTTCTCCAGCCTTCTGCATGTTCCATATCATCTACGCTGAAAAGCTCCTGGAAGCTCATACGTCCGATACGTGCAACTGCATCAAGTGATGTAAGGGCAAGTGCTGATACACACATTGTCATAAATACTGTTGCGAAATGTACTGGAACACCAAACATTTCAAAGAAACCAGCTACACCACGGCTGAATATCTGGAATGGAGTACCTGTTGCTGCTGTACCATCAGCGGCTGCGGCTGCACCTGCTACACAAAGAGCAAGAACTGCAAGTAAGCTTTCAAGTACCATAGCACCATAACCAACCTTAAGCATATCCTTCTCATTCTCTACTGTCTTAGAAGATGTACCAGATGAAACAAGGCTGTGGAAACCTGAAACAGCACCACAGGCAACTGTTACAAAAAGGATAGGGAACATTGTTCCAAGCTTTGCATTGTTAAATCCTGTGTATACAGGAAGGTTCATAGATGGATGGGCAACTACAAGACCAAGTGCTGCTCCAACTATCATAGCGATAAACATAAATGTTGTCATATAATCTCTTGGCTGCTTCATAAGCCACATTGGCATAACTGCTGCAAAGAAGATATATACGAATGTGATATAGCTCCATGCATTCTTACCTAAGATAATTGGACAGAAGTTACCAATTACAAATGAAGCAACAATAAATGCAATACCAACTACTGCTTCTTTCCAGCCTGAAAGATTAAACTTCTTCTGGATAAGACCAAATACTACTGCGAATACCATAAACATAATTGATACTGTACCAGCAGAACCATTAGTTGAAGCTGCTGGTGCTAACTGTGATGCTCCATCAACTACTGTATATGCATTAAATGTACCTGCAACCATATCAGCAAATGCTGCAATAACGATAAGTGTAAATAACCAGCAGAAAAGTAAGAAAATCTTACGTCCAAACTTACCGATATATTTCTCAATGATCATACCCATTGACTTACCTTCGTTCTTAACTGAGGCATATAAAGCACCGAAGTCTGTTACAGCACCAAAGAATACACCACCGATAAGAATCCAGAGTAATACTGGTAACCATCCAAATGCTGCTGCCTGAATAGCACCTGTTACAGGACCTGCACCAGCGATTGATGAGAACTGATGACTAAATACAGTCCATCCTTTGGTTGGAACATAATCTTTTCCATCATTGTACTTTACGGCAGGTGTTTCTGCCTTAGGGTCTATACCCCACTTGTTTGCTAACCAACGGCCATATACCATATAGGCACCAAATAATATAACAGCCGCGATTAAAACGATTACTAAAGTGTTCATAATGTCACTCTCCTATATATAATATTAGCTGAGCAAATAAATATTCCCAGCCTATTTCACTAGCCAAATACAATGAACGCAGAAAAACGGAAATTAAAAATAACTAATTCCATAATGCAAAAAACCTTCGCCTCTGCACATATCTTAACGATATCGTACAAAGACGAAGGTAAATTACATTACTTCCGCGTTACCACTTTGCTTGCCGGATAAATCCGACCTCTCTACTGCCACACATATGGCATGCCCTGTTAACGATGGGTACCGGTTCTGACTACTAAATTAATATCTTTCACCAGAACTGCTTGCAGGTGAGGGCTTATCTATTCCTTGCTGCCGTTTCTCATCAACCAACGGCTCTCTGTAGGCGGTGATATAAATAAATCATTTCCTGTTCTTCGCATTTGACTATTGAATTAAGTAATAAGATAATCTCTTCATTTTAATTTGTCAATAAAAAATTTAATTATTTTTTTGTATTTTTAATGTATTTTTAATTTGACTACATTTCTACTATATCTTTACTGTAACATTTATTATGTTCTGAATGTCTTTAAAGCATCTATTGTCTGCTGTATAAGGTCATCAACACTCAAGCCGGGCATATCTGCTCTATTTTAAATAACCTCTCTTGAACAGCCAGCAGCAAAACCTTTGCTCTTGTGATAGTTGTGAATAAAAGGAATATTTGATTTTTTTATAATCACTCTGATGTATATTATATATCATTTTGGTATGGTATATATTTATTTTATATATTAATAAATTACAAACTTTATAATTATATACATATATAAGTATATGAAAATTTAAGATTTTTTTAATATTTACAGCTGGTTTTATTGACACAATTCTTTTATAACATTATAATTATTAGATAAAGATGCGTGGAGATATATAATTTTTCACAAATTAATCTAATTTAAGGAGCGTGATTCCAATGAAAAATATTAAGGTTCGAACAAAGCTTACTATAATTCTGGCTTTAGTAATTGTCCTTGTAACTTCTGAAAGTTTTATTTCTATTAAGAATATGAACCAGTTAAAAGACAAGGCACTTGAAACTATGGACACATCATCAAGACAAAATTATGATGATTCAATTAAAGAGCAGGTTGGTGTTGTCATCTCCCTGTTATCGGAAATCAATAATGAGTATAAGTCTGGTAAATATACTCTTGATGAAGCTAAGAAAATAGCCGCTGATGAAATCCGTCAGATGCGTTATGGCGAAGCTGGATATTTCTGGGTTGACCAGTCCGATGGCAAGAATATTGTTCTGCTTGGAAGTTCAACTGAGGGTACTAATCGTATGAATACTAAAGATGCTGATGGCTACCAGATGGTCAAGGAAATAATACGTGTTGCAGTCCAGGATGGTGGTGGTTATACAGATTATGTATTTCCTAAGGAGGGAGAAACAGAACCTTCACCAAAGCGTTCTTACAGCGAATACTTCAAACCTTTTGACTGGGTTGTTGGTACTGGCAACTATACTGATTACATAGACACTGCTATTGCACAGCAGGATGAGGAATTCACCAGCTATGCTTCAAGCAAAGCTATTTCGCTTATTTTATGCAGCGTATGTATGCTTATTGTTGTTGCTATACTCGTTGCTCTCATCGCAATTGATATTACTAAATCATTAAGAAAAATAAAAGAACAATTCGAAGTAATTGCCGGTGGTAATTTTGCCACAAAAATGCAACAGCCTATGCTTAAGCGTAAGGATGATTTCGGACAGCTAGCCAATGCACTTGAAACTATGCGCGAATCTGTACGAAGCCTGTTAGCTCAGGTAAAAAACGAGGCTGCCAATATTGATAAGGTTGTAGAAACTATCGACACTAATGTATACAATCTTAATGCAGAAATTGAAGACGTATCTGCAACAACAGAAGAGCTTGCTGCAAGTTCAGAGGAAACTGCCGCCTCTGCTGAACAGATTAACGGAATGACACAGCAGATTGAAGAAGCTGCAAGGGAAATTGCCATAAGAGCACAGGATGGTGCAACTGAATCCCAGGACATCCATAAACGTGCTGTAAAGACTAAGGATGATACTGTAGAAAACCGTCAGAAAGTTAAACAGATGATGGCTGACATCAGAGTAAATCTTGAGCAGGCTCTTGAAGATGCCAAAGTAGTTGACCAGATTGGTGTGCTTGCCGACTCTATCCTGAATATTACTGCACAGACCAATCTGCTTGCCCTTAACGCTTCTATTGAAGCTGCAAGAGCTGGTGAGGCTGGTAAAGGCTTTGCGGTTGTTGCAGAGGAAATACGTGTATTAGCTGAACAGTCTAAAGATGCTGTAGCCAACATTCAGGCTGTTACAGAAAATGTAAACAAAGCTGTAGGCAACCTGACAAGCGATTCTAACCGCCTGCTTGATTTCGTTGATACTGATATTGTTGAATGTCTTAACGGATTTGAAAAGATGGCTGATGACTATAATATGGATGCTTCCAACATTAACGATCTTGTATCTGATTTCAGTGCAACATCAGAAGAGCTTGTTGCATCTATAAGCAATATCACTCAGGCGATAGATGGAATCACTTCCGCTTCTAATGACAGTGCAACTGGAACAACCAACATAGCCCAGAAGACAATCGTAATCGTAAAAGGCTCAGAAGCTGTTATGAATGGAGCTAAAACCGCAGAAGCCTCTGCTGCTGAACTTCGTAAGAATGTTAATAACTTTGTTATTGATTAATTTTATATATAGCAGAGGAATGAAATAGGTGTGGAAATGTTTGTTTCCACACCTATTTCATTCCTCTGCTTTATTCTTTTATATTTATCCTTAATATACAGATATACCCGGCTCCACAACAATATGAAGCCGGGTATGATTAATTATCTTTAGTTTCTACTTATTACTAATCTTATTATCCTCATCAATGACTTTAGATACTATCTGCCATTTGTCTGATTATAACAATAAGATAAATAACCTCTTTACTTTATACATTCTTCTTTCTTGTTACAGCAGCAATACCTGCTAATGCAATTGCCATCACACACAGAACAGCATACAATGCTATAGGTGTGCTGTCTCCTGTTGCTATGCCGCCTGTTGCTGTATTATCAGCATTATCTGTTGTTACAGCATAATCTGCTATTACAACTGCATATTCAGATGCGTGACTAAAGTTAAGAGATATGTTACCATCTGCATCTATTGCACCTGCATTCTGGAATATCATTCTGCCTGTGCTGTCATAATAATAGAGATTGCCATATTTGCCAGCATATTCACTTCCTATATTGTATGTAAGACTTGCCTTGAATCCAAAATCTCCACTATACGCAAGTGAAATCTGCTTAACTGGATTATTGCCAGCAAGCTCTGATATAACATCATCTGGTATTGCATCAGAGTCTGTATCTACCGAAAGGTTAATATCCTTAAGATTATCAGCCTGAATATTATTACCATTGATAGTCCATTTATAACCATTCATATCAAGAACAATATCAACATCCTTACCCTTGGCTGCTTCTAACACATCCTTTGGTGCAACTGTTGCATCTGACATATCAACTGTATAAGTATCTCCAGCCTTGGCAGTAGTAATTGCTGCTACAGCTTCCTGTATCTTATCAGATGATAACTTAGTTCCTTCATTGTTGCCTTTGTTTCCATCAGTTGTTGTCTGATTATTGTTACCACCGGTACTACCATTGTTATCATCAGTAGGTGGAACAGAATCGTCTATTTCCGCATCTGCCTCGAAATAATAACTTCCAGTATCTGTATTAATGATATATCCATTCTTTATAAGTTCATCTAATTCTTCAGTTTTAATCCACTTTACATTCTTAACTCCAGGAATTACTGTTGGAAGTTCAATCTTCTGTCCTTTTTTAACAAATGATGTTTCTTTATATAAACACTTTGAACCAACATCTGGCGAATATGAATACACATATTTTTCTACGATATTGGTATTATAATTTGCCAAAAACGTTGTATTATTACTAACTATAGTATCTGAATCTGGATAGCCAACCATTGTCCAGCCTGTGATTTTTGCATCATCAAATTTAACACCGGTATCAAACTTCTCTAATGCCTTACTTAGCTTAGTTCTTCGTGGAACTTCTATTGTTTTGATTTCCCATTCCATATCTGCGTTAATATAACTGAACATAACATTTACATTTGGCTGAACAAATGTACCATTTTGTGTTACATTGAAATAATAATCATACATTAATGGAAGTTCTCTTCCACTTGTTTGTCTTTCAGTAGATGTATACAACATATTATTATATACATCACGAGCCTCTATACTTGAAACATACCATTCACATGGATAATCGTTTTCTGTAATAGTATATGTATATTCGTATTTGCTTGTTCCTTCAACATTCTGCATATAGCAGTCTACATCATCTTTAGAAGACAATTCAGAATTTACGTTTTTTAATACCATTTTCACAGAGGCTACACCTGTATCATCAGTAACATCCACTGTGAATTTCACCTGATCTCCTGCGGTGAGTGTCTGACCTGCCTTATCCATAGAAATACTGTTAAACTTTGGTGCATTTTTTTCATTTACTACATAATTGTCATTCTGTACTGTTACCTTACAATCCATTGCTGAATTTTTCTCCGCAAGGTTACCAGTTACATCTTTCACTCCTATATAATTAACATACCACTCACCAGGTACAATATCATCTGGGAGCTCCCATGAACCTATATAACAGCCATTAGCAGAATCCCATTGCAGATATATAGAATGTGAGTTATTCCTTTCAGCTACATTAACTTGAAATTGCACATAACAAGTGTCTTGTAAAGCGTAATTATCAGTTGCACCTATTGTAACATGAAGTGTATCTCCCGGTTTTACTGTCTGTCCATTTTCCTTTAACTCAACAGATGTAACCACTGGTTTCTCGTTATCACTACGAGTTATATTTACCCAGTATAAAGCTGATGAAGCTGTTACATTTAATACATCTGGTGTGCTTGAAATCACTGGCGAACATGTATTTCCTGCTTTATCTGTTACTGTAATATTGCCGATGAAGACCTTTCCATCAACAAGTGTAGTATCAGCAATCTTTACTGTACACTCATAACTGTTAGCCGCTTCATTAAACTGTAATCTGCCATTGGCATATGAATATTCATCCAATAAATAGACATCACCTTCTGATTCTAAAATCATCCTTACATCCTGAATACCTGATTCAGAATCATAAGCCTTGATTGTAATCTTAAATGTGTCATCATCTCCTACATTCTGTCCCTGTTTATCAATCGAAATACTTTCGACTACAGGTGCTGTTGTATCAAACTGTTCTGATGCGGCAGCTACATTTGTTTCCTGTGCCTGTGCTGTCCTGATATCTGCATTTATGCCACCACTAAACAAGGCAGCAAGCATTGCGGCAGAAACTGTCACTGTTGCCAGCTTCTTTATAAATTGTCTTTTCATACACATTTCCTCCTTCTATAAGCGGATACCTTTTATTCAACTGCCTGATTAATACTATATCAACCACCTGATTAACACTATATCAACAGCCTGATTAACACTATATATTCAGCCAGTTAAAATGTAAGATTCTCACTTATTCTTTCTGTAAATTAGTAGTTCAGATATTCATCATTAGAAATTCCTGTAAATATCCGCTATTATTGTACCCCCCCGAAAAAATTTTTCAATAGCTGAATATGTAAATTGATGTTGTAAATTCTTATAGTAACTCCCCGTTTATGAAGATCGGGAACTCCTTTTTACTGGATATTAAATACAAATTTTATTTTAATATCATTCTTATCAAATGTTCCGTATAAATTCTCCTACATATTCATTCTTATCTTATCAATCAAAATAACATCTGCCGGCAGCCATTCAACCTCATCAAGATGCTCCTTAGTCAGCCATTTTGCATTTTCATGTTCCTTTAACTTCAATTCTCCGCTTACTATCTCACACCAAAAACAATCCATTAAAAGGTGAAAATTGGGATAATCATATTCAATTGTATCTATTAAATTTCCAATTTTAACTTTTGTATCTAATTCTTCCATAATTTCTCGTTTTAATGCTTCCTGTGGTGTCTCTCCTGCCTCTATTTTTCCTCCTGGAAATTCCCAGCCATCCTTGAATTCTCCATACCCGCGCTGCGTTGCGAATATAATTGGCTCCCCATTATCATTAACTTCTTTTATTACTGCTGCAACTACTTTAACTGTTTTCATATAATTCTTGTGTGACAATTATTAAATTAATTATCTCACTTTCCTTCTTTCTTTTAATATCGTGATTTAATGCAATAAATCAAGTAAAAAAGTCTTTTTCTGCAAGCACACACGACTTTTTATACTTTTGACATATACATAATATTTATGAATTTACAATATACTCATATATATCTTCACGCACTGGAACATCAAGTATCCATTCTATCTCAACCGCTGTTTTCTGTGTATTTGGCATTGTAAATTCCTTAGTATTTCCACTAGCCGTCATATGTCCAAGATAATAAAATTCCTTAGAAATCTTATCGTCCTTATTCTTTCGCACAAAAAGTTCTACTCTAATTCCTCTCTCTTTAGCCTTAAGAAAATTCTGTACATCCTCAGATTGCAGACTCCTTCCCGATTTTGATATTGCTATCAATCGATCCCTAAATCCTTGTTCAAAATGATCCTCATATTTTGTTGTGTCACTAATATCATCCGATTTATCATAATTAATAAATACTGGAAATGTCTTTGTTTTCTTATCATATTTATAACCACCAATATTTAATGGAACTTCATTCTGTTCCCAATTAAGCAGACGACATACGTCCTCATACGTATATTTTTGATAAAGGACAAAATCTGTTACATCATAACTTTGTTTATAATCTCTCTCATATCTACTTATTCCAAAATCAACAAGTTCTTTAATAATATTATAAAAATCTTTATTTGATAGCATTTCAAGAAATGTTTTTGTTGGCTTATAATCATTGCCTTCCTTTTCTATAAAAACACACTGTGCATATGTTTTCTTACCAGATCCTGCCGGAAATTCATTAGTCATAACATTTATAATATTTTCCTTCTGTTCCTTGCTAATTGATTTACCATAAGTCAACATATCCTGTGAAAGGCTTGAAAATAATCCACATTTGGACAATCCTTTTGCATACATAAGCATTCTCTTAAGTAATTGTAATTCTTGAATTCTCTTACCATTTGCCAGTTTCTTGGAAATAAATTCGACTATCTTTTCTTCTTCCTGTGAAAGACGAAGCTTATAATCCTTCTCATATTTAACTAAAAACTTATAATACGAACCCAGACTATTATTATCAAAAATACGGGCAACATCCATTTCTCCATAATCATCAAAATCCCGTAAATGTGGTATTCTTCCTAATTTATTCTTAAGATTTGTGTAATTTTCTTTTATCAGTTTAATATCACTAAAATTAGCATTATCAACAGATGCAAATATTCTTTTCTTACTTATTTCATCAAAATGCACTGTAGATGCACCTGGAATAACCCTTCCACCTTCCATTATGTATCTACGTATATTATCTTTATTGTAAGTTCTATCCCCTGACAGTGCTATTGGAATCATGAAATTATTATAATAATTACCAATAAAATCAAGAATAACAACATACTCTTTTCCATCGGCCTTTCTAAGTCCTCGTCCCAACTGCTGTATAAATATTATCGGCGATTGTGTCGGTCTAAGCATAATAACCTGATTAACCTCTACAATGTCAACACCTTCATTCAATATTTCTACAGAAAATATATAGTCTAACGGCTTCTTATTAATATTTTCCTCATTCTCATCCATTGCAAGTCTCTCAAATGCATTCTGTCTTTCCTGTTCCGTTGCATCACCATTCAACGCTATCGTACGAAAATATTTTCCTGTGTCTGGATTAACTATATTATTAAATTTATGTGATAATTCCTGTGTTTCTTTGATACTGCTACAAAATATAAGACCTTTAACTTTTTCTCCACTATATCCATAATAATTTACCTGCTGGATTATATGCCTTACACGTTCATCGCTTGTAAGCATACTAAAATCATGATTTTCTTTAACATCTCCAACTACAGACAAATCAGTAATTCCAAAATAATGAAATGGGCACAACAAGTTTTCTTCCATGGCCTGTTGTAAACGTATCTCATATGCAATCTTATAATTGAACAACTCATAAACATTTCTACCTGCAATATTATCATCCCGCTTATCAGGAGTTGCTGTCATTCCAAGCCACAACTTAGGCGTAAAATGTTTCATAATCTTCTGATATGTATCAGCAGTTACATGATGTGCTTCATCAAAAATAATACAGTCAAATGCATTTTTATCATATTGAAGCAAATGTTCATCCCTATTTAACGTCTGAACAGTAGCAAATACATAATCCGCTTCATATTCATGATAACCTGCACCAACCAAACCCATAGAAACAGATTTTGCAAACACCTTCTCATAAGATTTCTTAGTCTGTCTTGCAAGCTGTCCTCTATGAACTAAAAATAAAACTTTTTTAAATCCAAGTTCTCTCATTGCAAATGCAGAAGCATAAGTCTTACCTGTTCCCCTTCGTGTCAAGGGTGTGATGGGAAGGTTTTTGATATTTTTTCTGATAGGGTTGTTATTCAGTTGTATTCTTATTATGGTTGTTCGCAAATAAGCGTTCTAATACTTCTAGCGTTTTGCCACTTTCTGTATAGAGAAAAGTTCCATCTCCATCAATCGAATAAAGAATATCAAAGACACCTTCTCCAATAGTGCAATTCTGATACCAATCACAATCTGGTGCTATATATTTATCACTAATAATTGCACCTTCTTCTTTAAGAATTTTCATAACCTCTGCAAACTCTTCATCATCAGGTCTTCTCTCGTAGTTTTTAAAATACAACCGGTTATTATCACCAGCCATTCTAAATGTTTCCATTATTAGATATGCACCTACCTTTCATAATGCGGTAGCGGGTTATGACTCCCGCTTTGCAATCACCTAGTTGCACCAATATGTACTACTCAATAAATTCATCTATTATCTTTATAATACGTTCACATTTTCCCAAATAACAATATAACCCTGACACATATCAGAACTATATCATCTTTATGCATCATTACCTTATATTCTTTACTATTTTATTTGATTTAAGATATTTCTAAATCTCTTAAGCAAATCATCATAAGTCATAATATCTACAATATTTTTGTGCTGACGTTTTATAATTTCAAAATCAAATAATTGCTCATCTGTTAAATTATTACTTCTTCCAAGTAACAAAATCCCTTGCGGATTAACTACCTTTAAGCGAAAATTTGAAGGCAAATGATTTCGCACCTTATCTTGTATCTTTTTTACCCTTGCTTCTCCTTCATGATTAAGAATGTATATATACTTTTCTATTTGAACTATTGCTCCTTCAAGATCTCTACTTGCAACGTAATTATTTCTATATTCTGTAGTTGAAACAACTTTAATGCCATCAGGCTTTTTAATTTCTAAAATATCAACAAAACCGGCTGAATCTACCAAAATAAAATCTGGTGTTTTCATATGACGGCCATCTGTTCCAACTTCAATTTCCCTAAAGCGAGCAATATACTTGGGGTATAATACACAAATTATCTCATAAATTCGCCTTTGCCATTCTTTCTCTGAATATGACATTGAATCTTCAAGCATTAGTTCAAGTTCATCATAAGCCTTCTTATACATTTCATATCCCATTAACTTAATATTAGGAAAAGAAGATAATGGCAAATTTGCTTCCTTTTTCTCTAAGTATCTTTCATACGACTCTTTGTTTTTCCATACGCCCTCGACATAGGTCGAAAGCAAATATGATATTCTAGAAGATACATATTTTTTTACCTCATATGAATTTGGAAATACTTCTATCAACTCAAGAAATGCTCTCGACGGTAAATAATTTTCCTCTCCATTTTCATCAGCCACTATACACAAATCATCTTGCAATAATTCATCTATCTTTTTTATCACTGAAGTTTTTGGATATGTAATAAACCACTTATCTGAGATATTCAACTTTTTCTCAATTGAAATATTATGCTTAATTCCAAATACTTCTCTATCAAGCAAATAGTAATTTCCTTTAGTTTTTGCAATTGTAAAACAAATTGATTCGTCATCCTGATTAATTTCAACTATGTTTGTCTTATTTACCCAAAAAGTTCCTTTTATCCAAGTTCCGTCATTTATATTTTGTTCAATTACATCAAAGTTTATTGCAGGCGAATAAATAATATTCAAACATTTTTCTTCGCACACCACCTTAATTGATTTTGATGACATTTCTTATACTCCCTATTCTTGCATTATTCCATCTCTATTCTACCGTCTTAGCAATTCTTTTGTCTTATTTTCATCAGTTACTCATTCAATGTGTAACGATTTGTTTCTATAAAAAGAAATATTTAAGTGCAATATGTATTGTATCGGATTAGTGTTTTCTTCACTGAATCGTTTTCTACACATTCAATTTTTGCATCAAAGTCTCCATACATTATATGTTCAAATTATTTCTACTAAAATTCCAAACGATATTTTCTATCCTTCCTTCACATAACATTACTCATGACACTATTTATTAGCTTCAAATCTAGAATTCTTTTGATATTTATTCTTGATAACAATACCCAATAAGAACGAAATACTTCCAATTGCAAATCCTATTATCATTTCATCAAATATCATTCTAGCTTGTTCAAAATAATTTAGTGCTATAAAACACACAAGCACAAACATAAAAATTGTCCCTGTAATAGGCACTAATTTACTCCTTACTTCGAACACCGTTTTCCAATCCCTCAGCACCTCTTTAATTGTATTCTTTTGCTGTACTTTCTGAATCGAAATATATGACCCCATCCAAATAGAAAAAGCCATACTTATTACTTCAAAATAATCCTCTTCACCAGTTTGTGCAAACAAAATTATACCTATTACAATCATGCCACCGATACTTATTGAATTACACCATTGCCTTTCTCCATCTGACAATTCTATATTGTATTCAATGACTCCTGTATCTACATTTCTTTCTCTCCAAATCCAGCCAAAAATCTTATATGCAATTTTCCATGTAATCAGCAATATAAGTGCGCCAGCCAACGCAGAACCCTTCCATTGTTTCCAACTCCATATATACGATGCCAGAAATGCCATTATATATCCACTCAACATAAAAAGCATATACAAGATCATCTGCGCGTATTTTCTAAATGTACTCACGAAATTCTTTGTCTGCCATTCAAAACAATAAGTACTCAAGCATATTACCAAAAAAATAATCCACCAAATAAAAAATCCAAACAAATAATTCATTGATTACCTCCAGTGCCTTTAATATATAAATATCAGATACAATTTTTCTATATTTAACACATTTTAATTATACCACCCCATTTCCATATTCTCCACCGAATGTTCTATCTTTTTCGACCTTTCCCACCTCCCCAAACTCATCCTTAAACTTCCACTTTATCTCCACCCTATCCTTAGCATACACGACAATCTCCTCCACAAAAGCATCCACCATTTCCCTGTTAAGTCCCGTCAATTTCAACTTTCCTTCCAGCATCTCCAGGCCTGCCACTTCTGGCACATCCACATCTGCCATTTTGGTAACTGCTGCCCTCTGCTTTTCGATATTCTCCTGCAAGCTCGCCAGCATCTGCTCATATGTCTTACGTTGTTCCAAATATGTTTCCTTATCCGTCATGCCAAGCTTGTAACTTTCATAAGCTTCACGCAGGTCCTTTTCGATCAGTTCACGGCTATGCTCCATATCTGAAAGATGCTTCTCTGCCTGCTTTAATCGTTCTGCCTGTTTCTCCCGTTGCATATCCACAACATTTCTGGAATCTACCAGGACATCAATCATCATCTGAAGTGCTTTCTTCACAACGCTCTCCATATCCACATCCAGCACACTGATATTGCATTTTTCATCAGTCTTGTCCAGATAATGATTTGCACAATAATACTTCGGTCGTCCGGCATAAGTATGGGACAGGCGATGCCCACAGTTACCACAGATCATTTTACCAGTCAGGCAATGTGTTTCATGCTTTCTTTTGGCACTGGCACATGTATTTTCTTTTCGCATGGCAGCTACTTTTTCAAAATTCTCCTTGCTTATAATTGCTTCGTGACAATTTTCCACACGCTTCCATTCATCCTCTGGAAGTGCTTTTGCATGTTTATCGCCAACATTCTCAATCTTGAAGCGGCTGTAAATCATCGTGCCGGTATATTGCTCATTTCCGAGGATTCTTCCTATTGCAACATTATTCCAGAGAGGCTTTTTCTCACGATATCTGGCAAGTTGCTTTTCACTTCCTACTTGCATGGCAATATACACGCCCGGCGTATCTATTCCATCCCGGTTCAGTCCTTCTGAAATTTTGTACATAGATTTTCCAGACAGAAACTCTTTGAAAATGCGCTTTACAATCTGACTGGCAAACTCATCCACAACCAACTTATGCTTGTCCTCCGGACTTTTCACATAGCCATAAGGAGCATAAGTAGCTATATACTTACCATTGCCACGCTTTGTATCAAGTGTCAATGATACTTTGGAAGACTGCTCCTCGCTGAAGAAATCATACAGGATTCCCTTAAATGCAACATCAATCTCACCGATACCACCCACGTAATCTGCGCTGTCATAATTATCATTTATGGCAATAAATCGCACACCCATAAAAGGAAATATTTGTTCAATATACTTTCCCTGCTCGATATGATCTCTGGAAAATCTGGAAAAATCCTTTACAATAACGCATGAAATCTGCTTTCTTTTCACCAGTTCCAGCATTCTCTGCATATCCGGGCGGTCCATATTTTTACCCGAATAGCCATCATCCACAAACTCAACCACACTCATTTTGCGAAGTTCCTTATTTTTATTAATAAATCCACGGATAAAAGCACGCTGATTGATAATACTGTTGCTCTCATCTTTTACAAATTCATCTTCCTTTGATAATCTCAAATATATTGCTATCTGCTCCATTTTAAATCTCCTCTCCGTCTGTCATCCTGGCATACTCATCTTTAAAATTCAGATTAATTACCAGCCTCTTATCCGGATACAGGTAAATGCTGTCGACCAGAATTTTAATCATATTTCTATCCAGGGTAACCTCACTTTGAAAACGATAAATTGCTTTCAGCCATTGTATCTTCTTCTCACAAAATCTCTTCACACGCCTGCGGCTTGCCTCTTCATCCGATATCTGTCCCCGAAGTCTCATTATGGCATCAGCGTTTTTCTCCTGCCTGCACTTGAAATCAGCCTTGGTAATCTCACCGGTAACATAAGACTGATACTCTTTGCTTTCTTCGTAATTCTTCCTGTCAATCTGCTTTTGAAACTTCTGAATCCTCATGTCATGATTTTTCAGTTCCCTGTCCATTACGCATCGCATGGAAGCCTCCGTCCTGGCACTGTCGGTCATTACTGCAATTTGAGTTGTAAGCAGGTTATGCACCACCTTTATAAGCTCCTGCTCCATGATGGTACAGCCACACTGTTTTCCACCAAAATCATAATTGTATCTGCAGGAATAAAAATACTGGCGCTCCAACACTCCATCCTTCTCCAGGATTCTGGAAGCTAAAGGAATTCTTCTGCCACAATTTCCACAGAATAAAATTCCTGCAAAGATATCCTCTTTTATTGGCAGATTCTTTCCCCTGTCAGAGGTAAAAATGCTTTCTTCCACCTTCTTATCCATAACAGCTCTTACCTTGTTAAACAGTTCCTTATCCACAATCGCTTCATGGGTATTTTCAACCACAATCCAATCGTTTTCATCCGTAGCATGCCTTGCCTCATTATCATACAGACTGATACGCCTTTTCCCTTGTACCATGTTCCCAATATAAGCCTGATTTTTCAGAATGTTGGAAATCGTACCAGGATACCATGACTTTGCTTCTGTCCCTTCCTCCACATAGAGATTCCCTGTTTTCAGATAATCTCCCGGTAATGCAAGGCGATACTCCTGAAGTGCTTTCGCAATCTCCCTTAGTGTCACTCCATCTGCTGCCAGTTCAAAAATCTGACGGACAACTGCCGCCGCATCCCTGTCTATCACATACTTACGAAGGGCATCCCCACTATCCACTTTATAACCATATGGTGCATTGCTTCCCGTAAATTTGCCCCTTTCCATATCAAGCCTGCGACTGACTGAAACACGCTTTGAAATATCCTTGGCATACATATCATTCACCAGATTTTTCAACGCTATTTCCAACGCCTTATTCTGGTTATATTCTACCTCTGTGTCAAAATGATCACTCACCGATATAAAACGTACCCCAAGAAACGGGAATATCGTCTCAATATAGTTGCTGGATTCGATATAATCCCTGCCAAAACGGGACATATCCTTTACAATAATGCAACTGATTTTCCCCTCCCTGACATCATCCATCATCTGCCCGAATACCGGTCTGTCAAAACTGGTTCCCGACACTGCACTGTCAACATACTCTTGATATTCTGCAAATTCAGCCTTATCCCTGATAAATTCTCTTAAAATACTCAGCTGGTTTGCTATGGACTCCGACGGTCTTGATTTCAGTTCCACCGACAATCTGGCATAAAGTGCAACGCGAAAGGATTTTCTCTGCTTTACAGGTACACCAGCTGTTACCGCTTCCGGTATCTGAACTGCATTAAATCTGTTCTTCGTTCTCGCCATTTACACCGCCTCCTTAAGTTCTATCACCGGCAAACCGTCTACCATGGTGTACACAGGCTCCGCGTCCTTCTCATTTGCGACATCAAACAATCCGGCAACCTTTTCCATCTCCTGACGATACTTGAACACAATTTCCACCCTGAAATCATCATAAATCAGAATCCTGTCAATAAATGAAACCAGTGCCACACGATCCAGATTTCCAATTACCAGACCTTCACGGAATCGCTCCAGGTTCTTTGCCACAGCAATTCCATTTTCATATATATCGCGGATGATTGTCTCCTGCTCCCTGACTGCCTGTTCAAGCGCCCTCTCTTTTGCCGAAAACTCCTCGCGGTACCTTGTAAACTGCTCTTTGCTGATAATCTCATCTCGCAAATCCTGATAGAGGGAAGCCTTAAATGCAGAGCATTTTGTAAGCTCCTGCTTCAGGGCAACAATCTCTTTATCATGGGCAACCGCCTCATCATAATTCACGTTCAGCTCATCCAGATGCGCCAATACCTTTTCACAGTCACACATACTGTTGATATATCCCTGCAATTCTCCCAGCACAATCTGATTCAGGTCCTCCTCACGGATGCAGTGACGACTGCAGGCATCTTTCCCGTTTCGGTTATAATTAGAACAGATATAGTTGATATATTCCCTGCCCTTGTATGACTCCTTGCGATGAACCATACTGCTGCCACAATCACCACAATATAAAATACCCGCATACATATATGATTCGCTTTTTCCAGCAACGGCTATGGTATCCCGCCTCATCAAAATCTGTACTGCATCAAAATCCATCCTGCTGATAATTGCTTCATGTGCATTCTCCACTACCACCCAGTCACATTCCGGTACTTCTATTTCTTTCTTAACCTTGTGACTGACAGTTGTTCTTTTTCCCTGTGCCAATGTTCCGATATACACCACATTTTTAAGAATTCTTGATACTGTCTGAGCAGACCATTTTGACTGTCCTGCGCCTTTAAAACTGGTACTGTATTTCTCTCCACATTTTGCCTTATATTCCGATGGTGCAAGCACGCCATTCTTGTTAAGAATCTTTGCAATTCCTGATGCACTCATTCCCGAAAGCTTCTTTGCAAATATTCCCTGCACCACACCGGCTGCATAAGGATCCCGCACCAGATGATTCTTATTATCCTCTGCCTTTTGATAACCATATGGTGCAAATGCACCGATAAACAATCCATTTCTTCTCAAAATATCCTGACTTGTACGAACCTTTATGGACGTATCACCGTTGTACTGCTCATTCAGCAGGTTCTTGAACGGAATAATCGTATGTGTCTCGCTGCTACTGGCAGTCAGGCTATCGTACCCTTCCGACACTGCAATAAAACGCATGTTATACTTCTTAAAAGTTTTCTGTATCAGCTCATCCGCACCAATACGCTCCCTGGCAAGTCGGGATAAATCTTTTACAATAATGCAGTCAAGATTCCCCTCCTTCATGGATGCCATCATCCTCTGAAACTCCGGTCTGTCAAAATTACTTCCACTGTAGCCATCATCAATAAAAATATCCACCAGTTTCAAATCATCATGGGCATCTATAAATCCCTCTAGCAAAAGCTTCTGGTTGGAAATACTGTTACTTTCCTTCTTCTCCAGTCCATCAACATCTTCATCTCCCTGAGACAATCTCAGATAAATTCCTGTTCTATATACATCAATCTGTTTCTTACTCATTACAATTCCTCCTGTCGTTTTTCAACTGCTGTAAAAACAGCTTCTATTGATATCTAAGTGACGCTTTCCGTTCTATATAGCAATTCATAACATCCGTAATGCTACAGCTTCCTGCAAAGGTGGACTGAACAGTATATTTTCCATACCGTTTCGCCTTTCCCTGCTGTTTTGCATCATGCTGCGAACACTCCGTCACATTCAGCTCTTTCGTATCTGTCTCCTGCAAAATACACTCTTCTCCTTCCCTTCAAAAATGAAAAACAGCCTGAAAATGTCCTGCTTATGGCTAAATCATGAGACACAAAAACCGCTCTCCATAGTTAACAAAGTCTCTTGTTACATCTGCTGTAACAACTACGCTACATATCACATTTACACACGAAAGCCGAAAAGCACAAACCATACAGAAAAGCTAAATAACTTACATCTTTTCTTCATTCTGGTTCGATATTCATTTCAACTTAAACTGTTTTGACGTCATATATTCTTATAATCTCTGACGCCATACTCTGCATCCATACGATGTTTCCGTATGTAAATATGTATGTAAGCTTGCGCTTACTTTGTTGACCATGGACAGCGGTTATTATTTCATGGTGTCTCATCTGCACCGACATTTTCAAGCTGTCTTGATGTCAACTATTCAATTAGAAAAACTTAACATTGGTCATTACGTTGGCTGGACGTTCACAATGTTTTACAGGTATTGTGGCTATTTTTTCAAATTCATTTGTTTGCCACATGTTTATGTTACATCCCGAACAAATATTTGTCCACCACTTTTTTCCACCTTTTTTGACAAAATATGATTTTCAGCATTTTTGCCAGTCACAACCATCACACGAGCCATTCTGAATCATCAGGCAGCCCACTTCCACCTGCTATTTCCTGTCCCAGATATGCTATCAACAACTCTTCCAGAGTTGATTGTTCACCATATGACATGGTTACCTTTATGGTATTCCCTTTACCCGTATCCATCTTAATTGTCTTTGCTTTAATATCTATTTTTCCCTTCATCTGCGTTACCTCCATTAAAAAAATCGCTACCCATAGCTCATTTGAAAATGCATAAACTATGGATAACGATTCTGGTTATCACTTATTCTGTTTTGGACTTCTCTTAACGTCCTATGAAGGTATACGCCGGTCTTTCTGACCCCTCATCGCCCCGTATACGTAGAGGTGTACTCACCTCCGGGAATTACAGACGAGCCACTAGCTGTGTTCACGACGCCCTTCTCCATTCCAGAGAAGCACTATCTCCCCTACCTGCATTGCGGGGATCGGGACGAACCTCTCGCCCCTCATGGGTTATTATCCTTACGCAACATACCTGCTCCCGCATTGCCCGGACTTCCATCCAGCCTCTCAGCCTTCATCTCTCAATCCATCAGCCTACTAATATGATAACTGTGACTTTCATCCTGCGGGTATATGATCCGTAATTTTACTCAAATCTGTAACTGCTATTCAGTTGTCATTTTTCATTTTCTCATTGGCTTGTCTCAAGCCTGAATATAGTATAAACCAATCCGGTGTCGTCCACAAGGGACTATCATGGTTCATTTTTGCGAAAAAAGCGTCAGTTTGTGACCTTTTTCTGATTTATGCAAAAGTATCATACCGCTTCGGTCAGTAATTGTACACTTCGGCAGAGTATGAAATTTGCAAATCGTGTATTCATTATACGATGAGGTTTTGTGTTTGTCTATGGACATGGTTGGTGTTTTTTAAAGAAAACGCACCAGATTTTGGTTGAAATAAGCACAATACTTCTTATTCTTAAAAATGCCCTTCCAAACTAGTCCATTGTTCTATTCGCCCACCATTAATTACTTCACGGTTACATACTTTTGATTCTTACTTTGAGGCTTATCCGGAATCGTCATCGCCAAACGTCCTTGTTCAACCAATGGTTTGACATATTTCTTCGTTGGCTTTCTTCCGGAATATCCTAACATTTCTGTGATTTCTAATATACCTTTCGGGGTTTGACAAAATTCCAAAATACGCTTAATTTTCTCATCCTCCGAACTACCCTTACTATCTTCTTGAGTTCCATCTTGGGTCCTATCTTGGGTCCTATCTTGGGTCCATCTTGGGTCCTCATCCTCTGTTGATACCCTGGTAAACGGAATCGACACGACAATAGAATTTTCCCTGAACTCATATGTTCCTTTTCCATAAACCTCTGTTATCTTTGGGACTCCACGACCTGTACGCTCACTTATGTGCAGTTGCAATAACATATCTGATAATTTTTGATTTACCGGTACAGATTCACCCGCGAAAAATCCTTCCATTGTCTGTCCCGGAGGAATTGTTCCTCTGGATAAAATCTCTATTCTGTCAGAAAACGCTGTTATCATTGGCGCATTCCCCGTTGTCCACTGATTATGCACAAATGCATTTATCATTGCTTCTCGGAATGCCTCTTCATCAAATAGAGGAATCTCTTTTCTCTCCACTATTCTTTCTCGTTCATCTGCCTGTGGAACATTCAGTACACCACCATACTCAAGAACTTTATCTAACGACATCAGCAAGCAGGTATTTCCGAATTCACGAACAGAATACATCGTGGATGTTTTATCTTTACCTTTAAAAATTGCAAAACGTATTGGAATGCCGCTATTATCTGACATTAACTGCGCCAACATATTATATTTCCCATTGTCCAGCAAAAAGCCAAGATTCTTCTTAAAAGTTCTTTTATTTAGTGTAATTCCCTTTGATGCATAATATACAAACAATTTATCAAATGTTAATTCTTGATTCTCCGATTCTGTATTACAAATCGTAGGTAGCCCAACACGCAATACATGAAATAGGTTCGACTCACGCTCTGGGTATTTATTCAGATTTACTTTACTGGATCCAATGCGTAAATATCTGTTATTATCAAAACTGGTCGGTACTTTAGTTGCTGCAGGTATATCTAAAATGACAACTCTTTTTCCTTCTACTGTAATTTCGTGAAATGAAAAATTGTTATCCGGAAAAACCTGTCTGGCCAAATAATGCTCTAGTGGCTCATTCTTTACATCAACCGTATAATCAAAAGTTGTTCCAATAATTTCATGAGTATCATTGTCTACTCCCCATACCAAATATCCGGCTTCACGCCCTTCCAATGCGGCAGCATTTGACAACGAAGAAATATATTCACCAATTCCTGCTGGCTCATACCAGTTGGTCTTGAATTCATACCAATTCGCTTCTCTAGGATATTCAATTAGCTCTTTCACTTTGCTTTTATAATCCATGCAAATATCCACCTTTCCTAAAATAGAACTGCTATCTATTAGTCTCATTTTTTCGGATTTAAATTATAACTCAGACTTTATTCTTAATTAAAGTCTTCACTTTCATCAAAATTCAAATCAAATATTGCCTCCTCGACAACCTTCACACACTCATCCGTATGCTTCTTAATATCATCACCCCAAAATCGGATAACAGTCCACCCTTCAAACAACAATCTTTTGTTTACCTCATCATCCCTCTCTCTGTTTCTAGATATCTTGCTTATCCAAAACTCACTGTTATTGCTCTTCTCCAGCCTGGGTTTTAATACTTCCCAGTCCTTTCCATGGAAAAATTCTCCGTCACAGAAAATTGCTATCTTATATTTTGTCAACACAATATCCGGATTTCCCGGTAACTTTTTATAATTCTTCCGGTACCGATAACCTTTTGCCCATAAAGCTTTTCTAAGGATAATTTCAATTTTAGTATCCTTTCCATGAATATTTTTCATGTTTTTATGCCGTTGTTCTTTAGTCAAAACATCCGCCATATATATCACCTTCTTATACTGTGTCTCCATCATCCAACACAAAACTTCTTTCAAAAGTAACTCCCGCGGCTTCTGCTATATCCTCAAGCTCTGCCACAGTAAAACTTTCTCTTTTCAGTTTTGCATTAAAATTTTGAGGTGTTGTTCCCAATCTCCTTGCCAACTCTGCCAAACTTATTTTCTGTCTGACACATAATACTTTTATTTGCTCAGATATTGTCATTTTTATTCTTCCTCCTTACCATGAGTCAGATGCAAATCCAATATAATTTTATCAGTCTTTCCGTCTAGATAAATATACTGTAATTCATCATAATCAAATTTTGGATTTAATGCATGAATCAGACTATGATGATTTGGACACAATATAAGAAGATTATCTGATGAATTATCAACACTCTTTGAAAAATACTTAATATGATGAGCTTCCGCAATATTAACGCCATGTTCTTCACCGACATTTTGACCACATATCTGACATCTATACGCATATAGACGCTTTAACATATTTACTTTCTTTTTAGAATAGGTACGTTCTATCACAGATTTTACCGTCTTATTTAATGCTGCTGTATTATCATCAAAGTTTAAATACTGTTCAACATCATATTCTGAAACTTTTTCTCCATCAACATCTAAATTTATCACCTGAGTTTCTTCCATTGTTCCATCCAAAACTGATTTCACAATTTCTGTTATTTCTTTAAACTCCATTACATCCCATTGCTCATAAAGTTCTGTTACAGTCGCTGTTGGTTTTCTGTTATGTTGTCCAGCTCTTCCATTATCAAAAAACACATCAAATTCATCCCGTCTTCGTCTTAAATAAGCATTAGGTTCAACACCCGGACCGGTAATTCGTACTGATAAGTCATCCATCGCTTTTGACACCGGTCCACCATATCCCAATTCACGAAATGCATCATCATTAAACTTTGAAATATAAAATGCCACTAGTGATTTTTTCTGATTTATTGTCATTTTCTTTCACCTAAAATCTTCCCATTAATATCCATTATCTGTCGGAAAATAGCCTCCAAAACATCAACCACGATACTATTGCCTGCCAGTTTAATAAGCTTCTCTGTTGAATACAAATGTCTGTTCTTTGTTACCATAGGATTATCACTGATTATCCTGTCAAAATCCGATTCATCAAATCCCATCAACTTAAAACATTCTCTTGGAGTCAGGTATCTCCATTTTGTCTTTCCTCTTTCCCAATTCTTATAAATAATCAATCCTGAATTAGGATTACGGTCTTGCTTTGTCGTTACTGTATTAACAACTATGTCCCTAATCTCTTTTCCATCATACAGCAATTCATTATCTTCCCATATTTTTCTTCTGGAAGGCGTATCATTAGGTTTACTTGCATCAGCTTCTTCCTTATATTGGGGAACATTATCGTAATCTAAACAAAGAATGTCTTTTAACCTTAAATCTCTTTGCTTTAAATGTGTTGCCTCGTCCTTTTCCAAATTATGTTCTTCAAAGTACTTTTCTAGCTGTTCTATTGTTTCTGCATTGTTTTTGCACAATATACTGATCATATATGCTCTTTCTCTTTTTTGAGGAATACCAAAATTTTGAGCATTAAGCCTATATATTTTATTATAATATCCCAGATTTTCTAAAGTTGCCTTCCAATCACCAAAATCTGCAGCATGCGGTTTTGACAGAATATTGGTCACGTTTTCCATAAGCAGAAAACGAGGTAATTCTTTTCCCATTTCATTCATTTCAAGCAATATACGTTCAACTTCCCAAAGCATACCAGAACGATTATGTGCATCCCTTGCTATTCCACTTTTATTTCCATGCCAACATCCACATAATGATAAATCCTGGCAAGGAAATGAATATGTGAACAAATCAATATTGTCGGGTATATCACTTCCCATAACATCCGTAATACTTACCATATTTCTTGTTTCTTTTATTGCTGCATACAATCTTCGTTTCAAATGCATTGGCATTCGCCTGAACGCCTCATCACTCATAGGTTTCTTTCCATCGGAACTCAGCGATAAACCTTTTAAAAAATTTGTAACATCTTCATCTGAAATTTCTGCATATTTATTAATATCAATTTTACCTTTATGTATCAGACAATATGCCAGTATTGCGTTAATATCCCAATCTGCAGTATTTACAATTTCAAAAGGTTTTCCAATTCTTGTTAATGCTTTTGCCTGACTGCCAATTCCACTAAAAGTTTCAATTACTCTAAACATTTCTTTTCTCCCGGGATCACCATACAGTATATTCCAAGCCGTCCAAATCAATGGTATATGTAATTTGCGTTATTGACTCCGGTATATGATCATCCTTAAATGAGGCTTTTGTTATCTTCGGAAATTTATCATCGACCTCATATTTTCTTTTTTCTAGTACTTTGTATTTTTCTTCCCTTATACTTGCACCCCGCTCATATCCTAACTGATATAACTGCTGTTCAATCTTATCTTTATCATATCCATCTGCAACCAGTCTATCCTTCATATCATTTATAGATATTCCTGTTCTTGACTGTTCTAATCTACAGAAATATAGCTGTAATCTTTTTAAACTTTGGAGCTGATGCTGTCCAGATATAGTAATAGTAGCACCATAACGTTTTACTGTTGACTTAACTTCATAGCTGCTCTCGTTTCCCTCTATATCGTGGCTCCCAGAATTAACAGCCGTCCATTCCACAGTATTATCCTGAGTGTATAAATCATCTAAAACCATCATTTCTGCAATTACACTGTAGGCTTCCTTATTAGAAATGGTATTTCCCATTAACTCACGCCACTTTTTCCACCATTCCAATGGTTCAGACATAAGATTTTTTCTATCTATACCATCAATCCCCGGCTCTACAAATTGCGCACAAACCGTAGCAAATTCATATCGTAAACTATCCAACATACAACTCAGTATAAGATACTTCTTTTCTATACCGCCAATTGCAAGAGTTCTGGAAAACAATCTGCTATTGGCAAATTTTTCTGAAATATCTCTGATATCATCAAATTCAATAGCAACACCATATCCTTCATTATCACGGATAACCATTGCTGAGTATTCTTTTGGTAACGTTTTAATTTCTCTCGCACCATTTTGCGTCGATGCAAAATACTCTCTAATTTCCTCCAGTATTCCCATAGCCTATTCCTCCTCAAAAGTATTCAACACTGTTTTTGCAACTCCATATGCCAACAATGGAGGCACAGCATTTCCAATTTGCTTAAATGCATCGCCCATAGAACAATCAAAGAAAAAATCATCTGGAAAAGATTGTAACCTTGCAGCCTCCCTTACGGTAATTCCTCTTGGTTCAATTGGATGAATATGACTATATGTATCCTTTCCCAAATGTGCTACTAATGTATGAGATGGTTTTGTTTCATCAAGTTTTTTCCATTTATTCTCAAATTTTTCTTTATCATATTGCGGAACCATTTTATTATAGAGACTAATGTATTCCTCACTATCCTTCTCATACCCAAAAAGTTTTGCCTCTTCATAGAATAACTCTTCTGCTATCTTTGTCGCCGCAATATAATTATCTCCTTGTTGCATTCTCTCAAAGATCGGAAAATCTCTGGTATTCCTTCTGAATGCATTTGCCGAAACACCAAATCCCTCTTTACCATACCAGGTTCTCATTAATTTTTGATATTCATTCTGTGCTTCCGTTTTATATGGATACTCAATATTTAATGACACTAATTTGTATTTTGAGTCTGCTGTCGGAAATACTTCTGGTAAATCTGAAAAAGCATCTCCTACAGTAACCCATGGTTTTAATTCATCTGTTGTTCCATTGGGTTCCACAAAAAATTGACATTGCTTATATCCCTCAAATCGTTTTTGATGCTGGGTCAATACATCAACCTCATTTCGATGTGTTGGATTTGGTAATTTTATCTCTTTTCCTTCATCCCCCTTGATTGCTACAACAAAAACTCTCTCTCTTACCTGTGGAACACCATAGTCGGCAGAATTAAGTATTGTCCAATATGCCTTATAACCTTTTTTAGTTAACTCAGTACATACTATTTCTGGTATATTTTTACCGCCAAAATTTGTTGATTCCGGAACATTCTCCATCACAACAGCTCTTGCTTCCAATTCGAATACAAATCTCAAAAAATCCTGATACAGATATCCTCTTGCATCTTTTATATTTACTCTATCTTCACCGAGTGATCTAAGTTTCCCGCGACCTGCCATAGAATACGCCTGGCATGGCGGTCCTCCTATAACAATACACCCCTCATCTCCAAAACTATTTTTAAACACACTTGCTTCTATTTCTGTTATATCTCCGCATATATGTGTTTCTTTTTTTCCATAGCGCCAGGAAAGATTGTAAGAAATAGTTTTACATGCTTCTGGCATCAATTCAATTCCTGCCACAATATCAAAACCCGCTTTTTCAAATCCGAGTGCCAATCCACCACACCCTGAAAACAGATCAATAATTTTAGGTAACATTACACACGCACCCCCGCGTCCATAAATAAAGAGCGTACATATTCTTTTTCGCCACCCAAATATAATGCCGGATCCACAACCATCACTTTAGCAGTGTTCAATTTCATTACAATTCTGAATAAATCATCCTGCTGCGTTTCTGTGTTCTTATTGTATTCATCAAGAACCTGTTGCGGTATATGACTATAGTAATACATAATGTATCTATATACATTTATAAAAGTTCCCTTACGTCCTGTTCTTTCCTCTAAATTCAATATACTGTCGGTTGTAAAACATGGAGCCTCCAATACTTTGGCAGTTGTCTGCATATCTCCCTGCCACGACAAATGTACGTACCACCAAATTGATCTAAGCCATATTCTTGCAGGTTTGCTCCAATAATGACTCTCATTATCATATCCCCATCTTTCAGCAACGACATCTGGTATAACCTTTATCGAAAGATATCTCCAAAAATCGTCATTAGCTGCAGCTCTAAGGTTAAATCCCGGCACACGCCACAAATAATCGTACAACAAAATTCCTATGTGAGCATCTATGTAGTAGTCTTTTTTTGCTATACTATCCGGGCACTCACTTCTCACCTTTTGATTAAACTCTTGTATATCTTTACGTATCTTCAAATAATCTCCCTCGACTTCCGGCAATGAAGGATAATTCAAAACCCATTCTTTCATTGCATTCTGAGCCTCCGAACGATTTAATGTTTTAATAATCATACTTTCTATATCCTTTGATCAAAAAATTTTCTTATAGACAATGACATTGCCTCCGGTCCAGAAACATCCCACTCCAATGTATCAATGAAATAGTGGATAGCTTCTGACACACTACCATTTTGCAAATCCTCACCAGAAGTAGTTGCATCCCAATAATTTTCCTGCTCTTTTAATTTTGTAATAATAACACCTAGTGCACTTGCCATTATTTCCTTTAAAAGTTGCTCATCAAATGTTCTTTTCGTTTTATCTAAATACTTGTAATTTTTGTGTGCAGTATTTATGTATATAGAAACACTGTCTGAAAACAGGTCATATGTAGGATCTATCCAATCACATTTTACATACCACAATGGCTGACCCGGTTCATGTATTTCATACATAGGAAATACTGAACCATTTCCATCTAGCCTTATTACAAATTTATTATCTAACTCTCCTAAAATACATCCATATTGATTAGCCAGATGTTCCTCTCCCCAAAGCGGAGTGCCTGCTTCTTTCAAATAAATAATTGTCGAAAATTCCACACTTCCTCTTAATTGAGCTTCTGAGAATTCATAATTTAACTCAAATTCCAAATCTCTTTGGAAATTTTCTATCTCTCCAATCGGAATAACACCTCTTTGCTTTGAATCAGGGGATGTCCACATTAATGCTATTCCCAGTTTTGCATTATTACATGCTATTCCGTTTGGTCCAAACAAACACTGATATGTACGAATTGAATACTTTCTTCTAATACATAACTGATAATCATCCGGAGACCATATTCCCTCATCATCGATCACTTTATGAACTATAGTACTGCTATCAACTTCTTCCGTACGTAATACATATTCCTGATCATCTCTTACATAATAAAGCTGATATGGTGATGCCTGGAATCTAGTTTTACTTAACAAATCATCCGTTATTACCGGAAAAAGTGAAATATTCGCTGCCATTATTTATCACCTTCATTCTTTTCAACATTAAACAATGGTTTAATATCTTTTCTATTCAACTGCAAAGTAATATCAAGTTCCATTTCTATCAAATGCTCAGCATCTGACCTTACATGTATACCATAACCAGCACCATTTTTCGTTTTAAGTAATTCACAGGAAATGTCACTTATTCCAGAACTTTCATTACTGCTATCTACTGCCATTTTTAAATTTGTTTTAAGTTTATCTACTTTTGTAACAACAGTATCTGCAGAAACTATCTCAAACGGCATGGATAATCCCATTTTTTCTTCCCAGTCTTTAGGTTTAATTGCACCTGTCTCAGAATCAATTGCCAAATTAATCCCTGTAGCCAAAATCTTTCTTCGCGATTTGATTGTTAACTTAACCGTCATTCCATTCGCAAAATATTTTGTTTTTGATGATTCATAACCAAAAACAACATTTTTATGTGTTTCGGTGTGTCCACTTCCGCCTTGTCCACCACTTGTTCCGCCACTTGGCTTTTTACCAAAATTTTCAGGTGGTAATAACAAATCTCCAAACATTTTTCCAAGACCAGAGTTTAATCTGCTAGTTGTATCTTCTTCCTCTACAGAAAATTCCTTAGAAATTTTACTATTAATCTGCGCTTGTACCTTCGACACAATTCTCGGGTTATTATTACCCATACTAAAGTCTCCCCAAGAAGTATGATCGGCCATCTCACTTTTTCTTACATATTCCTCAAGACTATATGGCTCTCTTGTATTAGTAAGTTTATTTTCTGAGTTTAGCACAAAAATAGCAAAAATAAATTCATCTTTACTAGAAGCACTTATTCCATCAACCCAGTTTCCCACATCCTCATATGATACAATCATCCCTGGTTTACGAGTAAAAAATAAAACAGGTTTATTCTTTTCTTTATCCTTTATTTCACAATTAAAATACATGTACGGCTCTGGTTTGTTATCTGGATATCCTGTTTTCAATATTTTACGTGGAACTTTCGTATACGCAATCGTACCAGCCTTTGTTGTTTCCAGTACCTTACGCAAAAGAATGTCTTCTGATTTACACTCCACGCCGTCTTGTGCCAAAATATCATTCCCAGCCTCTTCTGACACAGCCCTATTGTAAAGTGCTTGTACAATCTGAAATGCAGGTTCCATATTGTCTAAACCAATTCCTTTTTTATTGATTCGTGCGCGTAGAAATTTCCCATATGGATATTTTTCATTGTTTAATCTCGGAGCATACCATCTTTGTATAGAGATTCGAAGATAATCTTCAATACTGCATCTCCAAAAAGGACGTATTCTATTATCTTCACTATCTTTATATTCTATCTGATTATTTTCAAGTAACATCTGTTCATCAATATAAGGAATGATTATTGTGGTTCCTGTTAAATCACCTTCATATGGTTCAATTTCAAATATATTTAAAATTTTTTCAATATACTTTTCATCTGTAATAGGTTTTGTTTTGTTGCTTCCGATTTCCTGTCCCCACCATGCTATACCTCGCTTTGATTTTCCCGGCAAAGCAGGAATAAGTGAGTCAGCATTCATTTCATTTTCCACCAGTGAGGCTGCTAATCGCGACTCATATATTCCTTCTTCATTCAGTATTCTGCTATAATAAACAACCAGTCCTATTCCAACTCTGAAATATACAGTTTTACCAAGTCCCCATGAACCACCTGCACCTTCTGCTTCCTGTGGTTTACTTATTTCATAAATCAACTTTAATAAATTTCCATACTGGTTATCTGTTACTTCATCATAATGCAGCTTGCCTGTCAGTCCAACAGTATTTGAATCACGTACTGCTATGAATTTGTACGTGTCTTTCCAATATTTTCTATTTAAAGTTTCTGTTATGCCCTCTAATTCCTTATTTAAAGATATTTTATTAAATTCTCCTGTAAAAAAATCTACAGTCACATATGGGTCTGTATCATTTTTTGCATCTAGACTATTCTGTATGGATTCTCGAACCAACAAATCTAAAATAGGCATATTATTATTTTGTATCAATTTTAGTAATGAACTCCCCGACTGGGTCATTCTACCAGGTTCAGCAATTTCAATTTTCATTTGTTCCCTCCAAGTCACCTTCGTCGTCAAATGGATTATTTTGCATATGTATAGATACAGTCGCTGTATAATCTGTTCCGCGTTTTCCACCCGGAATATTCATACAAATACCTACAATATCCTCAACCGAATTTAGATCTTCTCTCGTATCAGAGCCTTTTACCGCTTTTGAATCTTTATCTATTACATAAACAATCAACTGTGGAGTTGAATCTAAACCAGCTAAACTTCTAATCTCTTTTGCATATTTTGATTTAAAATCCTTAACCTTGCTCACAATCTCTTGCGGCTGTCCTTCCAAATCTATATCAGCTATAATATCTTTTGGATCCCTTAAAACACCAATATTTATTACCGTATCCGATTCATTCTTCAATTTCTTCCTTGTACGGCTTACTTTTTTTACCGGACCTACTGGTGAATTCCAAACAGAACCACTACCTTTTCCAGCCAAAATAATATTCCAATTTTCAAGTTTCCCTTCTGCAGAAATTTTTTCAATCCAAGCAATAACAGAAGCTATATCATTGAAAACTCCTAATCTCGAATTAAATTTGTACTCTTCAAGATATTTTTTCACCAAAGAGAATTCAACATTTCTCCAAATAAAAGTATTTTCCGCATGTTGATTGCATTCTTTTCGTTCTTCCGGTTGTCCTAATGAAGCAATAAACTTTTCAGTCTCAACAATGTTATGTTTCAGCGCTGCTACATCATTATCAAACAAATATGTCTGATTAAAAGAGCCACTGAAATCCATATCTGTTGCTTGTGCGCTCTGCATCCTATTTTTTGCAGTTATACGTATAAAACTTGCTTTAGGAGTATTTTTCACTCTTGGTCCATAATTTGCAGGACTCTTTCCTAAGGTGTCCATTTCATGTATTTCATCACGTAACTCCTGATCCAGCGCTGCAAGAAATTTAAATTGATCATTTGTCTTAGATGTAATCCATAATCTCGGCAACAACTCATACCCTTTTCTGTATCCAAACCATCTCCCCATTTGCATAAGTGTATCAGCCTGACTAACAGAACGAAGGAAAAATGTGCTGATAAGTCCTTCAATCGTTAAACCTCTGGACAAAGTTGCTCCACCCACAACAATAAACGCCGGTGCTGGTGTTGGCATGTTATCAGCCGTAGGATATGCCAATCTGACATACATTCCATCGTCGGTAATTCCATTATTCTTGCAATTATCAATACACATATGAATTCCTTCGTGATATGCGAACTCATCGTCCTCATCCAATGGAATATTAGTTGGTTCTTTACTCAACAAAATTGTAATTTCCTTACGTATGTCCTCAAATGAAGGATATCTGTTTATTTCTTCATCCTTCCTATCGTATTGTGGATATTGTTCTCTAAACTTTTCAAATGTAAATTGACTGGTTTCAGTATTCCATACTTTTTCACATCTTCTAATCATCTCATCTACATCTTTGCTCACAATCCAATCTCTGACCGCTTCTGCAATATTCTGATGATGATCAGTTTTCTGACTTGTATGTATCAGCATACTAATCGGCTTTCCGTATCCCCATATTCTCATACAGGCTACGCCACACAGAAACCAGCATATAGCATCCTGTAACGCGAGCGGAACATACGGGGATCCTTCTTCATGAATTTCTTTGATTGCCTGAAGATCATCCTCATCAATAATTCTCACGATATCTAAACCATCATAATCATAATCCCCGCCCTCAAATCCAAATATCTGTTGTGGTCCAAAATATTCCTTTGATACACTTAATGTTGATATAAAATTTCTAGGATATAACGAATCTTCTCCAGCCTCATTTAATATATTTGCATATGGCGTGGCTGTATATCCAATATAATTCATCGCCTTATATTTATTACTGATTTCCTGCGATTTCTCATTTTTTCCATTTACCAAATCTCTTATCAATCTATTAATTGTTTTAATCGTTGAACTATTAACATTTGCTGTGTTAATACCAGCCTGGTCAGCCTCATCATCTATAACCAGTATCTTCATCTGTTTTTGTTTATTACCATCAGATTGCAGCCATTGTATAAGTCCCCTGAGTCTTCCCGGATTTTTCAGACAAACTGTAAAATATCTCTGTTTTGACGTTTTATCAAAGTGTAAATCCTGTGTTCTTTGTCCTAGCATTGGTTTTTTAGATAAATGCTCTAAACCATTCCAATTGAGATTGCCCTGACAATTTAAATCATTTAATAACCGGTTTTGTGTTTGTTGCCTAAGATTTTCGATGGTTCCAGATAAAACTATAAACATATTCCATCCCCAGTCAGCCGCCATAGCCATTAAAGCTGCCATATTAGCAGTTTTTCCAGACTGAACGTTACCAATAACCAATCCCTTAACTGGCTTCATTTCGGTTGTATCACTGCTCAGTCTCTTCAAAATCTTTAATGTAGTTCTCTCCATCTCATCAACGATTTCTTCTTTAAAACCACCCTTAATCAATTTTTTTCTATATAACTGCCATGCGGATTGTGGATCTGCTGGTACCGTAACATCATTATCTTCGCCTTCACCCATAATCATAGCCTGACCACTAAGATAATCTATAACCTGTGTCTGCTCTTCTGCCTCTTTTTGTAAGCGAACGAGTTCTTTCCATTCACTGCAACTAACTTCTTTCCAAAAATTCAATAAGGACTGTTGGGTTAGAAATTCTGATAATCCTTCATCATTACCACGCCCCGCATAATCAATCTCTTCCCACTTCATGTTACGATTTCTCGCATTACGAATCCATTCTCTGTGTTGATCATATTCAGGCAAACCAAAATTAGACATATGCATTCCTCCATTGGTACATTTGAAATTTTATCGACAATTTTTTACCTTTTCCATAACCTTATTATAAAATCAGAGTTTTATATCGTCAACTTTGTTTTTTACTTTTCAAGGAAGGGTCTCCAATCAAAATTTCCAATTAATAAGCCAATCAATAAGCCCTATATTGACAGAGGGCACACCTATCGTGCCCTCTCGCTGCCTCCATCCTTTCTTTCCACACTCCACTCTGGTTGCATCTCCAATGTCTTTTCATAAACAGCCTGATAATCTTCAAATATCTTATCCTCATCAGAAGTATCCACTCCACACGCCTTGCAAACAGCACTGTACAGCTGAATATTGTATGAATTATTGTCTGGCTGAAACTGTAGCATCCTTGCCTTCTCGATAACAGACAAATCATCAAAAGCAATTCCCCGCTGTTTAATCTCATCCAGCACCTCTTCTGTTTTGTTTTTGACAACCAATTCACACATGCCCTTATAAAGCAAGTCCGTCTCTTCAAGAAGTTCGTCGACATCTGCAATATGCCCCATGTCCAGAAACTTCATCTGTACAATAGACCTAACTGTGTCGTAACTCTTTAGTTCCCTAAATCCATGCATCTGAGCCTTTTCCATAGATGTCATCTTTTTGTACGTCTCATAGTTGCCTTTATCATCTGACCAATCATCAACATATTCCTCCACAATATTCGCTTCGCTGGCATCTCCTACTGTGGCATCCATGGTATCTTCTGCTGAAATCTGCTCACATACCTCTGCGCCTAACGAAGTTTCATAATTTTCTGATTCATTCATTACTGATACACCATCCATCCCCATATCAGACACTGCATCATTAACAGATAACGCAATATTTTTCTCCTCCGCATACGGATACTCCGGCACTTCTATTGAATTACGAATCTCATCCTCAATAGTTGAGAAATCCAGCATTGAAAACTTCTTATACTCTTGTACACACCCTTCAGCAATCTTCAATTTCTTATTAATTGCTTTCTTCTCCGCCTTAAGTTCATTCAATTTCTCCTGTACTCCCATATGCCAGATCTGGTAATCACGAATATCCTCCTCTGTTTTGCAAACGCGTCTTCTTGCTCTGTTCTGCTGATATAATTCCTGCTGCCGTTCAGAGATTTTCTCTACATCACGCTCTCCCAGAACCTGATAAGTCACAAGCCCCTCCACAGTTTTGATATTGTTATTCACAAGGAAAAGATACTGTTCCTGCAGCTGATTCATACGCTCCAGTTCCTTCGCAAGATATGCAGAATGCTTATCAAATCGACGCTGTTCCACCATTCTCGCCTGATAGATTCTGCGGTAATACTTCATCTGAAAATCTGTTATTCCACGTTTATGAATTGCCACAGTATTACCCACAACAAATCCCGGACGGGTAAAAGACATATCCAGATAAAATCGGAATTTTTCTTCCGAAAAACGTTCATCCAGCTTATCCAGTTCATGATACCATTTACCACCCGGAACCTTTACCGAAAGGTACTTCCCGTACTCAAACTGATACCCGATTCTCTTCATCAGGAATATAAAATGGTCAAAGCTTCCCGCCTGACTCTGACAAAACTCTGCATCTGCCAGAATCATTTTTCGAAAGCATTGTTCACACTCCCATTCTTTCCTTGATAAATTCTTAGGCTCCTTCACATACTCTGCTGGCACAATGGACAGTCCGTACTCTTTACAGAGTCTGTTTGTAATCGGCTGCATACGGTGCTTCCATTCCCCTTTTTTGCACTCATGCTTCATCCCCGTTTCAAAACTGACGCTATTGAAAACAATGTGCCCATGCATATGCTTTTTATCATTATGCACCGCATATACTGCCTCATATTTATCCTTCAGGTATTCCTGTGCAAAACGTGCCACGATATCCAGCGCCTGTTCCTCTGTCGCTTCTCCCGGTGCAAAGGAAATGATAATGTGATATCCCTGTCGCTTATTTGTTTTTCCGAAAGTAACCTTCGTATCCATCATCTGCTCAAAGGCTGTATCCGGCAGGCAGTTTATACTGCCCACCAGAACATTTTCCTCTGTTTTCTCTGGATTCTGAATATACGAAAGAGCATTCTTAAGATGTGCCGCCGGGTTCCCGGTATGTGCCTCATTCAGGCACTGTATCTTAGTGATTGCCATACCATAAGCACCTCCCTCATCAGCCTCTTTACATCCTCCAAATCCTGCTTAACAGCAAGGATATCCCTCGTGTAACCATATCCCTGGGTATTTACTACCTTCGCAATCTGATTCACATTGGTAGCAATTCCTGTTATCTGTCTGATAAAATTCCCTCTGTCTGTCGTAAAAGATGCGTCCACATTTCCGCCGCCACGCACCAGATTGCGCAGGTATTCACTGATATTCATTCCAGCCTTTTTTGCACCTTCTTCCAACAATCGTTTATCTTCCTCTGACAACTTAAAAGAAACCTTATATAGCTTTTTGTCAGACTTGTACCTTCTGTTTCCATCTGCCATACACATAACCTCCAATTCTCAAAATTAATCCCATCAAAATCTCACTTATCATGCTCATGGCTGTGACCTCCTTTTTATTCTTCTTCAGGAACTGCTTATAGCAAATCCTCAAAAATGCTTCTGTTACCGTTCACTTGTTTTGCAAGATTCGGGAAAAGTCGGACCTTTCCCCGAAAAAAATATAATTGCTAACCGCAATTACCATTTTTTCGTCTTGGCAGGAGCTCCTGCACCCAATATATGGCACGAATTTCGTGCCAAAATACCGACAGCAAACCGTTCTCCAACTGTCGTCAGTTTGCCGTCAGATATATTTATTTTATATATGAATGACGTCAATCAGCCGTCATTCAGGATTCCATTGTCGTCAATTCGACGTCGCTGACGTAGCTTCCTAATCATCATTCAGTCCTTTTAGAAAATTGAATGTCTGACTTGGAATAATGACTTCATCATCAGTGACAGATGCCGTATTATCCTTTGGTGCATCATGCATTGATGCTAAAGCGGGTGTTGGTGGTGTTGGTGTTTCCGTTGCGGCAACTCTCGCCTCACACTCTGCCATCAACTTCTCCATTTCCGGCTTCAATGCCCTGGCTACTTCTTCCGCAAACTTCTTTACATCAATCTCTTGCCTATGGGACGCCTTAACCTCTTCCGCCTCTCCGTACGCTTCTTCATAGGCCAGTTCAATACCTCTCTTGATAAGCTCCGTCTGGTTAAGAAAGCTACCATCCACAAGCATCCTATCCAGCTTTTTCAGAATATTTGCATCCGACTGGCGGTCCACATAGAGACGGCAGCCAAGCCGCCTCTCTCTAAATCCCATTACCATGTGTACCACCTGCCTTTATGCCATCTGTTTTGCAAGAAACTCATAGCCCTTTGCATTGGCTCTGACATCCGTCACATATGAAATGTTATCCCCATGTTTTCCAAATCTCTCCATTGCCTTTGCTCCGCCACCCACATAAATAATGTTGGTAAATTCCGTATCGTGCCCGTTCTCTTTCAGAACTCCTTCCACTCTTGCAACAAACTTTTCAAGCGACTCGTCCATAATCCTTGCATACTTTTCCGGATAATTGCCGCCAAGATTGCTGATATAATCTGTAATCACATTCTCCGAAATCTCTTTTCCAAAAACCTCACTGCTTCTGCTCTTGATTTCCTGAATAACAGAAATCATGGACTCCGTGAAGGTCTCACATTTACTTTCCACTGGAACACCATCCTTCACATGCATGATATCAATCGTCCAGGAACCCACATCCACAATCAGATATTCCCCCTTCATACTGCCAAGCCTGTCTGCCACTGCTGCATAACACTGCGGAAATGCCAGTACATTTTCAATGGTAAAATCATATGCCACATCCTCAAATTTAAAATGCACTGGCTGATTTCCACGTTTCAAATATTTCACGAACTGCTTTCTTACCGTTGCAAACTGTTTTAAAGGAAGTCCGACTCCAAGCACCACTCTGGCACCATTTGGAATATTCCCTGACTGACATTCCTTTGCCAGTGCCGCAAGTGTCAACAGATAATAATCATCATCTGCAAGCTTACTGTCCTTCACACTGTTACGCTTTTCTCCAATCTTATAAAATGCTCCATCATAAACCAGTGTATTAGCCTGGAAGGTAGGCTTTACAGCCTGCCTTTCCACACCATTCTCAAACACATGGTTTGATGTTTTCATTAAATGATTCCCGTGGTCAATTCCCACATAATAAATTCTTTTCTCTTCCATAAACTCATGCCTCCATTCTCTGTGTCTCCGCATGTTCAAATGCGATATTTTCCTTTGCATGTTCCAGACGTACACGCTTGTTGTAATCAATTGTTGCAAACAAATCCTCTGTTACAATCTCATCTGCTGTCATTGCCGCCTGCATGTTTTCATGAAATGTTACCTGAAATCCTTTTTCTTCCAAAGTATCCAAAGCAATTCCTCTTACCTTGCTTATTCCCTGTAAAACAGTGTCATACAGTTGCCATGCATAATTCTCATATTCCGCTGCTTTATCAAAAAGTACCCCTTGCATAAAATACTTGTTATACAGATAACGGTCATTTTCCATCAAAACCCTGAGATAACGGTGTCCATACTTTCCAAGACTTGCATAACTTCTCGGATCCGACTCTCCCAAAATCGGATAAAACAATCCATCCACCTCTTTGTACTTAATACCACACTGTTCTGCAATTGTAGGTGCTGCAGTCACCTTTGCTTTTTCTTCCATAAAAAGTCCTTTCTGCGCCTTGCGCCTTAAAAATATCGTTATTTGCCTTAACGCCAGCCCGCGGAGAGTTACTGCCCTCAAATGTTCTGCCATGCAGAAAATCCTCCTTTCTCATTGCCTCTTGCGAAGCTATGTATAAATGCTGTCCACACCTGACAGTTAAATTATCTGTAACGCTGGAACACACAAAAATCACCATTCCATCCTAATCGACTACTGCCTTAGCAAACACAAGAAATACTCTTGCAACCAGCCCAAACACTAATAATGTCAGCTTCGCCAATCCCAGTACACACCGAAGCATTAACAACGCCATCCATACCATAGCCTTTAAAACATTCAGTAAAACTCTGCCAACAAATTCTAAAATCATAAATTCAACTCTCCTTTCCACCCATCGGGAGCTACCCGAAAAAAGGGTATAAAAAATAAGACCATATTGACTTCAATATGGAACCGATTAAATCTTCGATTCTCTGTGTCAATTTAGTCCTATCAGCAAAAATACCTGTTAAGTTTTCCCGTCCAGAGCTAATCCGGACAATTTTCACACGGAAACGTCTAGGACCAGGCTTCCGAAACCCTTGTAAATCCTGGGTTTCTTCCACCTGTCACAAATATACCACGTTCCCCTGTCGCCGATATAAGAAGTGCCCTGTCCTCTCCTTCTTCTAAAATCTTCTTAAGATTTGTAATAAATCCAATCTGCATGCTGTTTGGCTTAAGCTTATATTTTTCAAGCGATACAACATTATCAATCCTCGCAATATCTCTCTGATGTTTAATAATTTCATATTGTTCTTTATAATTGTCGTAAAACTCATTAAAATCTAAGGCATAACTAGAATTCCATAATCTATTAAATTCATCAACTATTTCCTTCGCTATCTTCCCTTGCTGCGTTGATACAAGCTTAGTATTCCACTCATGATTACTGGTAAGTGCTGCACTTGTTATATTCGAACTTCCAATGATAATACGATATACTTCATCTGTTTTAAAAATATATCCTTTTGTATGAAATCCTTCATCTGCTTCTTGTACATCATACATTTTTAATGTAATATTTGATAATCCATTAAGCTTCTCCAATGCTTTAGGCTCACTAAAATTCAAATAATTAGTTGTGAGAATTTCACCTGGAATATTTTTCTTTTCCAAATCTTTAAATGTCTGAAGTAATGGTGTGATTCCGCTCATAGTAATAAATGCAACACTGATCTGAAACTTATCACATCTTAACAGCTCATCTTCAATCGAAGATAAAACTTTCTTACCAGATTTATAATTATTCGATACAAACTGAGGACAATAAAAACTGTCAGAAGCAACAGAACCATCTATGTATGCAGTTTCTAATCCTAATCGTAATTCATTTATTTTATCCATATTGATATCCATTCAATTAATATTTATTATATCAATTATATTATTTATTGTAATATATTGCAATGAAAGTATCATCTATTCCAAAATATTTCACTTGATTGCAGAAAATAATATAAAACATACATGTCTATTTTTAATATTGTTCATATAAATATTGATATACCAAAGTTTCTTGTTTCTGAGGCTTGCTTAGAAAGAACCCTTTCATTCCGTTCCTTTAATTGAATTGCCAGTATAACATCTTCAAGATTTATAATTAAATCCGCTAATTCTATCTCTGTCCCACCTTCTGGAACAAATTTCAAATCAGCATATACAAGCTCTTTATAAAAGAAATCTTCCGAAAAATAACTTAATAGTTTTTCTGAGTTAGTCACTAAAACACCACCTATTTTATTTACTGCTTGTCCACTTCCGTAAAGAAGTATTCCAATGTATCTACAAACATATTTGCATCAAACAATTCTTTTATCTGTTCCCTGTTCATCCAAGCAACCTGTGCCACTTCATCCGTTGTGGCATTGCCTAAATCAACCTCTCCATCGTAATCAAACAGCCAAACATCAACAATTTTATTAACCACTTTCCCAAACTCGATTTTCTTAATGTCTGACAAAACAACTTGACCTTTTTCTGGCAATAAATCTATTCCAACCTCTTCTTTGACTTCTCTAAGCACTCCTTGCAGACTGTCCTCTCCTTTTACTACAGAACCATCCACACATTCCCACATCAAAGGATATGTTGGCCTATTTGCGGAACGCTGCGAGATAATGTACTGTCCCTTAGAATTACGAATCCACACATGCACCACCAGATGATATCCGTCTATTGGTAACTGTTCTCCTCTGATATGGTCTTTTCCCAGAAGCTCTCTGTTCTCATTATACAAATCCCATATTTCTGCATCTGGCACATACTCCACAATATCCCCAAAGTCTGCATGTAAAGTTTTGCAGATTTTGCTAAGAATTGTTAGACTCACCTCTTCATCACGGCGAAGCTTTGTCATTGTGTTAGGAGCAATTTCTGCCTTTTTACGCAAATCAGATTTGCTCATTTCTTTATCCACTAATAATTTCCATAATCGTTTATATGATACAGCCATAATAGCATCTCCCATTTTATTTCCTATTTCGGTTACCCAACCAACTTATCCAACATCTCGATAATCTTTTCTTTCTCGCCACTACCATTAGTCATAAATCTCAGTAATGGAATTTCATACAACTCCATAATATGATTTTTCAACAAATCTCTTGAAGCCTGAACAGTATCCTCTTTATGGTATTCATATCCGTCAACCTCAATCGCCAACACAGGCTTTTTACCAATTCTGTTATAAATCAGAAAATCTAAATGTGTTGCTGGATTCATTGCATACTGACATTCCTGCTCATTTAATAGTTCTGGATTCTTAATCAACATATTCAACGGAAAATGACAAACAACATCCAAGCTTGAATACTTGTTAGCGGAGATAATGTCCTCTATCAATGAATACATCAGATTTTCCGAATCATATTCTGATACTTTTTTGTGCTTCTGCAAATATACCCTTCTTTCCTCAGTATACTGCTTGTAAAGGTAATCAAAAATCGAATAAATCTTGCTTTCAGTAACCTCAAAATTATTATACTGAATATAATCAATCAAATCTGTTATATTGCGCTCTTTTGATTGCTCATTTCCAGTTACAACCAGCATCAATTTCTTTTTAGCTCTTGATACAGCAACATTAATTAAATATGGATCATCAGCAAAATCAGATATTTCATCATCCACGGTAGATATAATAATATTCTCTTTCTCCTTTCCCTGAAACTTATGCACTGTGGAAGCATCAATATCTGTTATCTCCTTGCTTAATGCTTCTACCTGATTTTTGTATGGTGCAATAATTCCCGTTTCTTCCGGATTTGAAACATATTTGGGTATAATCTCATTTTTAATAACATCTATCTGGCGCTGGCTATAATGATTACGCTCATGATTTCCCGCTACCGTTTTTACTACCGATAAAACATCCTCTTCACCCTTATCCGTTGTCATAATAATCAATTCACCACGATAGAATTTCTGGTTACAGAAATTTATTATTTTAGGGTGACACCTATAATGTTCCCGCAACAATGTTTGTGTTACGTTTGGCATAACATCCAAAATGGATTGCAGAAAGCTATTTGTATACTGATATCCCTCACTAATATGAAAGCTGTCAAATATAACTTTTGCTTTAACCTTTGTATCATCTTTAACAACATTAGGAAGCTGCTTGGTATCACCCACAATAACAACATTCCTTGCACAGGACAATGCCAATGCACCAGTTGCAATATCTACCTGCGATGCCTCATCCATGATAAGGTAATCATACACCACATCTGAATTCAGACTGTTTCTTGACGAAAATGTTGTACTTAATATAACCGGATACTCAACCAGTACACCATATGGCTCCTTCCACAGATTATCTTCACTAAACATTTTTCTCTTGCTGTTACCTTCATACTTTCTTGCCAGTTTATCTTTTAGGACAACCATTGACTGATTGCATAAATCCTCAAGCAAATTTTTATTAACACTATTTAAATACTTTTCAATATCTGCAATTTCTGCAGACAACTCCGCTTGCTTTGCACGATAATACATTGCCTGAAAGGTTGTAATTATCTTTGAAATATCCTGCTTATAAATGCCCCAATCGGTTACTCCATATTTAAATAAGGCTTTTATCTTAAACCAAAATCCTATTGCCGTTTTTTCTTCTGAAATCAACTGGCAATCCTGCCACAATACCATCCATTGCTTTGAAGATAGCTTTTTCTTGAACTTAATACTATCTGTATGAACATCTGATTCTTTAACATATTGATTGAAATATTCCTGTTCAGTAACCAACTGTGAAAGTTCCTGCCTTAAACACGCCAGTTTTTCCTGCTTATCAAAAACGCTTTTTAACTGACTGGATTGGTCAGCTATTCCCTTTTGCAAAACACTTGAATCTTCTTGCGTTTTCCATGACGAAAAATCTGGATAAGCGGCATCCTGATGCTCAACAAATAATTTCTTATTTTTAGAACTTCCTAATGTCGCAGCAATAAAACCTAAATTGTATTTTGAAGAAGATAATTTTTCATATACATTTTCTGTTGCCGAATTATTATTGGATACTATCTGTACCGTTTTCCCTTGCATTAATATATTGGCAATAATATTCAATATTGTTTGTGTCTTCCCTGTTCCCGGAGGTCCCTGTATAACACTAATCTGATTCTCCATGGCATTTTTTACAGCCTTATACTGACTGTTATTGCATCCAAATGGGAAAATCAGAATGTATTCGCGTCCTGTTCTTTTTCCTTGCAATGATGATGGATTCAAATACTTTGCTAAAGCTACATCACTACCCACAAAAGAAATCTTATCAAACCTCTTAGACAATAATTTTTCACCAGTCTCTTCTTTCTTAAGATTACTCAAACCTGCAATTTGCTTTATATATTCAAATACATTTGATGACTGACTATGAGTAAGACATGATTCCACAATATTTAACTCACTGCGGTGATAATCTCTTTCACTCCCATTGCCAAAACAAATATGCCAATAGGACTCATATCTGCTTCTAAACACATATATTGCTTTAACATCAAAAAACTCGCGTCCTTCTCTGCTAATACGATACATATCAGGATTTAAAACTTCTGGCTCAGTCAATTTTTCCACATTCAAATATGCATAAGAGTATATTTTTCCAGTATTGAATTTTACATCCCATTTTTGAGTATTTCTATTGTAACCACATGACATTATTTCGGATGTCTTTATTTCACCCTTGATAATGACCATATAATATCGTGTATTCATCTATTCCTCACTACTTCTTATCCGCACGCTGATTGCCCTTGAATTCCTTCTCCACATAGCAATGTTCATGCTTACCAACCAACTTATCACCCATATCTACCTTCAATTCTTCTGCAACAGTATGTGCTATTCTCTTTGCCAAGTTACTTTTGATTTCATCGTTTCGTCCCGGCCATAGTTTTACAATCACATGTGGCATATTTTCTCCCTCGCAATCTAATGAAATCTACCATTATCAACCTTATCCATTTCTTCGACTACCTGAATATAATAATCCAGCAACTCATATATCCAATCTTTCAATTCTGTAAATTGATAACCTAATTCCTTCGCCTTATCCGTACATATACTATATTCCGGTTCCCCATTGTATGGTGCATCCTCGCCAGAATTATCAATTATCGCTCTTGCTCCCGTCTTTTCTTCAACATATTCGATAATTTCCTTTATAGAAATCGTACCATCCGAAGCACCATTAATTGCTCCTTTAACATCTTTATCCACCAAAAATGTAAGGAATTTTCCTGCTTCGTCGGAACGAATATAACTCATCTGATAATCAACATTATCAATATTCATTGGAATAGATTTCATAGTATGTTCTACATAGAACAGCAGCCTTTTTGTATAATCATCCTTTCCAATGGCAAATGGATATCTAACGGCAATCCAATTCTTTTCTGGATACTGCTGCCATAACGCACACTCTGCCTGACGCTTTATTTGCTCATAAGGGAATGCTTTTCTATCACACCATATCAGTTCATTTTCAATTCCATCAAAATCTGCCTCAACGGTATTGATATGTTTCGGGTTATACACAGATGTGCTTGACATATAAATATACTTATCACAATCTATAACATCCATCACATACTTAATATCATTTGAGCAATATGCAATTTTATCAATTACTACATCGTAATGAGTACCGCTTAATGCCTCTCGTACACTTTCTTCCTTAGTCCTTTCCAGAAATATCCTTTTAACCTTATCCCCAAATGAATCTGATGCCTTCCCACGTGTTGCAATTGTTACATCATAACCTGCGGTTAAAAGCTCATTAACCATATGTATACCAAAAAATCGTGTTCCACCAATAACTAGAATATTCACTGTTGTGCCTCCCTTGTTTCTATATTTCACCACTTTCAAACGCCTTTTTCACCTGTTCCAAATCGGAATACTTGCCCTTTATTATCTGCAATATTTCTTCATCAGGTTGCCACAAATCCGGAACCATGATTGGCTTACATCCCGCTCTGTAAGCCGATAGTAATCCGTTTTTTGAATCTTCAAGAGCTATACACTCTTCAGGATTTTCATTTAACATTTCACAGGCTTTTATGTAAATGTCCGGCGCTGGCTTAGATTTCTCAACCATATCTCCACAAATAATTGCGGAAAAACAATCTATAATTCCTGCATCATTTAGATGTTTTTCCACTTCCCAACGCGGTGATAAAGAAGCAACTGCCAACTTGGCATTTGCATTTTTCAAATATTCCAACAAGACATACAATCCTTGCTTTAAAGGAACTTTATTATTTTCATAATAGTTTTTTAGAAATTCTTTTGTGTATTTACGCAATTCTTCCTGATTATACCGATCACCAAACTCTTCGTTCCAAATCTCATAAGAGGCAACAATGCTCATGCCTAAAGTTTTATAGACCATATATCCAGCTTTCCAAATACCTATCCTTTCACCAGCATAATCCCAAGCCTTTATAAACACTTTCTCTGTGTCAAACATTAGTCCATCCATATCAAAAATAACATTCATTTTCTTTACTCCTTTTAAAGTTCCATCAACCCGTTTTCGTTAAAGTAATAAATATTCTCTTTTTTATATCCATACTTTGAATCTGGAAATGCTACGTGCGGTTTAAATGTAAAATACTTTACATCGCCAAGCTTGGTCATATTACCTTTTTCAATGTAAACTCTATCACCTTTGGTTTTCACAATGGAATGTCCCAGATTGTCCATAAAATCAAGATTTACAAATCCATTTTCCACTATTAACTTATTCATATGATAGTACAATTTCTCAAAGGTTGTTTCCTTCGTAGCAAAACGTAACAATTCTGCATGTAATTTCTCTTCCATCTGCAGACCGCTTTTCCATTCCAGATTTTCAATCAGCCCTATATCCTCTACAACCTTTCCATTCTCCACAATAATAGTTCTCGCATAATCTCCCCATATATTACCTGCCTGTGGACTTAAATCAATGGTTATAATATCGTTATTTCCTATAACTCTATCCGAAGTTACATACTGCTTACCAGATACAGAAACGTATGTTTCATCTCCTGCAAATACAAATGCACCAACATCCCAATATTAGAACGAATCCGCACCCTCCTCTGTGAAATTATTACTGCAAACTTCAGTAATGAATCATCTACTGTATCATAAAATTTAACTTCTAACATATTTCTTCTCCATCGACACCTATAATCTCATCTTCTAAATTTGCTTTGAAACAAAATGTACAATTTCCTTCTTTGGTTCAAGAATATAAGGTACCAACTCCTGCGGATATACCTTTACATCATTCTTTAAATCCTCAAGTGGAACCCAGCAAAAATCTAAATCAATCCTTTTGTCATCCAGACCATCATAACCATGAAATACTCCATCTAAAGGAATATCATAATTAACGAGATGTACATTATAATATAAACATATCTGATGACATGGTCTTTTACCCCATGGAAAATATATTTCACCAATCGCCAGCAGATTATCTACCTCTATTTTAGTGTGAAGTTCTTCTTCAAATTCCCGCTTCAAAGTTTCTATACTTGTTTCCATTGCTGCTACATGTCCACCTATAATGGAATAATCATCATTCTTAGGACGCTGTAATAGAATTTTTCCATTGCGTATCAATATTCCACCAACTCTGTATGAAAATACAAAATCATCATTCTTAAATAAAATATCCACTTCAAACTCCTTTGCATTTATTTAAACTATTTCAACTCTTCTATCCATTTTCTTCAAAAAAGAAATATTCACTAATATTGTCATTTAAAAATACTTCCAACATCTTATCCATTCCATAAGCAAGTTTTCTCTGCTTCATTTCATCTAATGTCAGCCAGAATACATCCCCTTCTTCAGACGAAGTAACTATTCCTTCAAACTTATCTGTCTTATATAATAACACTATATATCTTGTTTCCTCATCCTTCATCCAGTCTTTTATCCCACAAAGTTTTGGTTCTGAAATTTTCAATCCAGTTTCTTCCCACACTTCGCGTATCACAGCATCTGTAAATGATTCTCCTCTTTCCACATGTCCTCCCGGAAATGTTATTCCAGAGTAATCATCATCCGTCTTATCTTGGACAAGTATCCTATTTTCACTAAACACCATACACATATTAGTCATTATCACTTTTTCTGTTCTTGCCATTCGTAATACCCTTATCCTTCATTTGCTGAATCCATATATATCATTTCAACAATACTGTCTGCATCAATATCAGATGTAATAATTTTTTCATAATTTCTCCTTAATCTTGCTATTACTCTCCCCACAAATAGAGCCAAACTAGAGCCATTTGATAAAACAAATGCCGGAAGCCCGCATAAATACAGGCTTTCGGCATTCTAATCCGTTATTCAAACTCCCTGCAGAGGAACTTATTATCCCTGTGAAGGCTTGATTTCTAGAGCTTTTAATGGCTATTATTCCGCCTTTTATCACAATTATTTTATATTTTCAAAAATTTAAGTATCATATGGGTATCAAAATTCCTATTAAAATCTAGGCACCAAATGATATAACATTCAAGTAATATATTGCTTTACAATATTTACAAAAATAGCAGTTGTATATCTACTCACTAAACTGCATCTTAACTTGTAAAATATTGTTAAACAAAGGTTCATTCCCTATTATTAATATACATAATCGTTCCCTTGCTCTAGATACTCCTTGAAACCAAAGTTTATAAAATATGTAATCAGGATTTGGATGAATTCTTCCCTGTAAATGTCCATCTTCAGTATATTTAAAATTATTATCCATACTAAAAATCACATTGTCAAATTCCTGTCCTATTATATGATGTGTATTTGTATAATTAGAAAGTTTATCTATATCATTACTTTTTATTCTCGATGGCGTATACGATATAAATTTATATTCCTTATTTGTGACATAATGTTCAATTATATTTTTTGCCACTGTATAGTCAAAAGCATATAGAACTTCTATATTGCTATAATCCATATATCTTTTTGGTCGATGTGCTAAATTAATCACGTTTTTAATAAATGACGCAACTTCCTTGTTTGTACGTATTTTTTCAGATAATTTATTTTCACAAAAAAAGCTCAATCTATTTAATTGTTCTGGAATATTTCTATTTTCTTCGGCATATGATAAAACCTGATAATAGTCGTATCCAAAAATACAATGAATATTCAAATCCTGAAATGCCTTAACTATACAATCAAAATCTACTTGATATAACCTTTGCGACTCATCAATCAAAATGCAATCATATTGCCTAATCAAGTTTTCATTACATTCTTTAACTGGAATTATGTCAACTTCTCGTAAAATTGAATTTAATTCAATATGTCCTTGAGAAAGAATGCCCGAATGTATCACACATACCCTCATCATTTGTCCTAATGTTCTTGCAATATCATAGAGCAACAATGTTTTTCCAGTTCCAGCACTGCCTTGAATCCCCCATATTTTGTGTTCTCTATTATCAATTCCGTTAATTATTTTATTCTTAATCTCTTCCTGTTGACCTGTTAAATAATAATTTCCCTCGACAAAAAGCTGTGGTGTATTAATTGGAGAGATCAAATAATCCTTAGCCTTAAATAGGCTCTCAATATTTTCTTTAATAAACGTACCTTTTAAAGAAATTAATTGAGCAATTTCTTCTATATTGCTTTCTAATAATTTGTCTCCATCATATGAATATATCTTACCATTCTCCCCAGAATTAACATAAGTAAAACTATAAATTTTTTTCTTTAAATGTGATAAATAATATCTATTTTTCCTCAACTGATACTCTATTTTGTCCATAGCTATATCATTACTTTTTAATTCAATATTTACAACTACATCATTTTCGAATATTTTTAACAAATCAAACTCTTTTGATATTTGTGGAATAGAAAATCCATAAAAAAATCCATCTAAATCCTCTATGGCTATACCCCAATTCAAAAGTTCATTAACAAATCTTTTCAATGTATCAATTTCAGCATTTTTCAATTGTTTTTTTTCATATGAATTTGTCAATACTTTCTGATAATCAACCCAATTATCCAATTTTGTTCCTTCACATAAAATATATAAATTTACTGAATTCATATTATTAAATTTCTCCTAACCTTTTATTTGCCACTTTAATCATAGTAAATCGCTATTGGATACGAAATTAATACCTTCTCGTCATTTTCTCAATTATTCATCGGTAAAGTATCTATTAATTCTTTTATTGCTGTTGATTTATAAACAATTCCTAATCCTAATACTTCTTCTGTTAAATAATGAGTATTTGTTTCTATCGATTTTAATTGATTATTCCTTATCATAGTAGCAGAAACAATGCCTAATAATTTTATATCTTTTTTACCAACAATTATTTGTCCATTCTTCATATTTTCATATGTCAAATCTATGTAAACCGGACTACCACTTGAACCTGGGAACACCTGTGCGTCAATTATAAATGTTGGATTACCATTATAGTCATATTTAGGATTACTAGCAATCATACCAGTTCGTATCAATGGTAAATTATTTGCCTTATCATATCTATTATCTGGATATCCAACAAAATATACATTTTCAGCTACAGATAATTCTTCTTCATTGAATGTTGCTAACATATCATACGATACAGCTTTATAATATAGTTGTTCAGGCATCATAATAAAAAGTCCTGTACATTCTAAAACAGCAATATCAACATTAGAATCTGGATGCCCTACAATACTATCCTTTATATTTGATATTGGCAAACGTACCCTGTTACCAACATCTGGTTCATTTCCCTTATTTGCAGTAAAAGATATTGCAATTGAATCTGTATTGCACAAAACATGCTTATTAGAGACCAAATATAACTTATATTTATTATCTCCCACAGGTCTTTGTATAAGGAATCCTGTACCAATTGAAAAAATATTTCCAATACTATCTATACACTCAATTCTTAATGTAGTATACATTAATTGCTCAAATATATTATCTAACATTAAATATCTCTCCTTCCATTAAGTTTTATCCATTTTTCAATCAGATAGTTTACAAAAGCTGAGCATGAAACCAACATGTACTTAGCATCTTCACTTGCCACATTAACAAATTCAATGCTTCCATGTCTTATTCCACCTGAATCAGATGTATACCCATACAACTGCTTAAACGCATTTTCCATTGCTGGATGTATATTAATTCCACATTCCTTTAATTTTTTCAATGTATTACCTAATGTTGCCGTTCCACCTGAAGTACCTGTTATAATACTGCACATAGCTTCAACACTACTTATTGATTCTTTTACCGAATTTTCATAATCTGGTTTTTGTCTATCAGAGTATAACTCTAATGCCTTTGTCATATGTTTACTAACAGATTCATATTCCAAGTCAATTGTTTCACTTATTGAATTCAATTCACTTTTACCAATAATCGGTACAACTAATCCATTTAAAATTCTGTATGGAGCAACCTCCTCTTCTAGTATTCGATTAAATTCTAACGTCAGCCTTTGAGTTTTTTCACTATCAGTCAATCTAAGATATTTTTCAATAAAATCATATATTCGATACCATATACCTTCACATTGAACCACATACTTATGCAACTTTTCTGCATTTTCATTTTTGTAGATTTTATTTGCTGGAAATTCGTATTTAATTCCCATTTCCAGCATCATATCTTCTATTCCCGTTGTGTAAGATGTATATTCCGATGTATCATAGTAGTCATACTCTTCCTTATAAAATACATTCCATATACGTTCTCTCAATTGCATGCTTGTGCTTCTCACCCCATTGGGATTTACTCTTAAAACCTTATTTCTTGTCGAAAAAAATTCCATAAAGCGTTAACTCACCCCTCTCTAACAATGCCTAATTAATGCACACAAACCTGACAAGTCTCTATTCTTTCAAATGAGTGTTCTACCTGCAAATCTATCATTTTTAAGTTACTCTCTATATACTCCAACAATTCTGTACCATCCAAATATATATACATCTGTGGTGCTACAAATCCCGGAACATTTTCTCTTAAGTCATCTAATGATATCTGTGATGTTTCCTGAAATCTATCTATTTCCATAGCATACCTATAATGATACTTTTCTATATATTCTTTTATTCGTGTAACGGCATTGCTATCTTCTTTATAGTCTTCCATCCAGTCAGATAGACAATGCCTTTTACCCAAGTATACAACACCGGTGATTGCTTTCACCGGTGAGCTGACATACATGTATGCCATTATAGGTTCGTCTGGAAAATTTCTCCTGTGTTCAAATATCTTCACACCAGATTTTATTTTTTCATAAACATCCGGTCTGAAACTTAATAGCATTTTTCTCAATGTCTGTACCGCCTTATTTCCATTTACATTCAATATTCAGCACTGATGTCGGCATACCAATAAACTGTACATCAAATTTTAAGCTTGGTTCAACCTTTGTACTTGCATTATGAATTCTGAAACTTAATTGCCATCCATTATCCAAAAACATTTCTACTGTATTAGTGCTTCCTGGCTTAAACTCAAGTGCCACAAGTCTTGTAGGTAGCTCTACTACTGGAACAGTAATTGCCGACACCTTATTTTCACTTGGTTTATTTAAAGTATCATGCATATTAAAAGTATGAATTATTGTAAGACGCTTACTATCACGGCTGACAACCTTATAGTAATCCTCTATTCCAATAAGATATTCTATCATCTTACGTGGCATATTCTTATCTTCTTTATATGCTCTATTAACCTCATCCATAAAAGCATGTAATAACGGTACATATACTACTTCGTCTTTGTCATTGATTTCAGACCATCTTGAACCGTTATCCTTTTCATTCTTCAACATATCAAATATTGGTTGAACCGCATCCCAATATGCATCACTACAAGGCATATCAAACCATTCTTTACCAAAATCAAGTTTATGACTTAATCTGCTATGTTTTACGGCATCGTGATTATGTTTGATACTTAATCCTATTTCCCACTCAATATCTTCTCTTCTAATAACAATATCTCTTACATCACCATTTACGCCTGCTCCGTCCTTCTGAAATTCTAATGTCAATTCATCACTACTGCCTTCTGACATTTTAGGTTCCATTTCAAGTACTGTATCAATTGCTGATTCTGCTGATATCATAAATGTCTGCTGCATTTCCTCATCCATAAGAGCCCATGCCTTTTCATTTGCATGCAAGCTAGAATTATCAACTATTCTAGTTTTTCGCATCTCACATAATGCCTTGTAAAGTGTTTTTATCCAAGCATACTCATATGCTCTACCCTGATCATTACTCTTTGTACTCACTTTCTTCTCATTAACCTCCTTTGCATCTATAACCTCATTATCTACAGCAACCTCTGCACCATTACCTTCTAGGTATTTCTTTATCGCAACAGCTATTTCATATGCAAGGTTAACTGGAACAGCATTACCAATCATTTTATATGCTGTATTAGTATCCTCATATATAAATTTGAAATCATCCGGAAATCCCTGTACTCTGGCAACCTCTCTAATTGTCATTCGACGATAAAGATGTTCTTTTCCTTCTACAAATCTGCAATCATTCTGTGCCACTTTAACCATTTTAGGTGCCTGTGGATGAAGCTGACATTGTCTTCCTGATGCCTGAACTGTAAATGCCTGTTCATCCCATGCTTTTACCCTGTTACGACTCATAAATATTGGCGAATATGCTCCAGTATAGTATTCATTGTTATTGATTGCTTCTGGATTATGATGATTTTTCTCTCCTGATGGAACCGCTGTATCTTGCAAATCCCATATAATATCACGAAGAGTGATTTTCTTATCATCATCCTTTGTTGAACCTTTAGGAAATCCAAAATCAATGTTCAAATCCTTCCTGAAACCTATATAAAATACTCTCTTTCTTTCTTCTGCGACTCCGTAATCCTTTGCATTTACAAGGGTAAATGACACATCATATCCTGCATCATCAAAAAGATTTAGAATATTCTGCACCGCTTCTGAATGTCTGTTTGCCAACATTCCGCTTACATTTTCTGCCAAAAAGAACTTAGGTTTGAATTCCTTTAGTATTCTAATATAATCAAAGAACAACTGTCCTCTGGCATCCTTAATTCCCTTTAATGAACCTGCTTCAGACCACGACTGACAAGGTGGTCCACCGATAATTCCGTCAACTTCTCCATTTATAAACTGTTCTATATCTTCTTTTGTTACCTGTCTTATATCACCTTCAATCAGATGAGTATTAGGATGATTGGCTTTAAATGTCGCCCATATTGTTTTATCAAACTCATTTGCAACAGGAATATTAAACCCAGCTCTTTCAAAGCCTAAATCTAATCCACCACATCCACTAAACAAACTAATTATGTTCATGGGTATCCTCTCCTTCATTGTTTTCCTTAATTATTCTGGCAGCTTCTATTAATGCCGTTCTTCTTATAAACTCACTATATGATGAATATGCTTCTAATCTTGCTGCTTCCTTAAACTTATCTAATTCTTCTTCACTCACTCTTATACTGATTGAAATTGATTTTCTCATCTCATTTGTTCCTCCTGCTTCATAAATTTATGATACTTCCTTCGTATGTCAATGTCAATACTTTGTTGCACGAACAGATGTTTTTATTTTGTTCTTTTAGGAACTTTATCAATCATCTTCCCAACACTCTCCAGAAACCTCTCCAACAAGTTAACCCCATCAATTACAAACTGCTTCATAAACTCATACGCCTTTTCCAGCAATTCCTTTAATGTCGTATTTTCTTCTCTAAGCTTCTGGTTCTCATACATCACATCAATAAGTTTCTCCCTGACATCATCAGTTCCACTCTGTCGGAACATATCAAATACACTCTCTGCAATTTTTGTTCTTTCAATCAGTTCACTTTCCTTAGAAGAAAGAAGTTCCAGATTATTCTTTTTATCCGTAATCATATCAGCATATTTTGCATATTCCGTTTCCGCTGCATTAATACTACTCCTGACTGTCTCCAGCCTGTCCTCATCAGCAACTATAACATCCAGATTTCTGCTATGGCGTTGTTCCTGTGTAGCAATCTGATATGATATGCTTGCGTTATTGCTTCTCAGTTTAGTATTTTTCTTCTGCTCTTCATTGTTCTGCTGTTTTATATCAGCAAGCTTCCTACTCTCCTGTGCTACCTTATATTCTGTCACAGACAAGTCATGGTTACGACCCTTTTTCTTCTCTGCCAGCTGTTCCTTGAAATAACATTCAAAACCATAGCTTGCCTCTTCACGCAGTTTATCCTGAAGAATCACTGATAATGTTTGTGGTGTAAACACATTTCTTTTTGATACTTTCTTGGATAAGCCACGCTTTGCTCCTTCCCATACCGGAACGCCTACTACATGCATATGCGGACTGGCTTCATCAAAGTGTATGACTGCATTTGCAATCTTGAACTCCGGCAGTAGCTTTTGCAGGCAGTCAAGAATATAATCAAATACCTCAGACATATAATCTTTATTTTTCCAATGTTCTTCCCAGTATTTCTTGTCCCCGCATTGAAAGATAATCTCAACTGCCATATCCTGATTAAGACCTGCAACATGTTCAAAGTAATCCTTTATCTTTCTGTCTTCTCTTTTCTGTCTGCTGTTATATTCCTTTACCGCATCATCAAATTCTCTGTGATATACCTGCTTAACATCCTGAAACAAATCTGTTGTTCCATATATCAGCCTGATGTTATCTGAGCTGTAATCTGCAGATTTATATTTACGCAGGTTATGCTTTGCGACTCCTGCAAGTGCTTTTTTACTTGTTATCGCACTCTTGCCATTGCTTATATGAGCAGAGTATGATACATTTCCCATAGGCATTTGTCCTTTCTTATTCGTATTTTTCTGTCGGAGCAGTGCGGTTATCATCTTGGCTCTGCCATAGATGATAACCCCCTAGCAGTTTCGTCATGCTGACAAAACTGCGGGGGCTCTCCGAGGGTTTTTGCATCAGCCTTTTAAACCTCATCTGCACTTAAACACACTCTCATTTATCACAATTTCTTCTGCCATCGCTCTTGCCTGATTCCGCAAATACAGCTGCTCCATAAATGTTTTCTTTTTACCCGTCATATGCTTTTTCAACCATGCTGCTTCAATATTGTCCAATCGCTCATATGCTTCTTCATTTACTGCTTCTGCCTGCTTTCTAAGCTGTCCCATTCGTGCCATATGACGATACTCAGAAGGTTTATTTTCTTTCATATACCTAAGCCACATCCGACCATATTTTCCTATATCCGTAAGATTGTATTCTGCTTCATCTACAGATAAAAGAGGATATAAAATCCCATCCACTTCTTTATATTCAACATCTAATTCTTCAAATAATGTCATCGTAATTGTCCTTTCTATTCAAGACCGCAACATCGCAAGGTCTATATATTTTGCAACCTTGCAAGCTTCAAGATTACAAAACCTGACACTTTGCAATGTTGCGATGTTGATTTTTATGCTCTCAAATTCCAGTACCAGTTATTATTGCAACGCTCAGCCTTTATCTTTAGTTCCTTCTTTGCTGTCTCAAGTGTTCTTTTCGATATTCCTTCCTGTGCTGCAAGTTCTATAATCTCTGTACTTAAAATTTTCTGTGTTCTTTCTGCCCGTTCTCTTAAAAATTGCTTTGCCACCTCAAGTTTACTTGCCTTTGGCACCATACCGCCCAGTACTTCATCAGCAGTAATTTCATAATCACCTAACCAATGAAATCCGTCCTCTGCCAATTCAAATGCTTTTGGATGACCAAATGCTGCAAGATTATTCTTTATCTGTATCATTGCCCTGAGGTTACTCTGCCCTTCTATTCTGCCAACAAGCATTACACTCCTTGCCACAGCAAAGAAATCAATGGAACCCATTCCCCTGTAAGCAGCCTTTGCTCCTGAGCCTTTATTCATATGACCGATAAGAACAATGGCACAGCCTGTTCTTTCAGCAATACCTCCAAGCTTCTTCGTCATTTCTCTGGCTTCATTTGCCCGGTTCATATCAGTATCACCGCCAAGATAAGCCTGTATCGGATCAAATATGCACAATTTCGCATTTTCTCTTTTTATGGCTTCCTCTATCCTGTCATCCGTCATACTAACGCTCCTATCAGACTCATCTATGATTGATATTCTGCTACAGTCTGCATTTGCTGCTTCAAGTCTTGGCTTGACTGTATCTGCAAGTCCGTCTTCTGCTGTTTGATATATTACATTTACAGGCTCAGTAATATTCATATTTTCATCTATACATTCTCCCCTTGATAGCTTTGCCGCAATATTTAGTATCAGCGTAGATTTCCCATCACCGGGGTCTCCCTGCACTATTGACAGCTTTCCATAAGGGATAAATGGATACCACAGCCATTTAATCTTCTGTGATTCAACCTCAGAGAGGTGTATCATTTTTAATTCTGTATTTGTTTCCACTGTCTGCCTCACTTTCGTAAATAATCATTGTCTCAAAAGTGGGCTGCTGTTATACTTTAATTGGTGTTTTGGTAACAGAAGCCCGCTTTTGTTATCTGCCGTGGCTTTCCCGATTGCCGTCAGGAAAGCCACTATTTCTGCCAGAGGTATTTTGCTCCATCCAGCATATCCACAACTGCTTTTATCATAGCAAGATAGTCATGCTGCAATTCTTCAATATCTGTATAAGCTTCACCATCAACTGGTGATTCTTTTTCTTTTATCCGTCCTGTTTCTATGATTTCATCATACATTTTGTGAATATCTGCCTGCATCTTCTCAAGCGTCTGCACCAGCATATATACTGTTTCTTTCTTACCTACAACACAGATTCGACCATAAATACAGCATCTTGTAAAAAATGTTTTCTTCATCATTCCACTTGCCTTGATTCTTGCTTCAATTTCACGCCTTTCATAGTCTGATATGCGAAAACTGATTGTCGGATTCTTATGAACTCCACTCACTGAATATCACCTCCATTTCCTGTCCCCGGCACAAATTCTTCATTAAGCTTATCAGCCATCTCAATCTGCTCTGTCGGAAACATATGTGCATAATGAAATGTGATTGTCTGGCTCTCATGTCCAACCCTGTTTCCAATGGCTACCGCTGAAAAACCCAGGCGAATAAGTAAAGAAATGTGCGAATGCCTAAGATCATGAATTCTTATTCTCTTTACTCCTGCCGCTTTAGCTCCCCTGCTCATCTCGTGGTGCAGATATGACTTCGTAATCTGAAATATTCTGTCATCTCTTCCATATCCATACAGCATTCCGATAAACTGTCTTAACTCTTCTACCAGAAAATCAGGAATTACAACATCCCTTCTGCTCTTTTCCGTCTTAGGATCTGTGATGATATCTTCACCATTGATATACTGATAAGACTTTGTGATATGAAGTTTCTTATTCTCAAAATCAATATCTGCCGGTATCAGGGCAAGCAGTTCACCTTCCCTTATTCCGCACCAGTAAAGAATCTGGAACGCATAATAAGATATTGGCTTGTCTTTTACACATTCTATGAACTTGAGATATTCTTCTTTTGTCCAGAAATCCATCTCATCAGCTTTGCCTTTACCAATCGTCCCAGCCTTCTTTACAGGATTTTCTCTCAGATTGTAAAAGCGTACCGCATGATTAAATATGGCTGACAGCTCTGACTGCATTGTTTTCAGATAAGTCGGCTTATAGGGCTTACCGTCTGCCTGTCTCTTCTTGATCATCTCATTCTGCCATTTGATAATATCCGCAGGACTGATTTCATTCATCTTCTTGTCCTTGAAATATGGAATCAACTTCTTCTGAAAAATAACATCCTTTGTACGCCACGTGTTAAGCTTCAGCTTAGGCTTTAAATCTTCCTCATACAGCTTGTAAAAGTCCGCAAACCTCATATCCAGATTTGTTGCCTGCTGCAGCAGAAACTTCTGCTCGTATTCCAATGCCTCCTTTCTCGTCCGAAAGCCACGCTTTAGCTTTCTTTTGTTTTTACCTGTCCAATCGTTGTAGTGGAAGGAGACATACCATGTCCCCTCGCCTCATCCTTGTATGCTGCCATACACTACTCCTTTCCCTTATGCTGTCTTATCACATAAGTCATATACTTTACTGTCAAGATACTTACGGCTGACTCTGCCGGCTCTGACATAAAAGCCTTTAGAAGATAATTCCCTGTTAGCTTCTCTTATTACTTTGTATGCATGAGATACCGATACATCAAGCATCTCAGCAACCTCTTTTGCTGTGTAATATAACTTCTCCATAGTGCATTCACCTCCTCTCCACGGCAATTACCGGTATGTATCAAGCACTTGTATTGGCAGCTACTTATATATAACTCGTTGCAACTATTGTATTTTCTTGTCTTATATTTTAAAAGGGACAAACCCGACCCTTTTTCTCAGATAAGGGTACAATAGCGGTTTTTTTACAAATATTGCAGCCCCCTGTCTCTTGATTACATCATTCATTCTAATTCAAATCATGAATTTGCTAAATATTCTCTCATGGACTTTTTTCGTAAAAACATATTCTCTGGCGGACTTTTTATTTCTGTGTTATAAAGTCTACCGCAAACCATATTTTTACGGAAGAGACACCACTGGCGTATTTTCACTAATTTGCACCAGTTTTTGGTGCTTCATATAATTGGGATAATTTTTGAAAATATAAAGAAATGTGATAATAGAAAATACCTCTGACACATCTGCTCAGTACTCTTAAATATCTGTGGTACTACGAAAACAGGTATCATATAGGTATCACAATAAAAGAAAAAGCTCCATAAATGGCTTGTTTACGCCATTTATGAAGCTCTGTTTACTACTCAAACTCAATCGTTCCAGGTGGCTTACTAGTCAGGTCATAGAATACCCTATTAACCCCACGCACCTCGTTTATAATTCTACTCATAACTGTCTGGAGTACCTCAAATGGTATCTCGGCACTTTCGGCTGTCATAAAGTCAATTGTATTGACTGCACGAAGTGCAACTGCGTAGTCATAAGTTCTTTCATCACCCATAACACCAACTGAACGCATATTAGTGAGGGCTGCAAAGTACTGGTTTGGCATCCAGGCTGGTGCCTTGCCATTTTCTTTCTTGTAGGCTTCTACTGCCTTGTCTACTTCTTCACGGTAGATGTAATCAGCATCCTGTACGATACGCACCTTGTCGCCTGTTACTTCGCCGATAATTCTTATTCCAAGTCCTGGACCTGGGAATGGCTGACGGAACACAAGATGTTCTGGTATGCCAAGTTCAAGACCAGCCTTACGTACTTCATCCTTGAATAAATCACGGAGTGGCTCAATAATCTCCTTGAAATCAACGAAATCTGGAAGACCTCCTACATTGTGATGTGACTTGATTACCGCTGATTCACCGCCAAGTCCACTCTCTACAACGTCTGGATATATAGTTCCCTGTGCAAGGAAGTCAACTGCACCAATCTTCTTGGCTTCTTCCTCAAACACACGAATGAACTCTTCACCGATTATCTTTCTCTTAGCCTCTGGTTCAGTAACACCTGCAAGCTTAGAGTAATATCTTTCCTGTGCATTTACCCTTATAAAGTTAAGGTCAAACTGTCCTTCTGGACCGAATACGCTTTCAACCTCATCGCCCTCGTTCTTACGAAGAAGACCATGGTCTACGAATACGCATGTAAGCTGCTTTCCGATAGCTCTTGAAAGAAGACCTGCTGCCACTGATGAATCAACTCCACCAGAAAGTGCAAGTAATACTTTACCATCGCCAACCTTTTCACGTATTTCCTTAATAGTATTCTCTACAAATGCATCCATTTTCCAGGTTCCAGCACATCCGCATACTCCACGCACAAAGTTGTGAAGCATCTTAGTACCTTCCTGTGTATGAAGAACTTCTGGATGGAACTGGATTGCATAGAGGTTCTTTTCTGAACACTCTGCTGCTGCCACTGGACAGTCTGCTGTATGTGCAATTATCTTAAATCCTGGAGCAACCTGTGAAATGTAGTCAAAATGGCTCATCCACACGATAGTCTTTTCTGAAACATCTCCAAATAAAGCACTGCTCTTATCAACAAATGTCTCTGTCTTTCCATACTCTCTTACTGGAGCTTTCTCAACCTTGCCGCCAAGAACGTGCTGCATAAGCTGAGCACCATAACATAATCCAAGCACTGGAACACCAAGTTCAAAAAGCTCTTTAGTACAAGTAGGTGAACCTTCTTCATAGCAGCTATTCGGACCACCTGTAAGGATAATTCCTTTAGGGTTCATCGCCTTAATCTGCTCAAGAGGTGTTTTGTAAGAATATATCTCACAATATACGTTACATTCACGGACACGACGTGCAACTAACTGGTTGTACTGTCCGCCAAAGTCAATAACTATAACCTTTTCCTGATTCATATTGTCCCTTTCCTAATCATAAGTTTGCGTTGAAGATATATTTTATATGCATTTCTATACTTTAATCAGCCAATCATAAAAAATATACAGACACAATATGCATATATAAATAATATGCACATATATAACATACACATATATAATATACACATATATAACATATACATATACATATACATATACATATACATATACATATACATATACATATATAATATTATAATATATACATATAACACACATATATTAATTAGATATTTTACATAACAATTTTTTATATCAATTTACAGCTTTTATTGTTTTATATTTCTTTCCATTGCTTTTAAAGTATATATCAGTATATATAACACATCTACAACTCATATATACATTTATTATAGTAAACAAGCGGTATAATGACAAGCATATTCTTCAATCTTTATTACAATCCCATACAACACAACCTCGTGTTATTAATCTGTTGTATGCTTATACCGCTTAATTTCAGATTTATACAGCTTTATATTTCCATAAGGAACTCGTCTACATATTTCCTCATATCGTCAAATTCTGCATTAACCTCAGGTACATCAGACTTAAAATTCAGCAGTTTATATACATAACCTTGTTCCTTGGCCTGTCTATAACTTTCTTTATACACAAGTTCAAAAAGCAGTGATATATGCCCTACTATATGGTCAACTGCACTCCTTCTTACACTTTTAAGTACTGTTTCCTTCTTATAAAAGCTCTCAAGTACCTCTTTGGTTATAATTCCATTCTTAAGCTCCTCTGTTGTTACATCATATATAATCTCCATAGGAATATCTGCATTTACCTTAAATATGTCAACCTTATCTGCATCACGCAGTATATCACAAAACATACGCTGTCTTTCGGTGAGGTCTTCTTTTACACGATACTTATTATGCTGTCTTATTGCCATTTCAAGAAGTCCTGTATCTTTATTGTGGTACTCATTGTTTTTTATTATCTGCTCATCATCGACAGCCGTTGCATCATTATTAACTAAGAATTCTTTAGTTTTCCGTTCTTCCTGACAATAATCAGACTGATTATCCGATTGTGCAAGCTCACATTCTTCATAATACCCTTCTGCAAACTTCCTTATAAGACCTTCCTTAAACAGTAGGTCTGCCCCGAATTCTGCATGGTCTACTGACTGGACATCATTAAATGTACCGAAACGCCTTATCTGCTCAAATCTTCCTATGTCGTGTAACATTCCAAGAAGCCACGCAATATCCACATCCGGTTCACTTAAACCTAATGATTCTGCAATTCTTTGACACAATCCTGCTACTCTGTATGTATGATCTATCTTAAGCTTTATCTTTTCATCTGATGGGTCATAATTTCTTACATACTCTGCAAATGCATTGATAACATTTTCCCTGTTAATAACTGGTTTGTTAATACTTTCCACAACATCAATAAGTCCATTAAGGTCAGCACATACCATATATGTAAGCTTCCTGATATCATCATCTATTGCTATTGTATCGGGAATATGAACAACTCTCATATCTGCCGCATATCCAGCCTTAATGCCATTAATGCTGTCCTCAACTACTACTGCCTCTGACGGATTTACGCCTATTGCCTTAGCCGCACGAAGGAATATATCTGGTTCTGGCTTTCCATGTTCGACTTCATCTCCATATACAACCGCATCAAGATAATCCCACACTCCTATTTCATGAAGTGTTTTCTCAGCACTTTCACGCCTTGTTGATGTAGCAACTGCACACTTTAATCCATTATTTCTTATATATTCAAATATGTCCTTTACGCCCTTTTTAACAGGAATACCTTCTGTTTCCCTTATCTTGTATACATGCTGTGTTCTAAGCTCCTTCGCTTCCCAATAATCTATCACACCCTTGTAATAATCATCAAAGAACTTGCAGCAAAGCTCTGCCGGAGCACCCTTAAAGCTGTCTATAAGCCACATAGGCATATCCACTCCAAGCTGCCCTGCCGCCCATAGCCAGCCCTCATTAGACTGTCTTTCTGAATCTATAAGAACGCCATCCATATCAAATATAATGCCTGATACCATTTTTCTTCTCCTAGCAATCAAATGTCGTATTTTTACACTTTATATTATTTAAAGTAACTATAAAAGATATGTTTTTATAATTTATAACACTGACCAGCACCTGCAATTTTCAAATTTACCAATTTAGATATTTTAAACATCTTCTATCATTGAACTTTCATCCACAATGCCGTCATCTGCACCATCCTTATAAATACTTCTTAACATACTGTCCCGTATAAGACTTCTTAACCTTGGCAACCTCTTCTGGTGTACCCTTTGCAATAACTGTACCACCTCTGTCGCCGCCTTCTGGTCCCATATCTATAATATAATCGGCTGTTTTGATAACATCAAGATTATGCTCGATAACAACAACAGTGTTACCGCCCTCCGCAAGCTTATGAAGTATATCAACAAGCTTGTGGACATCTGCAAAATGAAGTCCTGTTGTAGGCTCATCAAGAATGTATATAGTCTTTCCTGTACTTCTTTTTGAAAGCTCTGTAGCAAGCTTTATTCTCTGTGCCTCTCCACCTGAAAGCTCTGTAGATGGCTGTCCTAACTTAATGTATGAAAGTCCAACGTCATTAAGAGTTTCTATTTTTCTTCTGACTGATGGCACATTTTCAAAGAAATCAACTGCATCCTCAACTGTCATATCAAGTACATCATATATGCTCTTTCCCTTATACTTAACTTCAAGTGTTTCCCTGTTATAACGCTTTCCGTCACACACTTCACAAGGAACATATACATCAGGCAGGAAATGCATTTCTATCTTGATAATACCATCTCCGGAACAAGCCTCACAACGTCCTCCCTTTACATTAAAGCTGAAACGTCCTTTGTTATAACCTCTTTCCTTAGCATCTGTTGTTGAAGCAAAAAGATCCCTTATCATATCAAATACACCCGTATATGTCGCAGGATTAGAACGTGGAGTTCTTCCTATTGGCGACTGGTCAATATCTATAACCTTATCAAGCTGCTCGATTCCTATAATATCATCATGGTCACCAGCGATACATCTTGCACGGTTTAAAGACTTAGCAAGGTGCTTATACAGAATTTCATTCACTAGGGAACTCTTTCCTGAACCCGATACACCTGTTACACATGTAAATACTCCAAGTGGTATATCAACATCAATATTTTTAAGATTATTCTCCCTTGCACCCTTAACAGTTATCCAGCCTGTCGGCTTTCTTCTCTTAGCCGGCACTGGAATCTTGATTCTTCCGCTAAGATATGCACCTGTAAGCGAATCCTTGAATGCCATAATATCAGCTGCTGTTCCTGTCGCAACAACTTCTCCACCATTACGTCCGGCACCCGGTCCTATATCAACAATATAATCTGCGGCACGCATAGTATCTTCATCGTGTTCAACCACAATAACTGAGTTACCAAGGTCACGCAAATGTATAAGTGTCCCAAGCAGCTTGTCGTTATCTCTCTGATGAAGTCCGATACTTGGCTCATCAAGTATATAAGCCACACCAACAAGTCCTGAACCTATCTGTGTCGCAAGTCTTATTCTCTGTGCCTCTCCTCCTGAAAGCGTACCTGTAGCTCTTGATAATGAAAGATAATCAAGTCCTACATCCATAAGAAACTGTATTCTTGCCTTAATCTCCTTAAGTATCTCTGCACCGATAAACTTCTGTCTGTCTGTAAGTTCAAGCTCATCTAAAAACTTCTTTAACTTAACAATAGACATATCTGTAATCTGATATATATTCTTATCTGCTATCGTAACAGCAAGAGATGATGGCTTTAATCTCTGTCCGTGGCAGGACTTACAAGGTCTTATGCGCATGAATTCCTCATACTGCTGCTTTGCACTGTCTGAGTAAGTTTCCCTGTATCTTTTCTCCATATTATGGATAAGGCCTTCAAATGCTATATCGTATTCTCCAACGCCTCTCTGGCCTTTGTAATGCACTTTAACACTTCTGCCCTTAGTACCATTTATAATCATATCCTTAATATCATCTGGATAATCCTTAAATGGTGTTGATAAACTGAAGTTATATTCCTTTGCAAGTGCACTCATAATAGCCCTTGAAAAGCTGCCCTCATCCTTTACAGACTGCCATCCCATACCAACTATAGCTCCCTCATCGATGCTTAATGAATCATCTGGTATAAGAAGCTCTGCATCAAAATTCATTGTATAACCAAGTCCGTAACAATCAGGACACGCACCAAATGGATTGTTGAACGAAAAGCTTCTTGGCTCTATCTCATCTATGCTTATGCCACAATCCGGACACGAAAAGCTCTGTGAAAAGTTAATCGGCTCACCATCTATAACATCAACTGTCATAAGTCCCTCTGCAAGCTTAAGTGCTGTTTCTATTGAGTCTGTAAGTCTTTTGTTAATTCCATCTTTAACTACAAGACGGTCAACAACAATTTCTATATTATGCTTCTTGTTCTTATCAAGATTTATCTCATCTGTAAGCTCATACATATTGCCATCAGCAATAACTCTTACATAACCACTCTTTTTAGCCTGTTCAAAAAGCTTCTTATGTTCACCTTTTCTTCCTCTTACAACTGGAGCTAATATCTGTATCTTTGTTCTTTCTGGAAGCTCCATAATAGTATCAACCATCTGGTCTACAGTCTGCTTGTTGATTACTTTGCCACACTTTGGACAATGTGGTGTACCTATTCTTGCATATAATAATCTGAAATAATCATATATCTCTGTAACAGTTCCAACTGTTGAACGTGGATTTCTGTTAGTTGACTTCTGGTCTATGGAAATAGCTGGTGAAAGTCCTTCTATGCTCTCTACCGCCGGCTTTTCCATCTGTCCTAAGAATTGCCTTGCATATGAAGATAATGACTCCATATATCTTCTCTGACCTTCTGCATATATAGTGTCAAAGGCAAGACTTGACTTACCAGAACCAGACAGACCCGTAAGTACTACAAGACTGTCCCTTGGTATATCTACATCAATATTTTTAAGATTATGCTCGCTTGCACCTCTTATTCTTATATAATTCCTGTAATCGCCTTTTTCCATATTCTATTTTCTCCGTTATTTCTTCTTTCTTAATCCTTAATCGTCTCAGGTACATAAATCTTTTTCTGTAATCAGCAGCTGCTTTTTATAATTCTGACTGCGTAATATTGCTTTTGAACTTATAGCCTCACCTGGTATAATAGCTATTAATTCTATCTGCCTGACTTCTTATCCTCATAAATATACTTATTAATCTCGATCATCTTATCACGAAGCATAGCCGCCTGTTCAAAGTCAAGCTCTGCTGCAGCCTTACGCATATTTTTCTCAATCTGCTTCTTAACCTTTTCAAGATCTTTAATGCTCATAGATTCATAATCTACATCAAGCCTTCCATTTGAATTATCTGCTTCTGCTGCCTTAGATATACTTATAAGATCTCTTACTGCCTTCTTTATAGTCTGAGGGGTTATTCCGTGTACCTCATTGTACTCCTGCTGTATCTTTCTACGTCTTTCCGTCTCAGATATAGCCTTTTCCATAGACTCTGTTATAGTATCTGCATACATAATAACGTGTCCATCTGCATTTCTGGCAGCTCGTCCTATCGTCTGGATAAGTGAAGTCTCTGTTCTTAAGAAGCCCTCTTTATCAGCATCAAGAATAGCCACAAGACTTATCTCTGGAATATCAAGTCCCTCTCTAAGCAGATTGATACCAACAAGCACATCGAATCCGTCAAGTCGCATATCCCTTATAATCTTCTGTCGCTCTAGTGTATCAATATCCGCATGAAGATACTTGACTCTTATGCCGACTTCCTTAAGATAATCTGTGAGATCCTCTGCCATACGCTTGGTAAGTGTAGTTACAAGTATCTTATTCTTTTTCTCAACTTCCTTATTAATCTCACTTATAAGATCATCTATCTGACCCTCTATTGGTCTGACTGTTATCTCTGGATCAAGAAGTCCTGTAGGCCTTATAATCTGCTCTGCCCTCATAAGTTCATGTTCTTCCTCATACCTGCTAGGCGTAGCAGATACAAAAAGCATCTGTGATATCTTGCTCTCAAACTCCTGAAAATTAAGCGGTCTGTTATCCTTCGCTGATGGAAGCCTGAAGCCATAATCAACAAGTGTCGTCTTTCTTGCCTGATCGCCTGCATACATTCCCCTTATCTGTGGAATAGTTATATGTGATTCATCAACAATTATCATAAAATCATCTGGAAAATAATCCATAAGCGTATATGGCGGACACCCTGCCGGAAGCCCTGCTAAATGTCTTGAATAATTCTCAATACCTGAACAGAAGCCTGTTTCCTGCATCATCTCTATATCAAAGTTCGTTCGTTCTTCTATTCTCTGTGCCTCAAGAAGTTTATCCTCACTCTTGAAATACTCTATTCTCTCTGCAAGCTCTTTCTTAATATTCTCAATCGCCTTTTCCATCTTCTCTTTTTCAACAACATAATGTGAATTAGGAAATATAGCAACATGGTCAAGGTTACATTTAACCTCACCGGTAAGAGAATCAATCTCGCTTATCCTGTCTATCTCATCACCAAAAAACTCTACTCTCACAGCATCTCCACTGGAAGCTGACGGATATATCTCTACAACATCTCCCCTTACCCTGAATGTTCCTCTTTTAAAATCCTGGTCATTGCGCATATACTGTATATCTATAAGCTTTCTTATCATTTCATCCCTGTCTTTTTCCATACCTGGACGAAGTGAGATAACCATATTCTTATAATCAATAGGTGCACCAAGACCATATATACACGAAACTGATGCTACTATAATAACATCATCTCTCTCTGACAATGCCGCTGTTGCTGAATGTCTTAACTTATCTATCTCGTCATTAATCGAAGAATCCTTGGCTATATAAGTATCGCTCTGTGGCACATAAGCCTCTGGCTGATAATAATCATAATAGGATACAAAATACTCTACTGCATTCTCAGGAAAGAACTCTTTCATCTCAGAGTACAGCTGAGCTGCTAATGTTTTATTATGACTGATTATAAGAGTAGGCTTCTGTACATGCTGTATTATGTTCGCCATAGTAAATGTCTTACCAGAGCCTGTAACACCGACAAGTGTCTCGAACTGATTACCCTCTTCAAATCCCTGCACAAGCTTCTCTATTGCACGGGGCTGATCTCCTGTCGGTTTATAAGGAGCGTGTAACTTGAATTCCATAACAATTCTCCCTTCGTTAATCTATAGTAAAATAGTCAACAACAATATTATTTAATAGTATTTACCTTATATATTGATTTTACTACAAATAAATGCCTTTGTCTATCAAAAACAGAACATTTGTTTCATTTTATAACAAAAATCACCTGACTGCTGATACACAACAGATTTCAACAAACTGCCAATCTGCATATCAGCCATCAGGCTTACTGTAATTTATATATTTTCCATTTGCATATATTTAATTAATCTGTGCTTCCACATTCTTAATTGCCGCATCAAGCTGGGTATCAACATCTGCATCAGTATCATATTCCACTACCATATCCGGAGTAACACCTTTTCCGTGTATATCCTGACCCTTTGGTGTAAAATACTTGGCAATTGTGAACTTTATTGCACTTCCATCTGTAAGTGGTTTAACTGTCTGCACAATTCCTTTGCCATATGTCTGGGTTCCAATTATCGTTCCTTTGCCATAATCCTGTATAGCACCTGCAAATATCTCTGAGGCACTGGCACTATTGCCATTTACAATGACTGCCAGTGGCAGATTGAACTCATCATTATCCTGACCTTTATACTCTTTTCTATTGCCCTGCTTATCCTCTGTATACACAATAAGTCCGTCAGGAAGCATATATTTAAGCATACCTACAACCGTATCAAGCAATCCACCTGGATTGTTTCTTATATCAATTACAAGTCCTTTCATACCCTGTGACTGCAAATCTTCAACAGCCGCCTTGAACTGCTTTGTTGTTACCTCCTCAAACTGTGATATCGAAAGATAACCTATATTATTATCAAGAAGTGTATATGACACTGTCTTTGCTTCAACAGCATCTCTTACCGCAGAAAATGTCAGTCGCTCAGTTCCACGAATGACCTCCAGCGTGACAGATGTACCCTTGTCGCCTTTAATAAGTGCAACGGCTGATGAAAGCTCCATATCTGTTATGTCCCTGCCATCAACATTTACAACCCTGTCGCCACTCCTGAGTCCAGCCTGATAACCTGCCCCATTATCATATACATCTACAAGAAGAACACCACCTTCACCGCTAAGCTGGCAGACTGCTCCTATGCCATAGAACTTGCCATTTGTTGACTCCTTTAAGGCTTTATATTCATCCGCTGTATAATACATGGTATACTTGTCACCATATGAACTAAGATACGCCTTGTAAATGTTATCTTTGGCGGTTTCATCATCTACATCACCAAAATAAAAGGATTCAAGCACAGAATCAATTGCATTAAGCTTGCCTTCTACCTCACTTCCAATTCCGTCTGAATCTGTGACTGCATCAGATTGTATATATACATCTCCATTAACACCTATATGAATGTAGCCTTTGGCTATACACACTGCTGCCACACTTAATATTAGAAGTATAACAGCCATAAATGCTGATACAGCACCGATAATCATTCCGCTTGCAAAGCCTTGTGATTTCTTCTTTCTTGGCGGCTGTGCATTTCTTCTTAAATCATTCATTCCATACAAATCACCAATATTTCCACGATTATCCGAAGCACTATTATTAATTCTGTTACCGGCATTGATGTCATTATCTGCATTAACATTATTAATTGCATTAATGTTATCACCAGCATTAAAATCATCACTATTGACATTATCATTTGAATAAATGTTGTTATTTTGATTGTCCATACCTATATGCCTCTGCATTTATTAAATTTTTATTTGCTTAAGTAGTTCCAAGGTGAAACATAACTTCCGTTATATCTTACATCAAAATGTAGATGAACTCCGTCAGAATCACCAGTTGTTCCCATAAGTGCTATCTTCTGTCCCTTAGTTACATGTGTTCCTGCACTGACAAGAAGCTTTGAAGCATGCAGATATCTTGTATACAATCCACCACCATGATTAATCATAATATAATTACCCGCTGATGAACTAAATGTCGCAATTACCACATCACCATCATACGCCGCATATATAGCATCACCCGCAACGCCTCTGTTAAGTGCACCGATATCAATTCCCTTATGCGGAGAGCTTCTGCCCTCTGTATCACCATAAGGTGAGGTTATCCTTGTTGACTCTGTAGGCCACTTGAACTTTCCACCATCATATTTTACAACATTGGCACTTCCACTATTCTCCTTGGCCTTAATCTCTGCCTCTATCTTGGCAATATATTCGTCCTGAGCCTTTATATCAGCTTCTATCTTAGCTTTATAATTCTCCTGCTGCTGCTTATTCTTCTGTAATGAAGCCATTTCACTCTTCTTGGTTGACTCAAGCAGTGAAAGTGAAGCTCTCTTATCTTCAAGCTCCTCCTGCTTGGTTACAAGTGTCTCCCTGTCCGTTTCTAACTGTGCTTTGGCGACAGTTATATAAGTAACAGTAGCATTATATTTTTCAAGCATTTCCCTGTCATACTGTGAGATTTTTGTAATATATTCCGCCTTATTAAGCATATCACCCATACTCTGGGAATTCATAAGCAATGCAAAATATGTTTCATCATTATGTTCATACATAAACTGAATTCTAAGCTTCATTGAACTATACTGTTCTTCTGCCTCTATCTCTGCCTGTGCAAGCTTTTCTTCTGTATCCGCTATCTCAGCCTCTATCTGCTCAACCTGCTCATTAACCTCATTAAGCTCGCCATCAACACTGGACATCTGTGCATCAAGCTGGGCAATATAAGCTATCATATCATCGTTCTGTGCCTTTAAGTCTTCAATTATTTTCTCTGTCTGTTCATACTGGCTCTGCAAATCTTTTTTCTTGCTGTTAGCATCATTGAGATTCTGCTTATCATCTCCATATACATCATAATATGACACTGCAAAATATGGTATTACAAGCACAAGTACAATCAACAATGGAATAAGCCTTTTTGCTAATGCTCTCCTCATACAACTCCTCCATTCAGCCAAACCATTTATAAAATGCATACAAACAGCCGCTTAACAATAGCATAACAATCTATACTGTAGGATACCATTTTTATTTTTAAATAGGACTTCCACATATCATATACAATCACATAATATAATCTTCATATATAATACATAATCATATAATTCAATGTAGCAGTCCTATGTCTGGCTAATATTATCTGCTATACATTAGCATGCTTTCTTACGGCAAAGAAGCTTCCTAATGCACCTATTCCGATACCAAGAAGAATTCCTACTGGAACCAGTATTCTGAATACATCATTAACCGGCATAAACGCAAGAATGTTCTGAAGTATCGAGAACTTATTCATAACAAAATTAATAATATTCTCATATACAAATCTAAGAATAACTATTGGAATAATTGAACCAACAAGTCCAATTACAATACCTTCTACGAAAAATGGTGCATTAACAAACGCATCTGTAGCACCTATATACTTCATAATAGAAATCTCTTCTTTACGGACAGTAATACCTATTACAATTGTGTTAGTAATAAGGAATATAGATACTGCAAGAAGAATAACTATAATTGCTATTGTTATGTAACTAACAAGTCTTGCGGCACTAGCAAGTCCACTTGCTGTTGCCTCTGAACGGTTAACCTGTCTTATACCATCAAGATTTTCAAGGTATGTTACAAGTGTAGCCTGACTTGAAGCTTCATTAAGATATATCTCATATGATGAAGAATTAGCAAGAGGATTATCATCCTTGAAACCCTCTGCAAGTTCTGGGTAATCTTTAAAATACTCAGCCTTGTAATTCTCCCACGCTTCATCAGCTGATGTATAATGAATTCTTGACACTTCATTACGCTGGCTTATCGTATCGCCAAGCTTCTTAATATCTGCGTCTGTAAGTCCTTCATCGAAAAATACTGTTACACATACTTCATTCTCAGCCTTATGAATCATATACTGAAAATTGGATACAAGTGCATAGAATACACCAAAAAGGAATATACACGCTGTAATTGTTGCTATAGACGCAAGAGAGAACAATCTATTACGATAGATGTTCTTTAATCCGTCTTTAATATGATAAAATAACGATCTAATCTTCATAGAAATAACCACCTTTTTCCAAATCACTGATAATCTTGCCTTCGCTCATAGTAATAGTTCTCTTCTTCATCTGCTGAACTATCTCCATATTATGAGTAACAACAAGTACTGTTGTTCCCTGCTTGTTAACCTGATCTAATATCTTCATAATCTCATTAGAATTAGCTGGGTCAAGGTTACCTGTAGGCTCATCGCACAATAATATAGCTGGCTTATTAACCAGTGCTCTGGCTATGGCAACTCTCTGCTGTTCACCACCTGATAACTCATTAGGAAATGACTTATACTTATCAAGAAGTCCTACCATTGAAAGCATAGCAAGAACCCTGCTCTTAATCTTCTTATTAGGAGCTTCGACAACTTTCTGTGCAAATGCAATATTATCGTATATATTACGATCTGGTAAAAGTCTGAAATCCTGAAATACAACACCGATATCTCTTCTAAGATATGGTAACTTCTTTCTTGTAAGTTTATTAAGGTACTTTTTATTAACGTATATCTTACCCGATGTTGGGTCAAGTTCCTTAAGAAGAAGCTTTATAAGAGTTGACTTACCTGAACCACTCTTACCTACTATAAACACGAATTCTCCTTTCTGAACGTGAAGATTAATTCCGTTCAAAGCAGGAACTCCAGATGTATACGTTTTGGTAACATCTTCCATTATAATCATTATTAATATTCCTCCAAATTAGTATGTATCTTTACTTTCCATATATTTCATATATTTAACTACCATAAGTGCAATCTTAAATGTTATGGCATCATCAAACACTCTCAAATCAAGGCCTGTAGTCTTCTGAAGCTTATCTAGTCTGTATACAAGAGTATTTCTGTGGATATATAACTGTCTTGATGTCTCTGATACATTAAGGCTGTTATCAAAGAACTTGTTAATTGTTGATAATGTCTCCTCATCTAAATCATCAGGTGACTTTCCGTCAAATATCTCTCTTATGAACATCTGACAAAGTGGAAGTGGAAGCTGATATATTAAACGTCCAATACCAAGTCTGTTATATGCAACAACATTCTTGTCACTATAGAATATCTTGCCTACATCAAGAGCCATATTAGCTTCCTTGTAAGAACGTGATACTTCTCTTATATCATTAACAATAGTACCATAAGCAATATGAGCAGAACTCATAGCCTCTGTATTTAACATATCTATAATAACTTCTGCTGTCTTATCAAGGTCTTCGTAAGTTTCATTACTCTTAACCTCTCTGACAAGTATTATACTCTTCTCGTCAACTGCTGTGATAAAATCCCTTGTTCTTGAAGCAAATAAAGTTCTTATTGTCTCTAATGCATTAATATCTTTCTCGTGCTTAGTCTCAATAATATATACAACTCTCTTTACATCCGTATCAATATGAAGCTTCTCAGCTCTTGTATACATATCAACCCTTAGAAGATTATCAAGAAGAAGATTCTTTATAAAGTTATCCTTATCAAATCTTTCCTTATAAGCAACTAAAAGATTCTGTATCTGAAATGCTGCAAGCTTTCCTAACATAAATACATCATCAGTTGTTCCCTTAGCCAATATTATATACTCAAGATTGCCATCTTCAACAACCTTAAAGAACTGATATCCATTAACCACCTGACTATCTGCTGGTGAATCTATAAATACAAGTGCATCTGCTGTACATTCAGCAACATTATCAAATGTCTTAGCTACAACCTTGCCCTCTGCATCAATAACACATAAATCAACTCGTGATATTTCTTTTAACCCATCAACGGTTGTCTGTAAAATCTGATTTGAAATCATATTATACTCCATTCCTTCGCATCTTTTTGACATTTACTATATCATTGTAAAGCAAAATGACAAAAAAAAAAAGAGGAAATGTATAGAAATTATACACTTCCTCTAAATTTTATAAAATAATTATATTTGAATAATACAAATATCTAATTATGTATAGTAATTAGTGAGTAATTACCATTTCTGTTTCCTTATCAAATACATGAAGTCTTGCAACATCCATAGCGAATTCAACTTCATCACCTGGACGAGCTGTTGTTCTAGGATTAACCTTAGCTGTACATGTAACATCACCGATTTCATAGTGAAGGTTAACTTCAGCACCAAGTAATTCATATACTCTGATTGTTGACTTAAACTTAGTATCCTGATGAGCAGCGATAAATTCTGGATCATCTTTAACGTCTTCTGGACGGATACCAACTACAACTGTCTTTCCAACATAACCTTCATCGATAAGCTTCTTGCTCTTTTCAGCTGGAAGTTTGATAGTAACTTCTTCGCTCATCTTAAGAACTGCCTGTGAACCTTCCTGAGATACTGTAGCATCAATAAGGTTCATCTGAGGTGAACCAATGAAACCAGCAACGAAGATGTTGTTAGGTGTATTGTAAAGGTTCTGAGGTGTATCTACCTGCTGTATAATACCATCCTTAAGAACTACGATTCTTGTACCAAGTGTCATAGCCTCTGTCTGGTCATGTGTAACGTAGATGATTGTTGTCTGTAATCTCTTATGAAGCTTAGAAATCTCAACACGCATCTGAACTCTTAACTTAGCATCAAGATTTGAAAGAGGCTCATCCATAAGGAATACCTTAGGACTACGAACGATAGCACGTCCCATAGCAACTCTCTGTCTCTGACCACCTGAAAGAGCCTTTGGCTTACGATCAAGTAAGTGCTCGATATCAAGAATCTTAGCAGCTTCATGAACTGACTTATCTATTTCATCCTTAGGTACCTTTCTTAACTTAAGACCAAATGCCATATTGTCATATACTGACATATGTGGATATAACGCATAATTCTGGAATACCATAGCGATATCTCTATCCTTAGGCTCTACATCATTAACGAGCTTGTCTCCGATCCATAATTCACCAGAACTGATTTCTTCAAGACCAGCGATCATACGAAGAGTTGTAGACTTACCACAACCAGATGGTCCTACGAAGATAATAAATTCCTGATCTGCGATTTCAAGGTTGAAATCTTTAACAGCTACAAAGCCGTTAGGATATACTTTACAAACATTTTTAAGTGATAAACTTGCCATTGAAAACTTTCCTCCTAAAATATAAAAAGCGTATGCACGCTTTCTGATACTGCTTATTCTACACTAAATGCCTGTCCTTGGCTATATGGTAATTAGCCAAATATCGCAGTTGCTTTTTTATCACTTTTACCATAATTATTAAATTGATGTGTATTTTGCACAAATTTACTCAATCAATCTTCACTAACATCACCAAAACTCTTAACTTTCATATGCCATCTTATAATAAATTCAGCTATAAAAGTTGTTATAACAATCGCCAGAATTGCATACATCGTAACCCTTATTCCAAATACAAACGCCCCTGCTATTATTATAAGAGCATCAATTATATTCATAATTACAACCACACTTAAATATCTGCTTCTTTCAACAATCAGACCCGCCAGCAGATCCGTTCCCCCCGTCGTAATCTCAGTCCTTAATACCATTCCAATACCAACACCTGCCATTATGCCTCCAATTATGGCAGTCTTTAAATAACTTACATCTACTATTGTATCTGCTGGAAGTACTGCCATAAAAAATGTAAGCAGTGCATCAGCAGCAAGCGTATCTTTAATATAATCTATGCCTTTTTTGCAGTATGCCCATATGAATAAAGGAATATCAAGAATAATATTAGTGAACCATATCGGTATGCCAGATTGCGGAAACCACCCCGACTTCCAGCTTTCCTTTGCAATTAATGACAATCTTCTTATTATGATACTTATTCCTGATATTCCGCCTGTAACCATTCCGGCAGAATCATATATACTTTTATATGCAATTGCCATAAGAAATGTTCCTGTGATTATATATATCCATTTTAAATTAATATTTTTGACATTCTCTTTTATCTTCATTCTCAATATTTCCTGGTCTATGTCTTATTATCTTTATTATCCAGCCTCCCAGCTTATTGTCCTGTTACTATTTTTTGCAGTATCTTTATATATATTCAGCTATTTACCCTTGCATTATGGCTGTTATGTGCTTATAATTATATTAATCTATTAATTATTCCAAAGAAGAGAGGATTTATATATGGACATAGCTGGATTATCTACTAACTTAAGTACAATCAATGTAGTGAATGATGTTCAGGTTGCTGTGCTCAGACAATCTCTTGACACTCTTGAGACATCAGGAGATAGTCTTACTAAGATGATGGAAGCATCTGTTAATCCTGAATTAGGACAGAATATTGATATTCGTATATAACGGAATATTTCTTACTCCTTTTATCTGATACATTAAACCAATAATACGCCGTCAATTATCTTTATTGATAACTGACGGCGTATTATTCTGCATACGAATTATGCTCATTATTAATTATCTTAACTCATTGAATTTCTCAATTAAAATATTTCACTTACAATCATATATATAACAACTGCAATAACTGTAATGATTGCCGGAACTGTCATAATCCTCTGCTGCGGAACTGACTGTTCTGACGCAGCATTTTCTTGCACTCTGAAAGATTTCACATCATTAACGATATATTCCCATCTTCCATTATGCTGTGCCATTTTCTTAATGCACAGATACACAAGCGACATAAATCCAATCGATACTCCAAGAAGCATAGCAAGTGTCAGTAACATAGAAATTGACGAACTCTGTACTACCGTTTCACCAGCCGCTTCCTGCATTGTATCATAAGTACCTGTAATCTTAAGAAGCTGTATAATCGTAATTGAATAAGTATTAATCGCAAAATGTGCAAGCACTGATGACCATATAGAACCTGTAGCCTCTACCAAAAACGCAAATACAACACCAATGACAAACGCATAACAGAACTGGTTAATATTAAGGTGGAATAATCCAAACACAAGACCACTCATAAGAGCTCCCTTTAATATTCCGCATTTTCTATACGTTCCATAAAACAAGCCTCTGAATATGAATTCTTCAACAAGTGCTGGTATAACTGCCATAAGTATAATCTGTACCACAAATGGATATGTAAGCAATGTCTGTGATGCCGCTTCAAGATAATTCTTTGAAAAAAGCATTGAAACGTTGTTAATAAACAGCACCATAGGTATCATCATATAACCCGCAAGTATAGAAACAATTACATCTTTAAATGCAATTATATGATATTGCATATCACGCTTTATGCTTATTCCCATAACAGCAATATATATAAGCCCTATTACAATAATGACTGTCTCGCTGATAACGTAAGACACCCAGCCTGGTATATGAATACCCAGCTGATTAATTGCCACAACCATCAGCAATGATACTAATGATGAAAGAAATACATACGAAACAATCAATACCGGCATAAAACAATTAATCTTTTTTACTTCCATGCGATAGCTTCCACTTCAAGTAATACATCTTTAGGAAGTCTTGCAACTTCTACACAAGAACGAGCTGGAAATGGTTCTTTGAAGTACTTCTTATAGATTTCATTAATCTTTCCAAAATCATTCATTTCTTTAATAAATACTGTTGTCTTTACAATATTCTCAACCTTTGAACCTGACTCTTCTACAAGATTGCAAAGATTTTTAAAAGCCTGTTCTGCCTGAGCCTCTACTCCGCCCTCAGCAATTTCTCCTGTTGCTGGAATAACCGGAATAACACCTGATGTATACACCATTCCATTAATCTCAATAGCCTGTGAGTATGGTCCAATTGCACTTGGAGCTTTGTCTGTACTAATAACTTTCTGCATATTATCCTCCTTCTAATGCCTTCGCATATATAAAAGTTGATGTGTAACTGTGCATATCTAATCTGAATGTACACATATATCATTCACATCAGGTTAAATTGTATAACAATAGTTATCTTTATTCAAGAAATATTGTTTTAGAACTATTATTATTTTCATTTTAGAACAATTATTATTTTAAAACTATTGAATTCTCTGTAATAACAACCTTTTCCTGCTTTAAAAGTCTTCCTACTGCTCTCTTAAAAGCATTCTTGCTCATATTAAAATACTTCTTTATAACCTCCGGGTCTGCCTTATCTGTAAATCCAAGGCTTCCGCCAAGTTCAACTATCTTATTATAGATAAGTGTTGAATCTTCGTCCATCTGTATATAAGCTTTCTGATGTATACTTATTGTTATTTTATTATCTTCCCTTACCTTTATAACTCTTCCGTGGACTACATCTCCGATTTTGATATCATCTGACATTTCATTTCTTGTTATAAATCCGTAGTATTTATCATCAATAGCCACATATATTCCGTGTTCTGGCTTAATTCCAATAACAGTTCCTGATACAGCACTATCCTTTACATACTTATCTGTAGTCTGAAGATATCTGCTTACCTTCATTGTTGCGGCAAGTCTGTTGCTCCTGTCTATATATAAAGCTACAAGGTATTCATCACCCGTATTAACGTGTGTTGTCTGTTCCCTGTAAGGAAGCAGTAAATTCTTCTCAAGTCCCCAGTCAAGAAATGCACCTATACTGCTTACCTCTGACACTTTAAGTCTTGCAAGTCCGCCTAACTCAATCCTAGGTGTGTTAGTTGTAGCTATAAGTCTGTCGCTTGAATCTCTGTATACAAATACCGTAAGTGCATCTCCTATCTCTGTATCTTCAGGCACCTGCTTCTTTGGAAGAAGCACCTTATCATCTTCTGTTCCAAGATATACACCGAAATCAGTCTTCTTTATTACATTAAGACATTGTGTTTTACCCAATTGTATCATAACTGCCTCCTTTAATTATTATAACCCCCGATGAATACTTTTCTGGCAGCCGCAGTGCAAACCTGCCCGAAAGTATATTCAATAAAAAATTCTATAGGAATTTCCTGTTAAACAAAAAACCCTCGCAATAAATGCGAGGGTACAAGCTGGGCTTGAGGGATTCGAACCCCCGAAATGCTGGAATCAGAATCCAGTGCCTTACCACTTGGCGAAAGCCCATTGTCGTGACAACAAAATGAATTATATACTAGTATTTTACAAAATGCAAGTGTTTTTTTAAATTTTTTTAAAAATTTTGAATTTTTTTATCTGTGATTAAATTAAGTGCCTTAAAAAGCATATAATAACGCCTTTAACGCCTTACAATCCGTACCGTTCCATCTGTGTCAGTTCCAAGATTTGGAGAATCTACAAAGAACTTATATCGTTCAAGAACTTCATCTTTCTTCATATCTGTAAGCGCTTTACTAACATTAATATCTTCATAATCCCTAGTCGCACCCTCAAGATTGAATTCATTCCCTTTCTTGAAGTCAAATGTAAAATTCTTAGGATCAGAATGTCTTGGTGTTTTATCAGCTTCCTTAACCTGTTCGTCATCTGCATATACATCATCTACAGACTTATCACTGGCAGCTTCTGCATTTTCAAGCTTTGAATTAATGCCGGATGACGAAACATTAGTGTCTGTATTCTGATTATCTTTTATAACAGTTATGTCATTATTATAACTAACACTTTTAATACTATAACTTCCTGCTCCTATAACAGTCATAACCAGACCCCTTTCCTAATCATTTTTTACTACATACGATCGATATATCGGGCAAGCTTTATACTTTGTTAACCCATAATTATAGGAAATCCCTCTTTATATTCTTTAATAATAAATGGATTTTCCTTTGCATAATTATATATAACCTCACCTAAGCCGTTATTCACAAGCTCTTTTAACTCCTCTGACGGCTCTCTTCCTATCGAAGGACAAGTTGGTGTAAGTGCTATTACAAGCCTGTCGCCTTTTCTCATTATTCTAAGAGGCCATATCTTACAATCAAATGGTTTGTCCTCTTGTGAAAGAATACATCCCTTATGTGCATCAAGGTAATCACAAGCTGCTTCTTCCTCACTATCCTGTGTACAATATTTGTGTAAAAGCTTCATCTGCCCATACTCTCCCTGCATCTGAAAATCTGATTTGACACCATATTCATTATCCTTTGATAATTTTTCACACTCATTTTTGGGAAATAAAGGTGTTTCCCAAAGACTGCACCTTCTAAACGAACAGCAAAAACGACATTTTGCACAAGTTTCTTTTGATAATACCTTCGACAGCATATTGTATATTACTCCTCATTCTTACGCATACATTATCCTACACGCATTTTATTTCACTCTCACACCATATTTTTTAAGCATAAACTTAGGATGATATGACTCCTTCGCCTTTCTTAAACCTGGTATGTTAATATCTTCTTCCCTGTTAATAAATTTAACATCTTTAAGCGTTGAAGCATACATCTGGTTAATCGCGGCAAATCCACCATTAACAGCATATTCCCCGACTGCCTTCTCAAAATGTATATCGACCACCGCATCATTAATATATGATGCTATTGTCATAGCCACAGGAACATTATTCGCATAAATAATTCCACCAGAAAGCGATAATTCTTCAAAATTATCAACTGCTTCCCTTATTGCCTCATATTCCTTCATTGCAGAAATGTCGTCCTGCTGTAAGCGGTCATAATACCACTCTTCTTCTATAATCATAACATCATCAAGATTACCATTTCCTATTTCACAGAACATATAATCCTCATATGTCCTTTTAAATTTGGAAACGTGGTTCTTCTTCTTATGATATATTCTTCCGCTAAGCAGTGAAAGTTCTGGCTGTCCATATATGTAATCATAATCGCCTGCATCTGACGAACTCTCTGTCCTGCCTGCAAATGTATTCTCTAATATTTCTTTCTGTTCCTCTGTCACAAAACAGAACTCCAATGGTCTGTTCATTTCCTTAGCATCCTGCTCTATTGCATAAAGCGCGGATAACACATCTTTTCTTCCCAATGGAAAGGTATACCCTTTTCTATTGCCAAGCCCCTCATAATATCTTATGAGTAAATCCTTATAATATGTCACTTTTATATTATATTTGCTTCTTAACAGGTATATATTGGCAAATGCCGCGTCACTCCCTATATATTGTGACTCTTTTACGCACTGTTCTATCCATTCTTTATCACTAAGCTTTGGAGTATTCCAATCTAACATACACATCTCCATTTCTAAAGCACATAGGGCTTATGATAATTATCTGACATTCTAGCACACACATTTATAATAAACAACTATTCCCTATATAAATTATGTGTTAAACCTCTGTAAAATCCCCATAAAATTAACTTTTCTTTTTTATTTGACATATAGCTTATTGTATATCATACTATACTTATAGTATATAAGATAGTATATTTCCTGCTATATTACATACCATTAGATAGTACAGTTTAGTGTCATATCAACAACCAATTTTTGATAATAACAGAAAGCTTACTTTGTCAAGCTTTCCATTATCTGTTATTTAATACAATTTTTATTGAAATAATCTACCTAAAATATTATATTGTATTGAAAGACTATATCGAAAGGAGATGTCTTTTCCTTAAAGACACAGAATATGAACAAAAAAAATATTATTTTAATTCTTGTAGGAATATTAATTATTTCTATGCGTTTCAACGTAACATTTGGTCATATTAATATTGATGTAACTAATGACTGCGTTGGTTTTCTCTTAATTATAATTGGCGTACTTCCAATGATTAACCGTAACTCAAGATTCAAAAAATCCGGCATTGTTGCTATTGTCGGCTTTATTGCTTCTGTCATCGCACAGGTCATCAACTTTATTGACTGGCAGGAAGCTGCTGGCTCAATGCTTACTATTTCACTTGGAATAACTGTAATATTTGCAATCTATTTTACTTATTATTTTACAGAAGCACTTATTATGGAATCTAATATTCAGGAGAAATCTGCTGTAACACGTAATTATCAAATTACCTGGCTTATTTTATCGGCTGCTGTATTTGCACATTTTATGATATTTGGTTCAACAATTTCTTTATATTCAATACTTGTTGAAGCTCTCGTTGGAATATGTGCTTTATACTACTGCTTCACAGTTTACAGCTCAAGCAAACAGCTTTATGAAGATTAATTTTATGAATATTAATAATGCATTTTTAACAAATTCACTATGCACTAGAAGCGTGCGCAGAAATGAGGCTTAATTATGAAAAAACTCGAAATAATTATACGTCCAGAAAGACTTGACGATTTAAAGGTAATTCTTAACAATAACAACGCTCACGGGCTTATGATTACTAATATAATGGGTTACGGAAGCCAGAAAGGACATAAGCAGGTATACAACGGCGTTGACTTCGGCGGCAACCTGCTGCCTAAAGTAAAGGTTGAATCTATTGTATCTGATGAAACCTACGAACAAATCATTGACCAGATTATCGAAGAAATCAACACTGGTGTATATGGCGATGGCAAAATCTTCGTCTATGAAGTAACTGATGCCATTCGTATTCGTACTGGCGAACGTGGAGAAGATGCTCTTTAGGACTGTCCTGACTATAATAAATAAGAGCTGGAAGCATACCTCCAGCTCTTATTTATTATAGAAGTTTGAATTTACAGACTTTTTTCATAATCTCGAAAGTTCACTATTCACTTTCCTTCTTTATCATTCCCTACTATGCCTTCCGTTACTTTATCCATAAAATTGTCCAGCATTGTGTCCATCTTATCTTTAATATAGTCATAATTGATTGTATCTGATAATTTTAGACTTTCTAACTTTTTAACTTCTTTTGCCACAGCTTCCTGACAACACTTACTATCATACCTCCATCCAGCTTGTATTCTACCATTTTCATAATCAAGCTCACCAGTAGTATATGGCAAATCTGAACCACCGTGGGTTCGTGCCTCATCATAATGTTCAATTATTTGTTGCAAATCCAACTTGGCTTCTAAATAATAAGACGGGTCTTCTTGTATTTTCTTAATTACCCCCACATCTATAAATACATTCTTTTTACTTGGATTCCCAAAGTCTTTTCCTATTCGTGTATCAACATTATTAAAAAATAGATTTTTTTCATCACTTCTATCTTCCAATATGTAATTAGCTTCTGGAAATTCTGAACACAACATTTCATATATTGTCATTATGTCATTGTTTCCTGCCGTTGAATTTATCTCTACACTATCTGTTTTCTGCTGGTAGATTTTATCAAATTCCAGCTCACTATTAGCTTTACTGCTATTAACTCCACTGTAACTAGTCAATGCACTAAAACTGCCTATTCCACCTACTGCCATTGAACTTCCTCCTACATTTTTCTAAGTTTTTTAACTGACTTTGTCATTTTATCTTGTTCACAAGCTGGATTATAACACTTTATATGCCTTTATTTAGGACAACGATATTTTTGGTAGATAATTCGACATAATTTGCACATATTAGCTACATAAATGTATTAAAATGCTGCTTTTAAACTCATTATTAATGCAGTCTATTTTATAAGTTCCATTATATTTCTTTACAATTTTATCAATATTACTTATGCCATATCCGTGATTACTTCCCTTGGTGCTGATAATTTTATTATTTTTATAGGTTACTGAATTTTCTAAGCACGAATTACTAACATATATGTATAATATTCCCGTCTTATATTCAATTCGTATATTTATGCTTGGTGCTTGCGTTAAAATCGTGCTTTGGACTGAATTATCCAGAAGATTTCCCAATATAATATTCAAATTATATGAACTTATATCCAGCTTATCCGGCACAGCAATCTTTGTTTCATATTGGATTTTATTTTCTTTGAATTTACATATATAATAATTAATTATTCCGTCCATTATCTGATTTCCAGAATTGATATATGATGTATTATCGTACACATCATTTTCCAAAGAATTAAGATATTTTTTCACCTCTGCATAATTATTATCCGTCACAAGATATGTAAGTTCCCTTATGTGATGCTTCATATCGTGTTTAATTGCTCTTATATTTCGTTCATTCTGTATATTGTTCTGCATTCTCAACTCATACACATCCATTTGCTTCTTTAATGCTTCCATTTCCTGCTGTAATGAATACTGTTCTATCATAGAAAGATAAAAGAAATACAAAATGACATTTATCAATAAAATTATAAAACTAATCTCTATTACCGTTATATATGCTATCCCCTTATCAATTGATAAAATATATTCAGAAGCAATACTCATAGCTGAAATTATAAGCAGAAAATACCATTTTCCTGCGAATTCATCCTGTATTCTGCCTTTATATATTTTCTTTATAATCAATATGACTACATAAAATATCAACAAAGACATAATCATACCTATAACTTCGTTATTTCTGTTTTCTACCGTAACTCCTAATATAAAAGAACATATTATGTCTATTGCACAGCATATTCCAAAGTTCATACACGATAATAAGAATTTCTTTTTTAGAGAACCGCTATATACATTGGCAATAGCAAATATTGTCACAAATGTTATTATCATATTTATGATTACGTTATTAAACGTAATATAAACCAGCACTGTTGCAACAAACATAAATCCACTAACCAGATATTTGTGCAGACTATTATTCTTATCAAAAAACACTTGAAAATACTGTACAATAAGTATTGTCCTTACTAACTCCACAAAAACTGATATTATATAATTGTATGTCATAATTTATCCCTCTAACTCACTAAAATATATTCACGCTTTATTCTATTAATCAGCTATTATATTCTAATATTTTCTCATTAAAATAATTGCGGTATGCCCTGCTTATCCCCAGCTCTTTTCCATCATCCATAACCACATAACTGACGTGACATTCCCTCATATGCTTTAAATTTATAATATAAGATTTGCCAATTTCCACAAAATTTAATGGCAGCTTTTTTATTTCATTTTTTAATTGTCCCACATATTGTATTGACTGATTATCCACAAGATTGATAATTATATGCCGTCCCCTGCTCTCAAAATACTTAATATCCCTCATCATAACCATATTGGTCTTTCCATACACACAATACTTAAAATGCTTGTTATCCTGCTCATAATATCCACACATTTCATCTATTAAGTTCTCAATTTCATTCTTATCAAATGGCTTTACCACAAAATCATATGGATGTATCTTGAATAATTCCATAGCATATTCTGTCATTGACGATATGTATACAATATTCATTGACATATTTTTCATATAATTCCTTATATATTTACCAAGTTCAATGCCATTGCTGTCCTGAAGCTCTATATCAAGAAACAAAATGTCAATCTTCACCCCATTAGATATATCCTTTTTCAACGCTTCACCTGAGTTCCACACATATATTTCAGCTTCATCATCTTTACATTCAAAAATTTCATTAATGTAATTCTCCAATTCTGAACACGTCAACTGTTCATCGTCACATATCCCTATCCTGTATATCATATTTCTCCCCTCTTTCCTGTATCCTATTGCTTATATTCCCTAATATAAGCAATCCCGCTACTATAGCAATACACAAAACTACAATTAATCCGTAGTCCATTTTTGATAATACAATAAAAATAGCATATAAAAATAACTCTATTATTAAAATAACTCTTATTTTCTTCTTTAAATAGTTCTTTTCTTCATAATTCATTTTATTATTTATATTATCGACAGGTGCCAACATTAAAATAATTACCAAAGCAAAAATTAGCATAACAATTTGCACACTAATGGTAACTTTCAAATTTTTTATTAACATTAACTGTAGAAAATATATTATTATTGATGCCACAATACATTTATTATGATTTTTCATATGATATCCGCCACAATATTGTCTTAATGGCAATAATAACATCAAAAATACCACTCCTTTTTTTAACATTCCCATATACACTGCAATAGCAACAGCAGCTACCACCCCTATAATTATATTAATCAGCATACCTCCGCCATATTTTATAACTTCCCTGTACTCTTCCTCCGTTAATTCTCCATCTTTATTATTCAAGCTTTATTCCCTCCATATATAAATAATGGAAGGCTCATATATCAAGCCTTCCATATATCATTTCATAATATTACATTTTTATTTTCTTTCCATATCAAATACATATCTGATAAAATCAGCTGCATTTTCCGGATTTCTTGCTGACTGAACAATTCCATAGCAAGGTCTTTCCATTGTAAGGTCTGTATCCTGTATTCTTGGTGCATCAGATAAATCTACTGCTACTGCACGGGTTTCACCATCTCTTTGTGTATGGTATATTATATAATCTGATAATTGCTCCATTTCTTCATCTGTAAAAAGTTCTGTTAAATCATAGAAGAAGCAGCTCGTATCAAAGCAGAAGTGGTCTATATTTTCATATTCTGACATATACCCATCAAGGTTATTAGTCTGCGACAAAACATATATCTTCTCATTGCTTATCTGTGGATCCTGGTCGAAAAGCTTTTCTTCAAGCGTATAGCTGTAATCTATATGTATACGCTGTTTCTTGCCGTCTATTCCAAGATAATTAGTAAAACCTGTTGTCAATAAATCATCATCTGTATCGTATCCTGTAATCTTGCCGTCACATACCGCAATATCACATACTCCTTCATAATTATTTCTTCTGTAAGCATTTATAAATGACAATACCACAAGAACAACAGCTATAACCGCCGCAATTGGAATTCTGTAATATTCCCATATATATTGCAGCTTGCCTGTAAACGTAAGTGTTAAGAACTTCTTACGCTGTTCTTTCACCTCATCTTTAATAGAATTACCCTCTGCCATATAGCCTCCTAATACATTACATTTCATTAAACAGCCAGAAACACTGTGGCTTTGCTTTTTATTAATTACTCTTTAATTAATCAACATTTGTTAGTTTATCATACCTTAACGCTTAAAAAAACAGCTTTTATAAACATTTAAGAAATATGCATTAAAAATTCTTTGCTTTTTGTTACATATATAAGTATAATCTGATTTAGTCACTTTCATTATGAATGTAGAATGGAGATATATTATGCGTGGTTTTGGATTAGATGGTAAATTTTTCAGGGGACTCACGAAAGCTGGTGATTTCCTTATACTTGGATTAATAACAGTTATATTCTGTATCCCTGTTATCACAATAGGTGCTTCACTTACAGCTGCATTTTATGCTGGAATGAAGCTTGTTAAAGATGAAGAAAATTATGTGTTTAAAGATTTCTGGAAGTCTTTTAAGACTAATTTTGTCCAGGGATTATTGGTCGAACTTATCATGGGAGTTATCGGACTACTTTTATTCTTTGATATAAGGGCCTGTGCCTACTGGGCATTCTCATCTGGTTCAATGGCTGGTACTATTTTTATGTATGCTATCGCAGGCTGTGCTCTTGTATGGGCTGGTGTTCTTTTATATTCATTTGCAGTGCTTTCAAGATATGATGATAAAGCATTTACAATTGTTAAGAATTCACTTATATTATGCGTTCATCACCTGCCACAGACATTTATCATGATGATTGCAACATACGGACTTATCCTCTTTTCTTTAAAGTATTTTACTGCATTTATAGTAACTATACCGCTTATTATTTATGTTGACTCATTCATATTCACAAGAATATTTAAGTCATTAGAGAACACTAATGATGAGCGGGCCAGAGAAGCTGAAAAAGAAAAAGCTGAAAAAATAGAAACGGCTAAACAACATAAAGCCATTGATGACAATGTTGACAACACTGCTGTTACTTTAAATGATAATCAGTCAGATGATAGTAACAACTAATTAAACTCACATATATAAATATTCATACCGTCAATGTCCTGTGCATACACTTTAAAGCCAAGCTTGTGTATAAGCGATATTGACGGTTTATTATTCTTATCTATGCAGGAATATAATTTATCTATGCCCAATTCTTCCTTAGCATATTCCATAATTGCACTGCATACTTCGTATGCTATTCCCATATTCTGATAAGGCTTTCCTGTAAGATAACCTATTTCCTGAACATTTTCCCCATCAATGCTTCTATTCTCAATTCCCATACGTCCAACAAGCCTGCCTGTATCTTTAGAATATACCAGCCACATTCCGTACTCAAAGAATCTATACATATTATTAATGTAATTTCTTACAAATTCTTTTTCCTTCTCTAATTCATACAAAGGTTCTATAAACTCACAATCTGCAAGTGTGTCATACAATTCGTACAATTCATCAAGGTCATCAAGACTTTCTTCCCTCACAATAAACCTCTCTGTTTCAAGAATAAATGCTGGAAGCCCCTTTTTTCTTGCATACACCTTCTGACAGTAATAATAATCTATCTCCTCTGGTTCATATATCACATAAGGTGCAGTTCCCACATAATCACACCCAACTCCAATATCTTCCCTTATAATAACTTCCATACCAGCCACATCTCTATTCCCCACACAACGTGTACTTATAACTATATCCGTATCCCTGTCATACCCCTCAGAATTATCAAAAATAACCTCAGCCTTTCCTTCCATATTCTCTATAATAGTCCGTTTTTCCTCATCACCTATAATCCTGTCACAATCAAATATATACACTCTTTCCATAACTCACGTATAATCCTCCCAATTGACTTTTACAATAATCCCCATTACAATACATAATATTATCACAGATAATTACAAAACGACCACTATCACTAACCAGCTGTGAAATAAAAATACATTACAAGCTGTGTACTTTTGAAACCGTCGGCACTTAGCGGCTGTCCTTTAGCCGCTTAGTACCGCTACGGTTTCAAGTAGCGCAAGCGTGCCCAGCGGTAATATATTTTTATCTCACAACGTCCGTTAGTCATATTTGCTTTCGTCTTGTAATTATCCCACACATTACACATTATTTTGGAGGTTAATTATGTCTAATCAGAACCCTATTGTAACATTTACAATGGAAAATGGCGACGTTATGAAAGCAGAACTTTATCCAGACGTTGCACCTAATACAGTAAACAATTTTATAAGTCTTGTTAAGAAAGGTTTCTATGACGGACTTATTTTCCACAGAGTTATCGCTGGATTTATGATTCAGGGCGGCGACCCAGAAGGCTCAGGCATGGGTGGTCCTGGATACTCAATCAAGGGTGAATTCAACTACAATGGTGTTGAAAATAATCTTAAGCACTCAAGAGGTGTCCTTTCTATGGCACGTGCACAGCACCCGGATTCAGCAGGTTCCCAGTTCTTTATTATGCACGCTGATGCACCTCACCTTGACGGTCAGTATGCCGCTTTTGGTAAACTTGTTGAAGGTGAAGATGTATTAGACAGCATTGCTTCAATTGATACTGACTGGAGTGACAGACCTAGAACTCCTCAGGTTATGAAGACTGTTACTGTTGATACTTTTGGTGTAGATTACGCTGAACCAGAAACACTCTAATAGTATAATAAAAGCCCGGTATGCTTAATCACAATCATAAATATGATTGCTTTAATCATACCGGGCTTATTTTAAAATCCGACCTATATAAAAAATTTACATAACCTTATTTTATCCTATAGGTCTTATACAATTTTTAAATATATATCTTCTTAGAAGTGTCCGCCTGAACTTCCAGAGTTACCACCGCCAGAGCTTCCACCACTTGAACTGCTCTTTTCAATATGTCTTTTAGTAATTGTTGTATTGATAAATACATCTCTTCTGTCATTCATCTTATATCCGTGGTTCTTAGTATACTCTGTACTGTTCACTGTCATCTTTGACCTGGCACTGCTCATCATTGCCAATACTGCAATAACTGCTACCACAAGTGAGATTAAAATCTTAACTGGCATATAATATGTAAGTCTTGATAACATATTTACATTAAGCTTTCTCTCAATTCCGTTTATGTATTTCTTACAGCCTGCATAATAATCGCCTTCAGCAAGCTTATCCTCCGCACTTTCCCTGATTGAATCCAGACTTGACTGTGAAATGCTGCTCCTTGCTCTTCCTGATGTTACAATTCTGTCTGCTCTTGAAGTCATATCTATTCCATATACAACAGCCTCGCAGTCAGTTCCTGTTTCCTCATAACCATACTGTTCTTCAAGTATTGAACGAAGATAATTATCCATAGGACTATAATCTAAATTCTTGTTCATAGTTATGATAACAATATCAAGCTGACAGTTCTTAGATGCCTTCCTGCACATATCTGTAAGCTTCTGTTCTTCCTCACTTGTCAGAATTCCAGCATCATCTATTACATAGGTCTTATTATCTGTACCCGCATACGCGCTCTGTGTTCCTGTTAATACAAACATCATAACCATAACAGCTAATACTGCCATTACAGCCACTTTTAACCAGTTAAAATGTCTTTTTAAATCTACACACATCATATAAACAACAGCCCTCCTATCATTGTAATAATAAGTGTAAGCACAAAAATTCCAATACCATATGTAACGGCTTTTCCTGCACTTATAGGTCTGTCTGCCACTATTTTACCAGTCTGTCCATTAAGATAAAAATGGAATTCCTTATTATTGTATCTGAAATTGAGCATCCACACTGGCAAAAGTGCATATTCGCTGCCCCTGCCATTCATACTTATGCTGTTATTCCTTACTATGACACTTGAATAACCAGTAATTGAATCCCTTGCAATCTGTGTTATGTATGAATCTGCTCTCTTCTTGGCACGACTCTGTATTTCATCAGCTGTATAATTATATTTTTCTGAAAGATAACCAGATAAGTATGGCATTGCAAAATCTGTAATCTCGCTGTAATTATAAGGCTCTAACATATCCATCTGTTCATCTGGCATTTTCTCTGAAGCATCGGCCGGAATTCTTTTGAATTCTGCTGATACATCTCTATACACATCAAAATGGTCTGTATATGTATATTCTGTATCGCCACGTCTTGTCGTTCTTACCTTATTAGCATTGGCACTCATCATAGTTCTTGCTGAATAATCATACAGCCAGAATGGGACATACACACCACTAATCTTCTCAATTGTACTTTTTCTTGATAATTCCTTTGGTGTAAGCATTCCTTTTTTCAGCCATTTCTTATATATATCTACTGCCTGATCTTTGTTAATCTTAAATGGAATTATTGACTTTGGCCTGAAGCTTCCTTTAAGTCTGTCCTCAACCAATGTGGGATTACCACAATATGAACAAAATGTAGCTGATGTATATTCATCTGCAACAAGTTCTGCTCCACAGCTCTGGCAATGATATATCTTCATATTATTATCGGTATCATTATCCTGTTCACTGTTATTAAATCCGTAATCACTATTATCTGATGTACTTCCACTTACTTCTTCCATTAAAGAAGCATATTCATCTTCATATGTCTTAACATCTATACTTGTACCACACCTCTTACATTCAAGCTTCTGCAATTCACTTGAGAATTCCATTGCCGCTCCACAATTAGGACACTTGTATATAATTGGCATATCTTACCTCCATTAATTTATGTAATATTATATATGTTCATAATTTGTTCATATTGCATTCAATAAGTTTTAACATTATGAACATTCTTTCTTCACTTTTAATCAATATACTTTTAAATATAGAAAATATATCAGACAATCTGATATATATTAATAAAGCTTATTGACTTTTATAGTTCTTCATAAATATGAGTTGTTAATCATAATGTACAACTCTCCTCCCTCTTTCGATGCCACCCTTAACGGGGTGGCATTTTACGTATTGTGATTATTGATATCATCACTAACTAATACGAAAGAGTTCATTCTCATAAATATCAAGGAATAAGAACCTTATCTTTATATACTTAATCTTCTAATTAATCTTTTGCATTGATCTCTTATTATTAGTCTTCTATATTACAAAGAATGAAACAATAAGAACAATTATTCCTGCAGCTATCATAATGATTCCAGTTTTCTTGTTCTTCTCATTAGTGGCTTTATCAACCTTAACGCTGTCCCTTAAATCATAGAACAGGTTAAAATTCTTCTTGGCTGTTATATACTTTGAAAAACCCATAAACGCTACAACAGCACCTACTACAAACATCATAAAACCTATAAATGGAAGATATGAATCTCCCCTGTTACCCTCAATATTATAAAAATCCACATCTGCGGCTATAATATTGGCTAAATAAATAAATTTCCCCATAAATTTCTTTCTCCTTTCGGGTTCTGTATTCCTTTTTTAGATTATACTTCTTTTTAGTATCAATAACAACTTAAATATATTGATTTTATTTTTCAAATTCGCACTATTTGACACTATTTTCTTTGCATTTTATTAGCTTTAATGTATAATGAATAATAAGAGTGGGCATTAAGCAAAGCTATGTCCATATTACATAGTAGGAGGTTAATATTTATGTTAGTTTCAGCAAAAGAAATGTTAGAAAAAGCCAGAGATGGCAAATATGCTGTTGGGCAGTTCAATATCAATAATCTTGAGTGGACTAAAGCGATTCTTCTTACAGCTCAGGAGATGAACTCACCAGTTATCCTCGGTGTATCGTGTGGTGCTGGTAAATATATGACAGGATTTAAGACCGTAGCAAGTATGGTAAGTTCAATGATAGATGATCTTAAGATTACTGTTCCTGTTGCACTTCACCTTGACCATGGAACATATGAAGCTTGTTATGACTGCATTGATGCAGGATTTTCATCAATTATGTTTGATGGTTCCCACTATCCAATTGAAGAGAATATTGAAAAGACTAAAGAACTTGTTAAAATCTGCAAAGAGAAGGGTCTTTCACTTGAAGCAGAAGTTGGTTCAATCGGTGGTGAAGAAGACGGCGTTATCGGTATGGGGGAGTGTGCTGACCCTAATGAATGTAAATCAATTGCTGACCTCGGTGTAACAATGCTTGCTGCTGGTATCGGTAATATCCACGGCAAATATCCTGCTAACTGGCCAGGTCTTAGCTTTGAAACACTTGCCGCTGTTAAAGAAAAGGTTGGCAATATGCCATTAGTATTACATGGTGGTACAGGTATTCCTGAAGATATGATTAAGAAAGCGATCTCTTTAGGTGTTGCTAAGATTAATGTTAATACAGAATGCCAGCTTGCATTTGCTGCTGCAACAAGAAAATATATTGAAGAAGGCAAAGACCTTGAGGGAAAGGGATTTGACCCAAGAAAGCTCCTTGCTCCTGGTAGTGAAGCTATTAAAGAGACTGTTCGCGAAAAGATTAACTTATTCGGTTCAGCTGGAAAGGCATAATTAGCATTACACACAACACACAAGGACTATAATACTATGAATACAACTAACAATAATGATGATTTATTGAATGATGATCCAGAACAATCATCTCGTAGAAATATAACTAAATCAGATGATATGCCCGATTATGAATTAGAAGATCCTGACGATATTCTGAATGATGATGTTGATGATTTTATAGATGAGGATATGGATTATTCAGACAGTAATTCTCCATATGATGAGAATGATGCTGATGCAGTATTTGACAGACAGGAGAAAGATAAAAAGCGTTCTAATATAATAAGACGTATTATTCTTTTAATATCAGTTGCTGTCTTTATATTTGCCGCATACAATCTTATCAACATATTCCTTGCATATCACAAGGCTGATGTAATATATAATGACATTGAACAGAATGTTCTTGATGAAGATTCCCACACTAATGTAATTATCGGTGATGAGGAAGAGGAAGTTGAAGTTCCATTTAAGTATAACCATCAGGCACTTCTTAATATTAATTCTGATGGACTTGGATATATATACATTCCATCTATTGGATGCAGGCTTCCAATGGTTCAGGGTAATGATAATGATTATTACCTTACACATACATTTGACAAGCAATCCAGTGCTAATGGCTGTCTGTTTGAAGATTCCCGCATTAATAGCGGACTTTCTTCAAACCATGTGATTATATACGGACACAATATGCGAAATGGTGCGATGTTTGGCAAGCTTAAAAGTTATGAGAATTCATCGTTCTATAATGGTTCTGGCAACAATGTATTCTATATATACACTGGTAATGTCATTAAACAATATAAAATCTTTAGCTGCTACATAAGTGAAGCTGTAAGTGATACATATACCTTTAACTTCCCTTCTCTTGCTTCTATGCAAAGTTATGCAGCAGATATGAAAGCCAAATCTTTGTATGATACAGGGGTTGATATTTCATCAGCAAGTCAGGTAGTTACTCTTTCTACTTGTACTGATAACGGTGAGAAACGCTTTATCGTACACGGAATGTATATTGGAGAAGCCTCATTAGAGTAGAATTTACTTGAAATTGACTTAGATAATTAATAATTTTAATTTTTTTTATATTTTTTAAAAAAGAACTTGCATTATTATTAATTTTGAGTTATTTTAATTAAAGACGACAGGTAGTTGTCGCTAATCAAATAAGGTAGAACAAAGGCGTTCATATTATACATCTTAATAATGTATATGTGTACGCCTTTTTTAGTTTTACTAATAGAATAATAATCTATGAAAAGGAAGGATGAAAAAGTTATGAGCGAAAAATTCAATGTAGCTGACATCTTCGGCGAGAACGTGTTCAACGACACAGTTATGAAAGAACGTTTACCAAAAAACGTATACAAAAATCTTAAGTTAGCAATAGCAGGTGTACAGGAATTAAATATTACCGATGCTGATGTTATAGCTAATGCAATGAAGAATTGGGCTATCGAAAAAGGCGCAACTCATTACACACACTGGTTCCAGCCTTTGACAGGAACTACTGCTGAAAAGCATGATTCATTTATTTCAGCACCTAATGAAAACGGAAAGGTTCTTATGGAATTCTCTGGTAAAGAATTAATAAAGGGCGAGCCAGATGCTTCATCATTCCCTTCAGGTGGTCTTCGTGCTACATTCGAGGCAAGAGGATATACAGCATGGGATTGCACATCACCTGCCTTCGTTCGTGAAGGTGCACAAGGTGCAACACTTTGTATCCCTACTGCTTTCTGTTCTTATACAGGAGAAGCTCTTGATCAGAAGACACCTCTTCTTCGTTCAATGGATGCTGTTAACGAGCAGGCTTTAAGAATATTAAAATTATTTGGTAACACAACATCTAAGAAGGTTACTCCTTCTGTTGGTGCTGAACAGGAATACTTTATAGTAGATAGAGAAAAATATCTTCAGAGAAAGGATCTTATCTTCTCTGGACGTACATTATTCGGTGCTATGCCACCAAAGGGACAGGAACTTGATGATCACTACTTCGGTTCTATCCGTGAAAGAATTGCTGCATTTATGAAGGATATCAACGAAGAATTATGGAAGCTCGGCGTATCTGCCAAGACTCAGCATAATGAAGTTGCTCCAGCACAGCATGAATTAGCTCCTATATATGCACAGTGCAATATTGCTACTGATAACAACCAGCTTATGATGGAGGTTATGAAGAAAGTTGCTTACAGACATGGTCTTGTATGCCTTCTCCATGAGAAGCCATTTGCCGGAGTTAATGGTTCTGGTAAGCACAATAACTGGTCAATCACAACTGATGATGGTATCAACCTTCTCGAACCTGGCAAGACACCTCACGAAAATATCCAGTTCTTACTTGTACTCGGTGCTGTTATGAAGGCTGTTGATAAACACGCTGATCTTTTAAGAGAATCTGCTTCTGACGTTGGTAATGACCACAGACTTGGAGCTAATGAGGCACCTCCAGCTATTATCTCTATGTTCCTTGGTGAGCAGCTTGAGGATGTTGTTATGCAGCTTATTGATAAGGGTGATGCAACAAGCTCTATCCAGAAGGGTAAGTTAAAGACAGGTGCTTCTACACTTCCTGACCTTAACAAGGATGCTACTGATAGAAACAGAACTTCACCATTTGCATTTACTGGTAATAAGTTTGAATTCCGTATGGTAGGTTCATCAGATTCAATTGCTCCTGCTAACGTAGTTCTTAACACAATCGTTGCAGAAAGCTTTAAGGAAATCGCTGACCAGCTTGATGGAGTAGAAAACTTCGATATGGCTGTTCATGATCTTATCAAGAAGCTCTTTACTGACCATCATAGAATCGTATTTAATGGTAATGGTTACTCAGATGCATGGGTAGAAGAAGCTGAAAGAAGAGGTCTTCCAAATATTAAATCTATGGTTGATGCTATTCCTGCCCTTACTACTCCTAAGGCCGTTAAGCTTTTTGAAAGCTTTGGTGTATTTACAGAGGCTGAATTAAAGTCAAGAGCTGAGATTAAGTATGAAGCTTATGCAAAGGCTATAAACATTGAAGCTAAGACAATGATTGATATGGCTGGAAAGCAGATTATTCCTTCAGTTATTTCTTACACAACAGAGCTTGCTAACTCAGTTCTTACTGTTAAGGAAGCTGGTGCTGATGCTTCTGTTCAGGCTGATTTACTTGCAGAAGTTTCTGGTTACTTAAAGGATATGAAGGCTGCTTATACTAAGCTTATTGATGTTACAGCTAAGGCTGCTGATGTTACTGACATTACAGAACAGGCTAAGTACTTCAGAGATGAAGTTAAGACAACTATGGACGAATTAAGAGCTCCTGCTGATAAGCTTGAAATGATCGTTGATAAGGAATTCTGGCCATTCCCAAGCTATGGTGATCTTTTATTTGAAGTTTAATTAATCTTAATTTAATTAATATCAACTGCATATTTAATACTTAATAAGCAAGTACTTATTTTAATATATATGTTTAATTTATAACATATTTAATTATTAATAAGTACTTGCTTTATAATATGTATTTATCTTAATAATAAAGGATTATAGACTTATAAGACAAAAATGGAGTGTCACAGGAAACAATTCATACAATACGCAGATAACTGATATACTGTTAATACCTGCATAAAGTATCGATTATGTTTCATATGACACTCCATTTTATTAATTATTCACTATCTGATACTGCTTCACCTGTATCCGTACTGTCTCCGTCCGATGATGGGATATCTGGCAGCTCTCCCTGTGCTTCTGTATTATCAGCTACACCCTCAGGGTCATACTCTCCACCCTCTTTATCCCAGAGTGAATCGTATTCCTTCTGCTTTTTCTTCATTGATGCCATAATCATCTGTGCCTGCTTGGCTCTTGCATACATTTTATCGTCATATTCCATAACCTTCTTTTCATCGGTATATGGAACTTTATCACCGGCACACATTCTTGCAATTGTCGTCATTATCTTGCCGATTGTTGCACCAAGTCCTGTCTCAGGGTCAGCAAGTGCTTTGTCGTTTTCTGTATTTGCTGCTGCACACCACTGCTCCCTAAGCGAGTTAAGAACATTCTCATACTTGTCAAAATCATCAGTTGCTTCCTTATATGAAAGCTCAAGCTCTGCTGCCTTTTGTATCCATTCTTCATCATTGGTACGCTCAGCCTTTTCCTTTGTTTTTTTATATTGCTTATATATGCTGGTCTTCTTATCCTGTAATTCATTGCGATATGCCTGATAATTTGGTATTGCCTCTCCTAATTTCATACCATTATCCTCCTCATATAATACTTTTGTACCATTTAACTTTTATTATATTTAGAATATCGGCATTTTATATCAACATATATACCTTTATATCTGATAATTATTAAAATTATTTATTAAACGCCACTGTACGCACTATAGCCGCCGTCTACTGGCAACACAATACCATTTACAAATCCAGCCGCATCATCACTTGCAAGGAATAATGCCGCTCCGATAAGTTCCTCTGGATTACCAAATCTTCCCATTGGAGTTCCTGCAACTATCTTTCTTGCTCTGTCAGTGTATGTACCATCTTCATTAAATAATAATGCGTGATTTTGTTCAGCCGCATAAAATCCCGGTGCGATTGCATTACATCTTATTCCGCTTTCTCCAAAATGGACTGCCAGCCACTGTGTAAGGTTAAGTATTGCACTCTTGGCATTGCCGTAAGCCATTACCTTTGTAAGTGGTAAAATTGATGTAACAGATGCTATATTAATAATGCTTCCGCTTCTCTTTTCAACCATATCCTTAGTAAATACCTGTATCGGAAGAAGTGTTCCCATATAATTAAGATCCATAACATCTCTTATATTATCCTCATCAAGATTCCAGAAAGAGTAATCATTTTCTCCTTTTTCTTTCTTTAACATCTCTATTGATGTAATAGCACCCGGCTGATTGCCGCCAGCTCCGTTGATAAGAATATCACAGCTTCCAAGCTCACTCTTAATTATTTCATAAGATTTATTAAGTTCTTCCTTATCAATTACATTACAGCTATACCCCTTAACAACAATGTCTTTGCTGTATTCTGTCTTAGCATTGTTAATAAGCTCATCTGTGACATTATTAAGCTTATCCTTATTACGTCCGATTATTGCAACCTTCGCACCGCTTACAGCAAGTCCATACGCCATTGCTGAACATAGTGTTCCACTTCCCCCTGTTACAATTGCAGTCTTGCCTGTCAAATCTACTTTAAATGGAATTTTCATAGTTTTATTACCTCCTACTAATAATCAGATTATTATAATTTAAGGGATATGCTCAAAAATACGTTTATGCTGCATAATAAGACATTTTAATTAATGCCCCGCCCAAATTATTATATTGAAAGTGTGTAGTCTTTCAACCTCCTGCGGCATAACTTATATTCTGGGCAGTACTTTTCAACTTCACACCAGAATGATTGCGAATGATTCATATATTTTCTATGCGAAAGCTCATGCACCACTACATAATCCAACAATTCTTCAGGCATATAATACAAATTGTAATTAAAATTAACATTTCCCTTGGAACTACAGCTTCCCCAGCGTGTCTTCTGATTACGTATTGTAACCCTTCCAACAGTCACATTCATAATCTTACTGTAATATTCTACTTTTCTTATAAATGTGCCCCTTATTACGGCACGTTCCTTAGGTGTTAACATATCAAAAGCCTTTGCATTGGTAGGAATTTTTTCTTCTTTTCTTTCCTTCATCAACTGCTGTTTACTCTCAATCCAAGACATATGCTTATCAATAAATATATCAAGCTCTTTCTTCGTCATCCTGTTAGGTGCTCTTAATATAACACTTCCATCTGTATGGACTTCTATTGAAACTGTTCTGCGTCTTGATTTTATAATCTGTATATCCATATTTTCCATCAAAACAGGTTCCCTTCAATCATTTTCTTCTGTTTTTGCTGTAATAAGAAGCTCCCATCTATTTTACTGTGGATAATGAAGTCTTTCTGGTACTGGGTTATCAAGAACTTCTTCCTTATACTTCTTCATATATATCTTTGCAAGTGTAAGGTTATTATCAAGGTAATTACCGCAGTCCCTTGGTGAATATCCTGGTATCTCACCCTCATAATCCAGTACGAAATCAGCGGCTTCCCTTAACACATCAATTATATCCTCTGACTCAAGGTCACCTGCAAATATTACATAAAATCCTGTACGGCAGCCCATTGGTCCAAAATATATAGTCTTGTCTGCCCATACCTTATGGTTCCTTAAAAATGTTGCTACAAGGTGTTCTATTGTATGAATACCTGCTGTATCCATAGGTGCTTCTACATTAGGTCTTGTAAATCTTAAATCAAATGTTGTAAGAACTACATCTCCCTGATAATCTTTTCTTGATACATATGCTCCTGTAAGTAAATCCAAGTGATTAACTGTAAAACTTGCTATCTTATTCATAATATTCCTTTCCTGTCTTTATGACTAACTTTAGTTTATTTTATTGAAACCATTCTACGGTTTTCATCTGTTGCTGTTATTTTTAAACATTTTATGCCTGCAATAAATTTGCTGAGTGTAGAATAACCATACTCCTTAACCTTAAAATTAGGATAATTCATATGGATTTTCTGTCCTAATGCTCCAAGTTCCACTGCATTTTCTGAACTCTTTACATAATTCACTGCATACTCCATAACCTGCTCTTTCATATTCTTGTCTTCCTTAAGTCTGACAAGAACCGTGTTATTGAACTTCTTTAATTCAAGACTTTCCATTTCCTCAAGAAATGTAGACAATGAACTGTAACCGTAATTTCTTACATCGAAATCAGAATATTTCTTCTGTAAACGGCTTCCAAGCTCACCAAGCCCTGTCTGCCTGCCTTTATTGTCGTTCTCCTGAATAATCTCAATAATTGCATTTTCTATCTTAGACTGCTTAATAATATTGCTTCTTTCTGTCTTCTTAACCGGCTTACTATCTGGCTCATCTTCGTGTGCCTGTTCACGAAGAAGCTCAAGGTCTGTAAATACCGAACAAGCGGCCCTGAATGAACGTGGTGTCTTGCTCTCACCCATACCGATAACGTCCATTCCCGACTCTCTAAGCCTGCTTGCAAGCCTTGTAAAATCGCCATCAGAAGATACGATACAGAAGCCGTCAACATTATTCGTATAAAGAATATCCATAGCATCAATTATAAGCGTTGAGTCTGTTGCATTCTTGCCTACTGTATTACAAAACTGCTGTATAGGTGTTATAGAGTTCTCCATAAGCTCTTTCTTCCATTTGCTTGCCTGTGTACTTGTCCAGTCGCCATATATTCTTTTATAAGTTATTACGCCATACTTTGTCATTTCATCAAGAATGTCCGAAATATATTTTGATGAAATATTATCTGAGTCGATAAGTACAGCGTATCTCTTATCGTCCATTCACTCACTTCCTTCCATGCATATCTTTCTAATAAATATATCGAAATATCTGCCACTATTAATTATATTTTATATAAAACTACATCTGATGTCTTACAATCTTGTATTCATCATTGCTCTGATAATATGGACATTCTTTATACTCAGATGTAAGAAGCCTTGCATAATCATCCTCGTCCATATCTACATCACACACGAACTGCTCCGTTTCTTCATCATATACCATATTATTGCAATAATCACAATTATAATGAGCTACCGCCATTGTTACCTCTTTCCTGTCTGTTCAATACTTCATTCATACTTCCAAGCCTGTAACCATCCAAATCAAGGGATACATACTTAAATCCAAGTGTGTGAAGCTTCTCTGATACTTTATCCTTTATTCCATTTTCAATAAACTTCTGTATATCTGCTGGTCTTAATTCAATTCTTGCAATTCCATCCTGTAATCTTACCCTGAACTGCTCAAATCCCAGACTTCTTATATAACATTCTGCACTATAAATCATATCAAGCTTGTCTTTATTAATAACCTCACCATACGCAAATCTTGAAGCAAGGCACGCACACGATGGTTTATTCCACGTCTTTAAGCCTAACATACAAGATAATTCCCTGATTTCAGCCTTGGTAAGACCTGCCTCTTTTAAAGGACTTCTTACTCCGAGTTCCTTTATGGCTCTCATACCAGGTCTGTAATCACCGTCATCATCAACATTTGTTCCCTCTGCAATTACACTAATGCCTCTCTCACCTACAAGATTCTGCACATTAGTAAATATCGCTTTCTTACAAATGTAACATCTGTCTGGTGGATTATTCTCAAAGCCCGGAATCGATAATACATCTGCCTTATATATAAGATGTTCTATATTCTCTACCTTACAGAAATCATCAGCTTCTTTAAGTTCATCATTTGTAACCAGAATTGAACTTATCGTAACTGCAACAGCATTTTCTCCTAATACATCTTTTGCAACTTTGGTTAAAAATGTCGAGTCAACCCCGCCAGAAAATGCGATTGCTATTTTACCACAGTCCTTAATAATTGACTTTAACTTTTCATATTTGGCTAAAGTGTTCTCACTTATATCATCTTTATTGATGTCCGATTTATTCAATGGCATTGTTTGAGTACTACCTGTTTTACCTAATTCAATTGTTTCATCAGTGTGATATTCACTTAACTGTCCGCTTGAGTTTATGTCTGATTTATTCAATTCTTTAGATATATTCTCTGAATTATCAACCTCTGCGTTACCAGCATACTTATCATCTGTTATATCATATTCATCTAAAAAGCTGTGTCGCTGCCCCTTCTTCTTGTAAGCAATTACCGTATCAATATTAACATTTTCTACACTTCTGAATATGTTCTTTTCTATATACGGACTTACCTTGGTCAGATCTTTTATAAGCTGCTTAATCTCTGCCCTCTTAGAACCTTTTCCTGTACCACCACAGGAAGCACATCCCTCTGTAAATCGACAGGCACACTGTATGAACTCAAGATTATTATATTCTTTCCAGTGAATAATATCAGCTTCTCTTATAAGATACATAGGTCTTATAAGCTCCATTCCCTCAAAATTCGTACTATGAAGCTTAGGCATCATTGTCTGAACCTGTGCACCATAAAGCATACCCATAAGAATTGTTTCTATCACATCATCATAATGATGTCCAAGAGCAATCTTATTACAACCAAGTTCCTTTGCCTTGCTGTAAAGATATCCTCTCCTCATTCTTGCACACAAATAACAAGGCGACTCTGTAATATCTACTACAGTATCAAATATCTCTGTCTTAAATACTGTAATTGGAATATCTAATATCTTTGCATTGTTAAGTATTACATTGTAGTTAAGGTCGTTATAACCCGGATTCATAACTAAGAATACAAGTTCAAAATTATTCTTTCCGTGACGTTTCAACTCCTGAAAAAGCTTCGCCATAAGCATTGAATCTTTACCGCCTGATATGCAGACAGCTATCTTATCGCCGTCCTGAATAAGATCATATTCATTAAGAGCCTGTGTGAACTTTCTCCATATTGGCTTGCGGAACTTCTTTACTATGCTCCGCTCAATCTCTTTAACATTTTCTTCTGAAGTATTATTGCCGCTTTCTTTATCCTGCTCAAGATATTTATTAAACTTCCATCTTAGATATGCGACAAATCCACCATCAAGGCTGTAAGCTTCATAGCCCATCTCATCAAGTATATCTTCTATTTCTTCACTTTTCTGTCCAGTGTAGCAAAGAATATATATTGGTGTATCCTTTGAATACTTTGCCTCAAATTCTTCCTTATTATCTTCAAGAACTTTTATCATATCTTCCCAGTAATAATGTATGGAAGCTTCTATGGTCTCTTTCTCATACTCCTCTAATGCTCTTACATCAAAAAGGATTTTATCTCTATTGTCATCATAATATTGCTGTACTGTTCTCATATTTTTTCTTTCTACTTACTCTGATTATTATTACACATAAATTTACATTATAACAAATGAAATTGTAACCACCACACATTGATTATCATCTGTTTATTATAAAATAAATGTACAATGCACAATATATTTTATCATACTCTGTAAAGCTGCAACAATATTATTTTGTGTGATATTTTATTGTGCCTTTTATATAATAGGAAATTCTATTAGAAGCTCCTTTACATAAAAAATGTACCCGCAAATGCTTAACATTGTTTGTGTCTTGCATTTACAGGTACTCCTTTTTCTATATTATATTCTTTATCGCCTTGACCATTCTTAATATTCTGTCACGCTGGTTATCATCCAACTCCATCCATACGTTCTGCATAACGTAATATCTTCTGTCATACATATTAAGATACATTGATGGTCTGCATTTGTACAAATTATACATCTGAACAAGAGTATCTGCATCAGGATACATAATCTCTTTTTCGTATTTTCTGTACTTCTTTCTTGTCAGTCCCAGCTTTTCAGACATAACCTCCTGTGAATAATGCGTTTCGTGCCTTACATATTCAAGCATTGAAAAATCATCCCACTGCTTCAACATAAAATCAAACATTCTATCATTCTGCGTATCATTGTCTTTATTCTTAGTGTCATTAACACGATAATATTTTATACATTCAGCAACCATACGCATAGTCATATCTTTAAGTTCTTCACTTTCACAGTCACTTATAAGCTCGTCCAAATCTTTAGTATCAATATCGTCTCTCTTTCCCGAAACCAGCTCATCAATGTCCATTCCAATTTCCTGCAATTTTTTTAAATTATCATACGAAATCATTATCAGTCCATTTTCTCTTTTAGAATAGTCATTCTGTGATATTCCCAGCTCTTTTCCGATATCTGCCTGATTATAGCCAAGTCTTTTTCTATATACTCTCATTCTATTGCAAAAATCTTCGTAACGGGTATTGTTCATTTACCTTAACCTCTTAGCTATGCTATTACTAAAGATTTTATGATAGTTACGATTGACCCAAATAGGTCTATTTCGGAATATGAGCTTATATTCTGTAAATATTATGGCTAATTGTTTAAAATATATACCCCAGTAATTAAATTTGTTTAATTTCATAATCAAATAAACTTATAATATTCTATATTTTTGACAATAAATCATATGGCAATTTTTTTATTTTTCTTTGAATTTGCGATTAATATATAATGTAAATATACCGACAATATAGTATAATATAAAAAATATAAAAACCTTAATTGGAGGATTTAATTATGAGGATTCAGGATTTTTGTGATATGGTCAAATTTGAAGAGATTATGTCTAACTGGGCAAAGAGTACCGGGCTGGCAACTGTTGCTGTAGGTGCAGACGGCAAGTACATAAGCGAATGTTATAATTTCACTGAATTCTGCATCGATCTTACCAGAGGAAGTACTGAAGGCCGCAAGAGATGTGAGCAGTGTGACCGTGATGGTAATGGCGTTTATCCTTGTCATGCAGGATTAGTTGATTTCGGTATTCCTATTACTCTTGATGATGGAACTGTTCTTGGAAGTATTATCGGCGGACAGGTTCTTCCTGAGAACCCAGACGAAGAAAGGTTCAGGGCAACAGCACGTGAACTTGGAATTAATGAAGATAAGTACATCAAGGCTCTGCAAAAAGTAAACGTGCGTACTAAAGAGGAGATTGACGCTTCTGCCAATCTGCTGGGCGATGTTATCAATATGTTTGTCCGTGCAAGCTACACTGCCCGCCAGAACTCAACTATTCTAAATGAACTTACAACAGGAATTAGTGCCGCCGCAAGCCAGCTTGCTACAGCCAATGACAAGGTCAAATTAATAGACGGATTCAGCAAACGACAGAATATACTTGCACTTAATGCTTCCATTGAAGCTGCAAGAGCCGGTGATGCTGGAAAAGGCTTTGCTGTAGTTGCTGAAGAAGTACAGAAGCTTGCCAAAGGTATGGGCGAAGCCAGCAGTGCAATTACGAAAGCACTCAACACAGCCACTAAGACAATTACTGCACTTGATAGAACTAACAAACAGTAATAATTAATGGGCAAAAATAATATGTCCTATTTCAATGATGTATTTAATTAAAAAGATTAAACAGCCGTCAACCATTTAATTTCAAAGGCTGGCGGCTGTTCTATCAACATATCTTGTCCTATAAGTCTATTAACAGTCTTTACTCTCTATCTCACCCGTAAATCCTGCATTTTCTATCATCTTAATAGTATCATCTATTCCCTGTCCATCTGCTGTTAAATAACCAGAAGCAAATATTGAATCTACAACTTTAAATAATGTTGGCTCAATTCCCTTAAAGTATACTTCACGTCCAGCCGCACATCTTATGTCTGACTTAGGAACTAATAATCTTGCAAGGCATAACACCTTAAGACAATACTGTGGTGTAAGTCCTGATATATCTCTGTCTGCAAGCCTTGTTCCCTTTATTGGAAGAAGAAAATTAATTGGCACTGACTCTGGATTGATTTCCTTTACGTCCATAAGCATATCTACAACATCTTCCCTGCTCTCGCCCATTCCGATAATACCGCCACAGCACATCTCAAAACCTATTCTTTTTAACATTCTTATATTATTAATTCTCTGGTCATATGTATGTGTTGTGCATATATTGGGATAAAATCTACGGCTGCTGTTAAGGTTATGGTTAATTCTGTTAAGTCCTGCTTCCTTAAGCATTAAAGCCTGCTTTTCTGTAAGAAATCCAATAGAACAGCATATCTGGGTATCATTCTTCTTCATCTTTCTTATACGTCCGGCTAAATCTTCTATCTCAGCATCTGTAAAGCTTATACCGCTAAGTCCAATACAATGTCTCGCAAGATGTTTATTATCTACAAGGTCATTATCTCCATACAACTTCTCGTCTGATACTCTTTTATATTTCTCTATCTGAGCCTGGGACTCACACGACTGGGCACAGTAAGCACAATTCTGTGAACAGTTACCACTTCTGACATTAGTAAGAAGCTGTATGCTTACTTTCTTTCCTTTATATTTAAGTCTTAACGCATACGCTGTTTCAATAAGCTTGTCAAGACATACATCATCACAATTAAGAATTGCAAGTGCCTCATCTTTGGTTAATTCGTGTGTTTCGTCCCAATTATCTAATAATTTCCCAACATTAATATTTTCTGTAACATTCTGCATAACGCCCATACTTTACTCCGTTCCTGCACACTAATTGAATTAATACTAACTCTGGTAAAATGAATAATTCTATCAATAAGCAGCCTTATCCTTTAACCCCCGTGCATACGCATAAGTATAGTTACTCAGCTTGTTAATGTCAACCCAATTATAGTTAATGTTGACATTTCCTTGTTGCAATTACACACTATAAGATTATAATTACACACTATTAAAATTAATATTTTAATAATACTACTATTAAAAATCATCACATTCTAATATAGAATATTATATACCACCATAAATATCATTACTTAATTAATCTACTCAGCCTAACATCTAAGAAATCTTCTGAAACACTTGCTCTTTCTTCTTGGTAGACAAATATGTAATTACATCTTTTCTTGTTATAATTCCTATAAATACACCTCTGTCGTCTACAACTGGAACAAAATTCTGATTAGATATTCTTTCAATCAATGCTTCCATCGATGTATCCACATTAACACTTGGATAATTACGTCTGAAATAAAGCTCGTTAACTCTCTGCTTTTCTAATTCCTTTATATCAACTTCCATCGCGTTATTCTGTTTAATTCTGCATATATGCCAAAGGAAATCACCTTCCGTGATTGTCCCAACATAATGCTCATTCTCATCAAGAACAGGAATTGCAGAATAGCCATAATAATTCATCTTCTGTAATCCCTGTCTTATTGTGTCATCATTGTAAATATATGCTACCTTGCACTTTGGTTGTAAAAAAAACGATATATTCATACTTCTCTCCATTCTTACCCACTAAAAGTTGTTGTATAGTTATTAACACATCTTGTTATTATATTGTAGCATATAAGAATAGTTTCACATATGTATTTTGTACATTTTTCATATATTTTTCATTATTTGGTATATCTATTCTTCCCTGCAGCTTATGCTGTACATTCCAGTCTGTTTTCCCATATCTCATTATATATAACATTCTGTTAATTCCTTTTCTTACATTCGTTATTTATTTCCATTGTGTTGTCAGCCGTCTGTATGCCCATTTAAAATTGTCTTTTCCTGCACCCTGTAACAGACAAAGCTTCAACAAAAATCTAAAAATCCAAAAATATAAAAATATAAAACTTATTATAACACAAAATAAATAATAAAACAGAATTCTAAGATAGCTAACAAAACATCCGACCAGGTCCTATCAAGCGACCTGGCCGGATGTCTGTTTTATATAATATTAGGAAAAAAGTCTTGTTATTTTATACTAAATCAATCCCATAAGCTTTGGTACTCCAAGTGACAGCTCTGGAATAAATGTAATAAGCATAAGTAATATAATTAAACCAATAAAATAAGGTATAAGCTTAGGTGTTACTTTCTCGATTGATACATTTTCAATACCACAGCCTACGAATAATACAGAACCAACAGGTGGTGTAATATTACCAAGACACATATTGAATATAAGCATTACACCAAACTGGATATCTGTCATTCCAAAGCTCTGTGCGATAGGAAGGAAGATAGGTGTAAATATAAGTATAGCTGGTGTAATATCCATAAACATACCAACAACCAGAAGTATAATATTCATTAATAAGAATATTACAACCTTATTAGTTGAAATACTTAATAATCCGTTACTTATGGCTGCTGGTATTCCAGAATAAGCCATAACGAATGACATAGCTGATGATGCTGATATAAGGAAAAGAATTACTCCTGACACCTTAGCTGATTTCTTAAGTATTTCTACAAATGTCTTAAAATTCATGCTCTTGTATATGATAGAAAGTATGAGGCAATACAGAACTGCAATACCAGCACCTTCTGTTGCTGTAAATATACCTGATACAATACCACCAATAACAATTATTATAAGAAGTAATGATGGGATAGCATCAACAAATATCTTTAAAATACTTACTGACTTATCTCTTCCAACAGCCTTTATGCCTAACTTCTTTGCACCAATGAAGGCGACTATCATACATACAACACCCATCAATATTCCAGGTACATAGCCTGCCATAAACAATGTCGATATAGATACACCACCTGCAACTGTTGAATATACAATGAATGCCGATGTAGGTGGAATAAGAAGTCCTGTTGGTGCTGAGGCTATGTTAGCTGCTGCCGCATAAGCAGGATCATACTTCTGCTCTTTTTCAATAGGACTCATACATCCTCCTATTGCAGAAGCTGCTGCTACTGATGAACCAGATAATGCACCAAAGAGCATATTTGCAAGAATATTAGCCTGTGCAAGGTTTCCTGGAATCTTTCCTACGAATATCTGTGCAAAGTTAATAAGTCTCTTGGCTATACCACCATTATTCATAATATTACCTGCAAGGATGAATAATGGAACTGCTAAAAGCGAAAAGCTTTCAACACCCGAATTCATTTTCTGCATGGTTATGAATGTTATCTGATCCCATGACAGCGTTGACATGGCAGTTACAATTGACGAAGCAATAATACTTACTGAAATAGGAACCCCTAAAAACAGAAGTACACCGAATACAACAAATAATATTACTGTAGTTACTGCAATACTCATATTTACCTCCTATTCTACCTTAACACCGGTTAAGTCTTCATATATATTAATAATCTGTGCAACTACTATAAAGATACCTGAAACAGGGGATACCGCATATACAAGTGTTCTTGGAATACCAAGAAGTGCTGAATACTCTGCCCTTGCTGACATTGCCAGCTTAAATCCACCAATTACAAACACGAACACTGCAAGTAAAAGAATAAGTACATCTATAACCAGTAATAATATTTTTCGTTTATTACCTGTGAGCTTATCTTTAATAATAGTGAGTGACATATGATCTCTTGTAAAGAAAGCATATGCAGCACCTATAAAGGCTGTCCACATAAGTGAGTATTTAACAAGTTCTTCTGTAAATGCTGCTGGTTTGCCAAGCACATATCTTGTAAACACCTGCCATAATACTAACGAAGTCATAAACACAAGCAGAACAACACTCGCTGCTGATAATATCTTATTCATAACATTTTTAACTTTAACAAGTATATTAATCATAGTTACTCTCCTTTCCTTATCTCATCTATTCTGTCAAGTAAAGCTGCAACACCTGTATACTTATTTCTATACTCGGTAACAAGACCTGCTGTTGCACTTCTGAATGCTTCCTTATCTACATCATAAATAAATTCAACACCCATATCCTTTGCCTGTGCTACTGCCTCATCTATTGCCTTATCCCACATAACCTTATGAGACTGTGTAGCATCCTTTGCACACTGCAGTATAATCTTCTGATCATCTGGCTCTATATTATTCCATACCTTTGAGCTCATAACCATAACATCAGGTATCATGGCATGCTCATCAACCGAATACACCTTACATATCTCACCATGCTTACCTGTTGTAAGCGCTGTTTCATTGTTCTCTGTTCCATCTATAATACCTGTTGAAAGGGATGTATATATGTCACCATAGGACATTGCTACCGGTGTTCCACCAAGTGCTGTAAGCATATCCGTCTGTGACTTCATATCCTGAACACGTATCTTGATTCCTTTAAGATCCTCTGGCTTACGTATAGGCTTATCTTTTGTGTAGAATGAACGGGAGCCTGATGTAAAGTATGTTAAGGTTACGAATCCATCATCTTCTGATGACAGGAAGAAATCCTGCATTTTATCAGAATCCATTATTTTATAAAACTCATCAATATTACTAAATATATAAGGAAGACCAAATGTATTATAAGCATCATTATATGTTGCAAGACCTGGTGCTGATACTTTTGTCATAGCAATAACACCTGCCTGAAGCTGCTCAAGATTCTCTGTCTCTGAACCAAGCTGTCCATTAGGGAATATCTTGATTATTATTCTTCCGTTAGTCTTCTGCTTAACCTCTTCTGCGAACTGCAGCATAGCTATATGTACTGTATGACTTTCTGACAAACCATGTGCCAGCGTTAATACCATAGGATTTTCTGCGGTAGCTTCCTTACTGTTTGATGCGCTATTTGTTCCACAGCCTGTCAGCCCAAATGAACATATAAGTGTAACTGTAAGCAAAACAGCAATATATTTTTTCATTTTTTTCAACATATTATACCTCATTTCTGTGCACTCATTTTTTATATGTCAGCTACTGGTCTTATGCACAATAACCTGAAGCTGTGAATTACACTATTTCTCCTGTTTCGTAACAGCCTGCTTTTGCCTGATGCTATTACATTCCAATCATATCAAAGACTTCAAATGATATAAGCACCTGATGGTTTTTCTTTGGATTAGGATACTTTACCTGCACTGATTTCTTAGTCTGGCTGTAATACCATCCAATGTCACTTTCCTCGTATTTTCTTCTATGAAGGAAATGTGGCACTTCCTTTCCATCAAGCTGTACATAGAATGGTGCTTTCTCCCTATGTATCACATCAAGTTCCATTGTTTCTACTGTGTTCTCATAACTGCCTTCATATTCAAAATCGATATATGTCTTCGCACCAGCTTTAACTCTAATATCAGTTTTTAAGTAGCTGCCATTCTTATAATCATTAGTTTTTCCATCATCATCATATATAGTAAATGAAGAATCTATATCAGGTGCCATTATTATATGAAGTGAATCAACCTTATCATTCATAAGATTGTTAAGTTCATTAGCAGCCATCGGAATAATAGCTCCACTCTTTATAAACATTGGAATTGAACTTATATCCACCGGTACATTTATAGTCTTGCCGCCTTCATATTCGTTTCTGGTATAATAATCATAAAAACGTATATTTTTATCTCCTGTATCAGGTAAATATACCTCTCTTATCTCTGCACCCTTTTCTACAACATTTGCTACAAGTAATGAATCGCCCCACATAAAATCCACGCCTTCATTATATGTATTACTATCGTTCTGGAATACCATAAACATTGGCTGCATAATAGGAAGTCCTGTCTTATGTGCTCTGTATTCAAGCGAATAAAGATAAGGAGACATAGAATATCTAAGTTTAATTGCAGTTCTAATATAATCCTTCATGCCACTATACATCCATGGCTCTGTAACTGTATTATCAGTATTTACTGAATGTATTGAAAATCTTGGCATGAACACACCATTCTGCACCCATCTTACAAAAAGCTCAGGCTCTGGTGACTCTCCATAGAATCCACCTACATCACAGCCGTGATTTGCAACGCCAGAAAGTCCCATGCCAAGTATAGTTGCTATGTTATACTTTAATGCATCCCAGCATGTAAGATTGTCGCCTGCCCACACCTGTGCATATCTTTGTATACCTGCGTGTCCTGAACGGCATACTGAAAATGGTCTTATATTCTCATTATATTCCGTTACTGCCTCATTAGAGAGCTGGCACATGATATTACTCATTACCGGCTTTAGCTCACCAATAGTACTTCCTTTACCTTCAAAATACACTCTTGCATCCTTATCAACCATAGAATCATATTCACAGTTATCATTCCATACTGATTCACAGCCATACTTTATAAGTCCCTCTTTCAGGTATTCTTTCCAGTATTCTCTTGTCTGTTCTTTGGTGAAATCTACAAATATTCCGGTTCCACCCCACCATGTACCTTTACCGGGTTCATCCTTTATGCTGTCATATACAAACATATCCTTTTTCTTCATATCCTCCAGATACGGATGAACCAGGAGCATTCCAGGTTTGACATTAGGTGAAACAACTATGCCCTTTTCCTTCATTTTTGCAAACCATTCTTCTGGATTCTTGAATCTTTTATAATTCCAGGTAAAGCTGCATCTTTTAATTCCCTGCTCTGTCTCTACTGCACAATATCCTGATGAAAGCTGGAAGCCGTCTACAGGAATTCCTTCTTCTCTGGTAGTATCTATAAATTCAAGTATCGCATCATCACAATCCTTAGGAAGCTCTGGATAATACATTGAAGAACCAAGATATCCAAGTGCTGCCTTTGGAAGAAGTATTGACTTGCCTGTAAGATCTGTATATCTGCTTATTACTTCTCCTATTGAAGGTCCTGCTATAAGAAAGAGATCTATATCTCCGGCATCTGATCTGAAGCTTGAGTAACGATGCCAGTAATTTCTCTTTTCACGTCCCATATTAAAGTCACATTCTGCTGTTGTATGATAGAAATATCCAACTGCCTTATGGGTTGAGCCTGAAAGCTTTATATAAAATGGGATATGCTTATACAACGAATCTGTTTCCTTAGGATTATAGCCCATTGCATCACCAGGAGCCATATTCATATACTTTTCAGCCTTATTAATATCTCCCCCTTTCTCACCAAAGCCATAAAAGTAGTCATCCGCTTCTATCTGGCTTGTATGTATCCGCCTTTTATTTGAATCCTCTCTATATGCAAGATCTGTAATATCTGCATGTAATAATGTTCCATCTTTATCATATACACATATACGGAATGGATTCTTTTCAATTTCTATACGAAGCTTACTTCCGCAAATAACTGCCTTGTCAGCTCCATCCACAAGCTCTGAGTATGCCACTTCAACTCTTTTTCTATAGCCCTTTAAAAACTCATCTGTTCTTGAGTCCCATGCTGTCATAGCAAGACTATATGAAGCTTCATCCCAGTCTCCATCAAAGCCGGCTCTTATTCTGATTATTTCATCTGTGAGAAACCATATTCTTATTTCTACTGAATCTGTAATAACCGAATAATAGTTAGTGTTATAGGTTACATTTCCTGCCTTATAACATATTCTCATATTATTTTTTATCTCCTTTCAGTAATCTGATAATCTCTTGTTTATGTTTTGTTTATAATTAATTTATACAACTATTCAATAATTAAAACTATACAGATATTGACAGGATAAATTGGTTTTTTTACATTTCTTGCACTTTCAAGCTTTTAGTTGTATACTACTTATAATATATTAAATATAACTATACAGTTGTGAAATGTATAAATATTGCTTTATATAAACAATTATTACACGGTTAATATATCTGGGAATATGTTAAGAGCAGCTTTAGAACAGCTCTTAATAAGCATAGAATTGGAGAAGATTATTATGATAGATGTAGCACAGAACCTTATGTCACTTGGTGAATCCATAGCTGCAGCACATACGGCCAGCGTCAACGATAATATGACACGTTCGCACTATCACGATTATTATGAATTGTATTTTTTAGATAATGGTGAAAGATATCACTATATAGACGATAAATTGTATAAAACCGAGGCTGGTGATTGTATTATATTCCCACCTCAGACTATGCATCGTTCCTACAGTGAACAAGGATGCACATTTTCAAGGATTGTACTTTATTTCAGACCGGACATAATTTCATCAGATGCCCTGAGGCAGAAGCTTGCAGACTCATACTGTGTATACAAGTCTGATACTGAATCATTAAAAAAGTTAAGAAGGCTTATGTACTATTTTCTTGAAGCCCAGAACTCTGCCTCAGCATACAAGCAGGAACAGATGGAAGCACTTGTGAATCTTATAATTATTACAGTTCTTGGAATGAAAGAGAGCACCATTGGTATTGAAAGACATAATAGAACAACGCAGATTATTAACTATATCAACAACAACTATGAACACGACATATCACTTGATGTTCTTGCAGATATGTTTCATATAAGTACTTACTATCTTTGTCGTGAATTTAAGAAAAATACTAACCGTACTGTTGTTGACTATATAAAACGCACACGCATAATGAACGCAGAACGTTTATTCAAGGAAACTGATAAGAATGTCACCGAGGTTGCAACACTGACCGGATTTTCCAACCTCACACACTTCAACCGCGTTTTTAAAGAAATAGCCGGAGTAAATCCTTCGCAGTATAAGAAGTTACATGCAAAGAATTAATTACTCCTGATTAAAAAGCCTGTCATATGACTGTTCGAAATCATCTAGTAATTTATTTATTTTTTCCCGGTCATATAAACCTTGTACCTTCCAAAACATAAGTATGCTGTTGAATTCCTCTTCCCTTTTATCTATAAATCCAATACACAAATGTCCATTATACATTGCACTATCCGTTTCCTGGCAGGCAAAGCAGCCGGTATCTTCATTCAGTCTTGAACAATCTCCACAGGTAAGCTCCTTTTTTTCAGGAATATAATGGCAGCTATCTTCAACATTTACAACAAACCATTCGCCTTGCGGATATGAACATATTGCAGTTCCTGTTTCCTCTGTATTGGATACATTAGTTTTATATTTACAATTATTGCACTTCAATTCATCCACCCTTTGCTTCCTCCTCGTAAATAAATATTCCATCAAAAATCCTGTAAAACATTATAACACAAAATTTTTGTCTTATACAAAAAGCTGGAACTCAGATTCTATAAATGAACCAGAATTCCAGCAATTTATTATTTTACTCCATTTTAAATTTTATCTGTAAACTTATTTTTCTTACCAAATACTATTACTCCTGCTCCTCCTATTACAAACATAAGAAGCCATGCTAATGTACGTTTGTCATCTCCCGTACCAGGAGTCTGTTCTTTTACTGCTTCTGCCTTAGCTTCTTTATCCGTATCGGTCGCAGGTGTTATATCGGCTGGTGATGTTGTATCAGCCGGTGGTGTTATATCTTCCGGTGGTGTTACATCTGCCGGTGGCGTTACATCTGCCGGTGGTGTTACATCTGCCGGTGGTGTTGTATCTTTAAGCTTTGCAATAACAGTCTGTGATTTTTCAATTTCAACAAGCCCATCCTGCCTGATGTAATATCTGTCACAAGCATTACAATAACAGTATTCAATATTTCCTTCATCTGTCATAGTAGCTTCCTTTGCCGCTACTAAATGCAAGTCTTCATGTATACTCATATTGTAAGTGCCATATTCTTCACCACATATTGTACACAACGCTTTTTTCACACAAGTTGCATTTCCTCCTGTATGTCCACACTGATAATTACAAACTTTGCACACACCATTTTCCCAATCATGTGCTTCACTTACTGATACTTCCTTATCGCAGCAGTCATATTTTTTCTGATGTGTTTCTGCTGTCTGTTCCCATACTTCATTGCCGTTATGATTTGCAGGGTTTAATGTGCCGTATTCTGCATTACATTCTGTGCAGACGGCTCTCTTTTTACATGTTGCCTCTCCTCCCGCACAGTTTTCTGTTTCTACTTTTGTACATCCTGCAGTTATACATTTGTGGGTATGCGTACCATTACCATTTGACTTCCACTCATCATATGTATGTTCTGCCTCTGCTACTGTAACAACCTCACCACATTCACATATTACAGGCGTTGTACAATCGCCATCATCTGTACCGCTATGTTTTGTTTTTTTTGTTGTTACCGTACAGCCGTCATTCTCGCACACCTTCCAATGACTAGTATCGTCTTTTGTCCAGTTGGCACTAAACCTATGACTTGTCTGTGCCGGAAATGTTTGCTGGCAGACAGAGCAGGTCGATTCCTTCGTGCAGTCGCTGTTATTTATTGTGTGGTCTGCATTTACTGTAATAGACAGATAAATGCTATATCCTTCACTATCTGTCAATGCTATTGTCTGTGTGCCATCTGCCGCAGACACAGTATAAGCACCATCCGCATCAGGTGTAAGTATTTTATTTCCTGCCATTACCTGTGTATAATCAGAAGAATTTACTTTAAACTTTGCGTTCTTACAGTACACTCCATTATTTTTAATTCCGTATACTACTGTATCTGGATCTATCGCTTCATAATACTATGTAACTGTCTGTGTATCTGATGTATACACACCCCTTTTATTGCCTATTTGACTTAAAAAAGCATATCCTGATGGAATCTTAATATTATCAGGCACCGCATAATTCGTTCCATATGTACCCTGAAGTGTAATCGATTCACATAGCTTCTGCCCACTATCTTTTATAACATAATTAACAATTACTTTTCCTTTGTCTGAGGTTACAGCCACAGCCTCAAAGCTTTCCCTATCTACAAGAATCATTGTAGTATATGCAGGAACATTTACAACTGAGCCAGACACTTCACCAAGCGATGTAACTCCTGCACTTTCACCGTTAGCAATAACAACCCAGTCTGCGGCAGCTCTTGTCTGAACCGGAATTGTGATTTCTTTTGCCACATCTGAATCATTATTTAATACTGCCATAGTGTCCCATTCATCAGCTTTGGTACCTGTAAGCACATAAGCTTCCGAATCTGTTATTTCCTGACTATTCGCAAGCGGTGAAAATGCTTTTCGTATCTGCATAAGTCCTCTGTAATATGAGACTACATCTGCGTAATTTGCCGAATCCTTCCATTCAAGGCAACTGCTGCCTGTTTCTTTAACGCTGTTACACATTTCCTCTCCGCCATCCATAAACAATGTTCCCGGCGTGGCATATTTCATTGCTGCTTTCTGCTTATAGATTTTTACGGCTTTTTCATTTCTATCGCCATAAGTACCACCTGTTGTACCAATAATTTCATCATAAACTGAAGTCTTATTCTGCCTTTCTTCTTTGGTATAATTATCTCCCCAGATAACCAGATTTTCATCTTCCTCTGCCAATGATTTCTTTATATCATCCAGCCATTTATTTACTTGAGATGTACCTCTGTATTTCATATTTACACAGTCAATCAAATCCAGCGAAAATCCATCCACATGATATTCCTCTGCCCAATATTTCATGGAATTAACCATATAAATACGGTACATCTTGCGCTCTGTGGCAAACTCATTGCCATATCCAGTATTTGTTGTATACCTGCCTCCGGAATTATTTATTCTGTAAAAAAAGCCCGGAACTGACTTTTCAAGAGAATTTTCCTCTGAAGCATGCGTATAAGGCATCTCCATCACAACAGAAAATCCTGCACTATGGAGTGCCTGAATCATCTCTTTACATTCTTTTATTACAGTCTTGCAGTCCGACGGATTGGAAGCATAACTTGTCTCAGGTGCATTATAATTTAAAATCTCATATTCACTGTCAGCCTCATAATCCGCAAACGGTGCAAGCTGTACTGTCGTAACACCGAGCTCCTTCAAATAATCGATACCTGATACAAGCTCTCCCGCACTATTTACTTTTGCACCCTTTTGCGTAAATGCACTATACTTTCCACCAGCCGTCATACCCGATTCAGAATCTGATGAAAAATCCTTGACACTTATCCTGTAAACAGTATTGGCTTTTGTTGAATCAACATATACGTGCCTGTCGTTATCCCAACCTTCAGGTGATATTGTAGAAGTGTCTGTAATATATGAATACTTTCCATCTTCACTGACAGCAACCGAATATGGATCCTGAATATTATATGTTTGTGTTTGATTGCTGTCATTATTATAAGCAGCTGTTGTGGTAATCGCATAATCATAATATAAGTCACCCCAATCACCTAAAAGCGTTATAGTCCATATACCATTCCATTCTTTACTGCTAGACACCTTCTCTAATGTATAAGATCCTATCTTACAGGCATTACTAGCATTACCCGCACCTGCTTCATAAATATTAACTTTTACACCTGTTGCCGCAGGGGCCCATATATTAAATTCTGTTGCATCCTTTGTATATGTCACTCCAAGCTGACTACCCTTACGCGTATCCCCCCAGTTATCAACATATGTTCCATCATAGGCATATTCTTCATCCATAACTGCTGCCGCCTGGCTATATGAGCTCTCAACAATCGTAGGTATCATTTTGCTGTTATCTGCTGAAAAACCAGTCACAGCACTGCTTGAAAATACCATTCCGATAGATAATACTACCGCAGCAAGCTTTTTTAAGTTTGAATACCTCATAAACTCTTCCTCCTTTTATCGCACTTCTTGTATTTTTGACAACATTTTTACAATATTTTTAACATTATAAAACACTATAATAATTGATTCGTAAAACGATTCGTAAAACTATTATAAAAATACGTTGTATCTTACTTACATCATATTCTACAATAAAAGGCATTTAAAAAAATGCCATCTGCGTGAAATGACATTTTTTCGACACGAACGATATAGAATTCTCCCTTTATAAAAATTATCAAACAAAAGAAGACGTTCTGCGTCAGTAGGCAGAACATCTTAATAACGAACTTAATGATATCCGAAGAAATGATGATCCTTCCTTATCGGTTCTTTATGGTATATGACATAAAACGCAATCACACAGATAAAAACTGATAACAACGAACCGGCTGCTGTTGCAAGTCCCATCGGTAACAATGTTGTCTTAAATAGCCTTGATGTCAGATAAACTCCCGGAATACGAACCAGTACAATTGCCAGAATGTTATGTAAGAATGACAATCCGGATTTTCCACAAGCACAGAAATAACCGCTGAAGCTAAAATGAATACCTGCAAAAATGCAGTCAAAAATATAGCCTCGCAAATACTGACTGCCAAGCCTTATCACATCTGCTCCAGCTGATGTATTTCCATCAGTAAATAAAGCGACTATCAATCCGGCTGTAAATTGAATTGTAATAGTTGCCAATATTCCGAATACAACTGCAATCAACACAGCATACCTCAGTGTTGCAATTGCTCTTTCTGGTTTATTTGCTCCGATATTCTGTGCCCCAAGAGCTGAAACAGTTGATAACATAGAAGACGGAACCAGAAACAGAAAGCTTATAATTTTCTCTACAATGCCGACGGCCGCTGCATCGTTTAATCCTCTCTGGTTTGCAATAATCGTTATCACAATAAAAGCAACCTGAATCAGGCCATCCTGCACAGCAATTGGAATACCGATATATAATATTTTCCCCATTACCTCACGATAAGGTTTGAAATCTTTCTTACTTAGCACAACACTTTTTCTTTTTATAATAACAATCACTGATACCAACACACTGATTGCCTGTGAAATAGTCGTTCCAAGTGCAGCACCCGCAGGACCAAGTTTAAGTGCTCCCATAAAAACATAATCAAATACAATATTTGCAATACATGCCACGGCTATAAAATACATCGGACTTTTACTGTCTCCCATACCTCTGAAAATGGCGCTGATGATGTTATACGCCGTGATAAATGGAATACCAATAAAACAGATTGTCAGATATATGGCCGTACCATTTACAGCCTCCGCAGGGGTAGACATTACTGATACAATGGGGTGTACCAGCATAAGCAACAATGCCATTCCAACGATAGCAACTCCCATGAATAAAACTATGGTATTACCAACTGCCTTAGATGCCTGATTTTTATTATCAGCTCCAATTGCCTGTGCAATACTTACTATTGTTCCCATCGCAAGACCTACAATCATAACAGTAATCATATGCATGATCTGCGAACCGACAGATACCGCAGTTGTGCTTGCTACACCATCATATTACCCAATAATAAACAAATCTGCCATTCCATAAAGTGTCTGCAAAAAATAGGAAAGCAGATATGGAAGGGAAAACAAAATTACATTTTTGAATACACTTCCAGTTGTAAGATTTTTTTCCACAGCATTTTCCTCTTTCTTATCTGATATGAGCATATCATAAACTCTATATCGGTTGTAGAGTCAATAAACATTTGCAAATTTTATAATTTAATTCTGTATGCAAAGTAGATTGCGATAGCTGTACGCATTATTTCCACCACAATGCTGATGGTATCCCAACAATATTTTCCAAAGACTTACTGCTGTTAATGTTGAAACAATATGAACTGTTTCTGGATTAGTTCCAGTACACCTGCAAAAATTACAAAGTCAACACAAAAGGAGCGGACATTGCACAATACTTTACAATTTATCATTTACAATTTTTGATTTCTCTTGACGTCATATAAGTTCCTACTAATATTACCAATACTGATATAACTGCAATAATACTGGAAATAAAATCTCTGATACCATCTCCAGTCACACTAAAATGAAGAGACTATGTTGCTGATTTTCTGTATTTTTCTAGCATTACCTATTGTCCTCCTGTTTTTACAGATATATCACATCATATAATTATCACTTCTGGTTATTTACTGCATTCCATAATTATCTTCTCACACCTGGCATATCCAAGCTGTGAACTGTTCAGGCACAACGTATAATTACTGGCTTTCCCCCATTTCTGCTCCGTGTAAAAGTTATAATTTGTCATACGTCTTTTATCTGTGTCTGCCATCATTTTGACAGCTTCCTTCTCTTCAACATTATATAAGCCCATGATGCGCTGTGTTTTTTCCGGCATATCCCCATGAATAAACACATTTAACACATCATCCCTGTCTTTCAGAATGTAATCAGCATTTCTTCCAACGATTACACAAGACTCCTTTCCTGCCAACTCCAAAATAACTTTTCTCTGTGCTTCATATACCATATCTTCTATGGACTTTCCTGTAATGTCACGTCCGGCAAAGGCATATGCAAATAAACCTTTCTTTGGAGACAACTCTGCATTTTCCTTAATGTACTCTGGTGACAATCCTGACTGTTCTGCAATCTGTCCAATAATATCCTTGTCATAATATGTAATTCCAAGTTTCTTTGCCACTTCTTCACCGATAAAACGTCCACCACTTCCAAATTCCCTGCTGATTGTAATAATTCTTTTAGCCATTTTTTATTCCTCCTTAATTCAAAACATCTACTTTATTCTTTCTGATTCTCTTTAAAAATACATATCCTACCAGACATGAAATAACCTCAGTTATTGGAAATGCCCACCAGATCAGGAAAACTCCCATCTGACCATTTTTGACAAACACAGAAAGAATTTCAGCCAGTGGCAGGATAATGATAAGCTGTCTCAGAAGAGAGATAACCAATGATTCAATACCACCATCCAGTGCCTTAAAAATTCCCTGATAAGCAACATTTATTCCTGCAAACAGAAAGCTTATTGAGATTATCCTCATTGCTCCGATAAAATATTCCCTTGACTGTCCTGCATTAAATAAAGTTGCAAAAGCTCCAGGAAAAATTTCAGTAATTGCAATTCCTAGAATCATTAATACAACGGTATAGATCAGTCCATACCTGATTCCATCCTGAATTCTCTTTTTACTTCTCATTCCATAAGCAAATGCAATAATCGGAGTGATTGCATCTCTAAGCCCAAAGGCAAGGAATAATACAAACTGCTGTACTTTATAGAACAATCCATATGCTGTCTGTGCAAAAGGACTGAATTTCAAAATCAAATTCATCACATATACCATAATTGACATAAGTGCCTGTGCAATAATTGCAGGAAGTCCAATTGCATATATTTCCTTGATTATTCCACTATCCGGCTTCATATACTTTACATCATGTTCAAATTCCTTATTCATTTTCATATGAAATATAAACAATAATATTGCAGACACAACCTGTCCAATAACAGTTGCATATGCAGCTCCCTTCACTCCCATTTCAGGAACAGGTCCAATACCATAAATCATAATCGGATCAAGAACAATATTCACCACTGCACCCACAACCTTGCCGATTGTAGAATATAGTGAACGTCCTGTTGCCTGTAAGAGTTTTTCAAATAATGAAAAGAAAATAATTCCAAATGAAATTACGCAACATATTCTTAAGTAGTCTGTTCCCATTGATATAACTTCAGGGTCAATTGTCTGTGATGAAATATATGCCCTTACTCCAAAAAATCCAAACAACAGGCACACAGCATAAATAATCACTCCAAGAAACAAACTATTTCCCGCAACTTTTGCTGCTTTTTTACCATTTCCCTGTCCAAGTGTTCTTGCAAGAAGTGCATTTGTTCCAACACCTGTTCCGATTCCAACTGCTACCATAAGCATCTGAACCGGAAATACCAGTGTAAATGCATTAAGTGCCGCCTCACTTCCTGATCTCATGTTTCCAACAAAGGCACTGTCTACAATGTTGTAAACCGCCTGCAATGCCATAGATAAGATCATCGGTATTCCCATCTGAACCATGAGCTTATTTACCGACATCTCCTTCATCTTGTTACTTTCTGCCATCTTAATCCTCCTTGTTTTGCGAAGCAAAATCCGAACCCCTTAGTGAGGAGAGGATTTAGCCTCCTTGTTTTGCATAAAAAAAGTGTGTACTTACCTCATAAGCTGGACTTACGCTGATAAGCTACACACTTTAAAATGCATTATATATTTTCATAATGTGCGACAGCATGCGCACAAAAAAACGAGCAGCAAAACTGGATTTACGCTAGTCTGCCACTCGTTTAGAAATTATTATATTTTTCTTTTTAAAAAATGTCAAACAAAAATTTTCTTGCATTTTTTCTCTTTTATGCATTATAATAGACATGAAATAAAGAAACCAAGCCGGCTTTTAAAGCGTGAAATCACGAGGAACAGCTTATCCTCACCGATTTCACGCTTATTTTTTCTGCTTGTACAATCTCTTTATAACATTGTTGACAGTATGTTTGTAGCAAAATTATCCGAAACTGCTTTAACTGCGGCATCTTTAGTATATTCTATCCAATTTCTGATGATTGCTGTCGGAGTCGGAACTGCTGTAGGTTTAAATGCCTTACTCTCCCGTAAAATTGGACAACACAAAGCAGCGGAAGCCTGGCAGGATGTCGCGGACATTTACCGCGTAGGACTTCCAACCATTATCATGCAGGCAATCGGAAGCATTATGACTTTTGTTGTAAACAGTATGCTGTTAAGTAATCGCTTTATGCGGAACAATAATCTTCTGTACTTTACCAAAACAATTATTACAGCTATTCTCCGCAGGCCCGGAAATGCTGGTGCTTGGCATTCCGGCACTCAGGATTATTTCCATTTCCTTTGTATTTGCCGCTGTCACAATTTTATGCGGATACTTTGCTTCCGGACTAGGTAATGGTATAGTTAATATGATCAGTGCAGCTATCCGTCAGTTAGTTTTGCTAATTCCGTGCCTATGGTTTTTAATAAAAACTCTTGGTAGCACACACGGCTGGTATGCATTCTGGATTGCAGAGACAGTTGCCTGCATATACAGTTACTGCATATCACATAAATTGCTAAAAACCTTTAACTAATCAAAAATAATTTCCATAGGGAAGTATCCCTAACCCTCTTTAGATTTTTCTTCGGTTTTCCGTTGGAATACCTTGACCTTTACTATCGTCTTTGCATAATTTGCCTTGTGTAGTTACACCAAAATTGAATTATACATGAAACAGACTGTTGTAAAAACCGAACACTTTACAACAGTTTTTTTGGAACCATTAATCTGATGACCGCCAATCTTTCACAAGCCAAAACACATTTTAATTTGTTCTTATCTAATATGCCAGACAACGCATATGTATTATGGATTTTCGGGCATTAAAAAAGCTGGCATTTACCCCAGCTTTCTTTTATCTGATATATTCAAATGATAAACATTTAATGACAATTATTTGCCTGTGCGGTTTTTTCTGGTTCTGTGGCAGCAGTTATTCTGGTTGCTGCGCTGCTACAAACAACACCGAAAATAACTTTTTTCATTCTTTTTTATTTCTGTATACATTATAATTCACTAATTTTTAATTATCAACGTGTTATTTGCACATTATTTTACATTGTAAATATAAGCGTATATTATTAAGTATTTTTACACTAAAATATAAGTGGGTGATTTATATGAAATTTAAGATTAAAAAACAAGAATACGAAAACAGAACATTTAGATTGCCTGTTGAGCTTTTAGAACAGCTTAACAAATTGGCTTCTGATAAAAATATTTCTCTTAATCAATTAGTCGTTCAATGCTGTGAATATGCAATAGATAATCTGGATGATTCTGAACAGTAACAAAGCTGGCGGTTATGCCAGCTTTTGTTGTATAAAAAAAACCTGCTTTCCACAAGCAGATCCTTCTAAGATCGGAGAATAGATTTTTGTACTTCATATACATGAATTGCAATCACTTATAATATGATTGTTTGTAACCTAAAAGGTAAAAAACAGTTTACAAGTGCATCGGCTCTTCGTCTTCTTTGATGATTGTCACACACAAACCATATATATTATTCTAACTTTTCCTCCTGTACTGTAATAAAAGGAAATTTCTTTAATAGCAAGCAATTTTCCCACCTCCACTAAAACAGTCCCCTTCGGGTCTGTGACCACATAAGAGCTGTGCATCTGCATCAGGTTCGGTTTTACAAAAAACCGAGTCTTGCCTGAACCGGAACCGCCGATCACCAGAATATTTTTATTTCTGGCAAATTTAAGGTTCTTCGGCCTGCCGGACATCATCAGCCATTCCGTTTCTGTAAGAATGATATTATTCTCAAACACCGGATCTTTGTATGGCTGAATATCTTTTTCCGTTCCCCATCTGGCAGAACCATACTCAACACCCTGCCGGTAATTCTTGGCGTTCTTTGATCTGTAATACACGATTATCTTTATTACCACACCACCGGCAAATCCATAAAGCAGATCCATGTAATACACGCTGGGAAATGGATCTGCAAATGCACGATCAAAATAGTTTAAAGTTTCCATCAGCTTATCCCACCCGGTTGCTCCATCACTGACCCGGTAGAGCCATGCAATATTATCAGTAAAATAGCCGCATATCAGATAAGGAAAATTTGTGAGAAACAATTTTTTCTTATCCAGTGACTGCAGAATGTTGATCTTTTCCTGCACAAATGCCCGCACATCCGCAATCACTTTTCCGGGAATGCTGTCTTCCGGAATGGAAAAGCTGAACTGTTTTGATTTCTGTTCCGGCGATGCACGGCTTCGATGCCCTTTTTCACCTTTTTTCCGGCTGCTGAGAGCATCCGGCTTTAAATTCATCATAAGCTCTGCCCCCTGTCCTTCTGGTGTTCTTTGGCCCGCTCCCGGTTCTTGCCTTTTGCAACAACCTCTTTGAAATGGGTAAGTTTTTCCATAATGGAAGGCTTATCCTTCTGCTTCATCTGCTTTCCGACATACTCCTTGAACGCCTGGTTCAGTACATCCGTATCCCATCCTTTGAAGAACACAAGATATTTCGGAGAATTTTCCGATTTATCCTTTTTTATGGCATAATCAATCCCATACTTTTTCGCCACACGTTCAAAAGACTTGATGTTGCATCGTTGATTTCAATGTTAGAAACACCGGCATTCTGTCCGATCAGCTCTTTAACCGTCTGTTTTCCCTGCTTATAAGGATTTTTCCCTTTCTGGTGCTGTGCCGCAAGAAACTTCCGCAACGCAGCACGCAGCACGTTACCGATAAGCTTTGCTGTTCTGATGGATAAAGCAATCGTCCTCTGGGTAACCTCTTCTTCCATTTTGCAAGACCTCCTTTCTGCCTGCCGGTCTCTTTCACGGAGGTACCAGCAGGTGGTGTATATACTGCTTCATTCTGGTTCCTTTCCACCTCCCGACAATTTGTCGGAAAGTATATTTTGACATAAGAAAAAGCCATAGTATATTTACCATGACTTTTCAATACACTTTTTACTATATGTAATAATCAACAGCTTGTAAAATTACTTTATAAGGATCCACACTTTTTACTGAACTCTTTAGTAATTCAATTGATTTTTCTACAATTTCTTTGCTTTTTTCTTTGGCAATTGCTTCAATATATATTTCATTATATACTTTATGGCGCTTTCGCAGCACTTCTGCAATCACAGAAACAAGAATTCTATTAAAATATCTTTCCAAGCAACCATAATATCCACCTAATAGAAAATTCTTCTGTGCTTCTGTTGCTTCTTCTTCTAAAAAAACTAACCTTTTATTTAATAAACAATACAAATTACTACAGTTGTTTGTAATCCACTGGATACATTTCTCCCAATCCGATTCTGTTTGAGGAATTTTTTTATTTAATATTCCACATAATATCTTTTCCCGTTTCCTTTCTTTTCCTTTATCTATAACACTGTCCGGTTTCATATTGTGCTGTTCAGAATGCCGCAATACTTTTATATTTTCAATAAATTCCGTTGCCCGTTCAAATTGCTGTATATCACTATTAGGAGTAACTGGATATGGCTTTATGACTTGTTTTCCATCAGCTTGCACCACTTCCAAAAAATATGGCAATACATCCAATCCACAGTCATGCAACAAAACATATAATCGGCTAACCATATTCCAAAAAATGTTTTCGGCATAATCATTGATAATATATCTCTTTTCTCTGTATTGAGAGAAGATATATATACCATGATCTACAAATGTTAATTTGCTATTTAAATCCTTTACAGTATTTTCAGACAGTAGTGAAATAATATTTCTTTGCAATTTTTCATCATTTATTATCTTGTCATTCGAATAGATAGGAGCAACCATCATTTTTTCCCCCCTATCTGGCTATATAAATCATTTTCACCATAAACAACAACACCATATAAGTTAAAGCCGATTAGTGCCGGTTTAATCTTTTTTCCATCATAGATATTAATGATATCTTTAAAATTTGAATCTTTAAAATGAGCTTCCACGCCTTCATATTTTGAATTAGTGAAAGTTGCTGAGAATACCGATCTTCTATTAGAGCTTCGTTTTACTTCAATCTCCTCTTTAATAGGATTAGCACTTTCATCACATAAAATGGCATATGTTATATATGCAGAAAAATGATTTTTGTACTCGCGCGTTATTTCTATGATTTCTTTAAACGCCCTTATATTTCCAGTACGAAATTTATCCATCTCCATAATGAAGAATGGAAAAGGCTTTCTCTGTGCTTCCTCATTATTTACATAACATTCACACAAGTAGCTAAGTTTATGCCATTCCTTATCTTGCAAGGATACAAATTGTTTTTCTGTAAATGGTGGTTTACCAGTCAATTGAAGCCATAATAACCTAATGTAAAGATATAATGATCTTGGCTTATTTTTTACAATCTGAAAATTTTCTTCCAATACTTCAATTGCGTTTAGTATTCTCTTCTTCTCATTTTCGTTTGGAATATCTACAGGGGAATAATCACCTAATATTGTCATTGCTTTCCTATAAATCCCTACATCCGAGCCTTCTGCTAATAGTCTTTTATTTTCATCTTCTATTTCATCATATTTTTTTGCATACGATAAGACCGTAAGCATTTTATCATGAATATTTTCTCCAAAAGCTGAAAATTTCATATCATTTACATCATCGACAATTTGTAACATACGGCTCAAAATTCTTGCTTTATTTCGGTTATTATTCTCAATATCATAAACTCTCAAGCTAGCATCAAGAAAAACTCCAGCTGAAAACCTTGTAATATTTGTTTGCATAGCAGATTCTAGATACGTTTCAATTTCATTAAAAATTTTACGCTCTTCCGAAGTAATACATCCCTCAGCAGATATACTCTTTAGCAAATTGGCTGATAATTCAACTTTTAGTCTAACTAACTGTTGTGATTTAGACTTATTGCCATATTGATTAATAGCTTTTCTAAGCCTGGTTCTCGCATCTAACAATATCTTATTATCATCACTGCTCTTTGGATCGCCATCGAAAGCCTCCCTAACCATGTGACTGGCAACAAGTATTGCTTCATCATTTATTTCTCCATTTATCTCATTAATTACTTTGGCTATTTTATAAAAATATTTTTTATATTTTGTTGGTTCCGGTCCATTGGGACCAAATTTTCTTATTAAATTTACTACCTGCAGTGCCTCACTATCTACACCATCCATATCGTAAAAATTAGTATTTTGAATTATTGTCAGGAGGCTGTCAATCTCTATATCAAGTAGCTTTTCATAATCATCTGCCTGTTGCTCCAAAAACAACGAAGCCTCTAAAGCTCTGCGAAAATGAATCATCATTACACCATCTTCATGCAAATCCATTCGAATGACGCTGCTTCGTTCCACATTCTGAATAAAATTTTGCCAATTTCCAACTAAACTTTCATACGTTCTAAAAACAATCATTACAGGTAACTCTAGTCCATACTTTCCTGCTACCGCAATCATATTAAATATTTTAGAAACACTATCCTTATAATAATTTGTATTATCTGGCTTTGAAATGCCGAGCATCTCATACATTTTCAAAAATGTTTCCTGAGTATATGTTTCACCCGAATATTCGTTCAAATATTTAATAAAGCTTTTCTGAGCTAAACTTGATTCACTACCAACAGAACGTTTTTGAATATCACGTAGTTCTTCAAACAATCTATTAAATATTAGCAAAAACCAATTTCCTTTATCAGAAAAAGAATCAAATCGATATGAATTAGCCGATTCCCTTACCTCTTTAGAAACTTTACTAATTTTATTTACAATCATATCAAAATTGTCAGCATACTTTGCCGAAATACTCTGTAATGTTTTACGTAGAGAAATCATTTCCGTATCTTCATGCAGATAATCATCTAAAGTTACTATCTGAAATTTTCCCTTTGTTTCTTCAGATTTATCATTTACAATATACCTACTCCCTACGATTACAACATTACACTCTTCCAGATTTTTTCGCATATTTTCATAGACATCATCTTTACCATAGGTATTTTTATCCCAAATTATTACTGTCTTCCTAGCCCCCATTTTAGCATTAATATGATTTTTAATTAATCTCTCTAAATCATCATATTGTTCTTTTTCCTTCATGCTAGATGTAATATATATTACAGGATACTTTTTCATTTTCCGAATACGATATGCCAAAAATCCTAATGTAGCAGATTTTCCAGAAGAATTATTCCCCTCTAATAATACAACACGGCTCCTTGCTGGATCCGTATTCTTCAATTGCATCTCAACTTTTTCCAACAATTCATTATCTTTATCTCTAGTAAAATAGAAGCCCGAAGCATATCCGCCCCAAAGTGGCATATCATTTTCAGTTGATAAAAATCTCAAAAAATATTCTTCTCTGTCAATATAATCTGGATTATCCAAAATGGTATTATCCAATACACTTATAGAAGCATCCAATTGATTAATAATTTGGTAACTTAAATGCTGAACAGTATATTCAGCTTTATCAAATACCGAATCAATCGTAATATCTATACTGTCATCATCTTCCGCAAAATCGTTATTTGTTCCAAAATCAAGACTATTATATCCAGCCTGGCAAAGGGTGTTAAATAAACTATTTTCAAACAAAACAACTATATTTCTTGAAACAAGTTTTTTTATCTGCCTAAGATTTTTTATTTCATCTGACGCACTAAAAATGTACACACTATTCTCTGGAAATGAAATCAATGGATTTAAGTCATCAACGGTTAACCAATCACAAAATGGATTCCACCCATCGATTACTAATACGCCACTCATTTTTAAACGTGTTGTAATTTTATTCCAGAATTCATTCTTATTAGCCTGTACAGACATTTTATCCTCAAAAGTCATAGGAATATTAGTCTTATCACTTCCTGCTTTTCCAAATAAATATGTTATACATGGATTTTTACGTGAAAAATAGTCGTTTTTAATATCCACTCTATTTAACACAGGGCGAAAATCAGAAAATCCCGGTAACTGATTCATAAGCGATGTAACAATTCCACACCACCCCATTGATTTTAATAAAGAAAAACGATTGTCACCAATGTTCTTTTCCGCCTGTACAACACTATTTAATAACCCTTCTTTTTGATCTGGTTCTTCCTCACAATAATCAATAATTGAATCCATTACCTCTGAATATTGTCTTACTGTTTCATCTGGAAATATTATCTTTTTCTGCGGATCCGATAATATCTTTTTCAATGATGTAACATACTGACTTTCCTCATACTCTTGTCCCAAAAAAAATATTGAAGTTTCAGTATTAATCCTAATTATTAAATCATTTATATCTTTCATACGTTCCACTCCTAATAAATAATAATGAAGGTATATTCTATAATATAAAACAGTATATCATATCCAAAACAAAAAACAATATTCCTATATTCAGCTATTTCTCCACACTGCCATATTATATCAATCGATAATATGTTTTTACTTGCATAGATACAACGTGCTAAGATTCACGTACACTCCCCATGAATTCCGCTCCATCTGATCTAGCAACAGGCACTGAAATAAAACGTCCAAATTCTCCAACCGATAAATCCGATTACAAATCTCCGACATATCATCCAATGAACCTTTCTGCAATGCCAATTCTTTCCGATACATCAAACACTGCAGATACAATGCTGCCAGATGCTTTCTACTGAAAATCAGTGCCGTAGTCTCTTCTCCATTTACTCTGCATTTCCTCTTTTCCTTTTCTTCCTCTGTCAGACTCAGGACACACTTCACATTTTCCACATACACATCCCCGTCAAAAGATGGCTGTTTTTTCTTAATCCACAGCTTTGCCGCCATTTCCATCCGTTTTCTGTCAAACTCCGATTTTGCTGTCCGGAAGGTCGGCTTTTTTCCTGCAGCCTCCATGTAAACATTGCTTTTCAACAGCTTGCCAGCAATACCTCCATACTCTCCAACACGGAAAAAATAATCAAGAAGCAGGTTCATTTTGACCTGACTGTCAACCAGATGGTAACTGTCTTTCTCAAATTCCATTCCTTCAAAATGTACCGGTGCACTCCCATTGCTGATCTCTTTCTCAATCGTTCTTAAAACATCTCTCTGCATCTTATCCTCCAATTCTTTCTTCTCATTCTCCTGAAATCTACGTTCAAATAAAATCCCCTTTTCTTCATCTGCCATTTTACCGACAACCAACAATGGATAAAAAAACAATGCCATAACTACCTGCGCTGCCAGAAAATAAACTACAATCATCTCTGTTCCCCCTGTTCCAATATTCTTCCGATGTTTTCCCATTTAAAAAACGGACTGATTTTTTCAACACTGCAATCAAATCCGCTTCATTCTCAATCTCAATATCTATAAATTCTATTACACTAACCCCAAGCCCACCGACTATCTTCTTTAACTGGTCAAGCTTTGGTTTTCTTATACCCAGTTCATACTTCCGGATGGTGTTTTCGTGAATGCATGCTCTTTTCCCAAGCTGTTCCTGCGACAACCCTTTTTGTTAACGAAAATATCTGATTTTTTCTGCTACATCCATCTGTTCAATTCCTCTCTTTTTTTTCATATCCAAGATTCCCTATTTTCTCTTCCAGTTCTTTTGCTGACAGAACAAAACAGCATACCAGAAATACAAAAAACAGGAAGGTGACAATGATCACACCTAACAACACAATCTCCATCTTCATTCTCCTTGCTCCATGTCCTCATAGACAGAGAAAAAACAACCAAATCAGTAAATTCCGCCATTACGAAAGCCAGCTCATTCTATATGGCGGTGCAAGGCGTGTACTTGAGCAGACAGGGATAAACTTAAAAGGATTGAATGTTGATAAGCTAAAAGCTGAATATCAAGAACTGCTGAAACAGAAAAATGATGTTTATAGAAACTGCGCTTAAAAATATTGCTTTGAACACCATTATGTCAGAAATTGATTCCAGCAGTATCTATGATATGTACGATAAAGCAATCAGCATCTACAAAAATGCACCAGCCGGAACCCGTGAAGATATAAAAAAGAAATACCAGAAAAACAAACTAAATCTTCAAGGCTCCATACAAAATGCCATTGCTACTGCATACCGAAAAGAAAATCCGAAAATCACTCATTTTTACAACAATGTCAATTACAATGAAGTTCCTTTATGAGCAATATTTGAAATTCTCACTATGGGCGATTTTGGATATTTGCTTTCATGCCTAACCATTGATATGCGTGAAAAAGTATCCCGTGCAATCGGCATCAATCTATCAAGTGATACTTACCGGGAATTACTTTATAAATACGTATATGCCTTAAAAGATTTAAGAAATGCCATTGCTCACAACGATGTGGTATATGATACCCGTTTCAAAAAATGGACCCTTCAAGACCAATGAAACAATGCCTGATTTTAGAAATGGGGATGCCGTACATAAATTTCAAAACAATCGGCGATTACATCATCCTTATCTGTTATTACTTAAAATTACTGAAAGTCTCTAAAACAGAGATCAAATCATTCATCCGTGAATTTGAAAAGATTACAAGAGAATACGAATCTTCTGTAAACCCGAATGTTTCAGCTATTACGATTCATCCTGATTTGTTCTCTCGCTTAAACATCTTAAAAAATTCCATATAATGCTTGCATATTTTACATGCCTATAGTATATTATAGATAGCAATTGGGGTATGTGTTTGCGGACACATACTTGGAGGAGTCGGAGTGATTCGGCTCCTCTTTAATTTTTAATAATCTATAATAGCTTCCCTTTTTTCAGCAGTTACTTGTGGCACTTTTGCCTTGCTTTCTGCACTTGTTATGTCTAATTCCGACATATCCAATCTCACCTTAATTTCGGCATCTGGAGCCTTTCGGGACAATAAAACGCACGTTTCCACATGGACTGTATTAGCAAACTGGTCAACCGGCTGTACTTTCACAATCTTATATCCACGCTCCGATAACACCTTTAAATCCCTTGCAAGTGTTGCCGAATCACAGCTTACATACACAACTCTCTGTGGTGACATTGTAACAATAGTATCCAGAAGCTTCTCATCACAGCCTTTTCTTGGTGGGTCTACCACTATAACATCTGGTCTTGTCATATTGTGACCTGTACCATCATCTGCTTTCCTGCTTTCATAAAATGCTGTGACTACTTCTTCTGCCTTTCCTACAAAGAACTCTGCATTATCTATTCCGTTAAGCCCCGCGTTATTCTTCGCATCTTCAATCGCCTGTGGAACTATCTCTACACCGTATACCATTCCTGCATTTTTTGCCAAAAATAACGAGATTGTTCCTATTCCACAATACAGATCCCACACTGCCTCATTGCCTGTAAGATTAGCAAATTCCAATGCTTTGTTATAAAGCACTTCTGTCTGTTTAGGATTAACCTGAAAGAATGAAAGCGGTGATATCTGGAACTTTATATCTCCAATGTAATCTTCTATATAAGGTCTTCCATAAAGAGTTACACATTCCCTGCCAAGTATTACATTAGTATCCTCTTTATTAATATTGACAACCAGCGAAGCTATATTTAACTTTCTTCCACTGTTATTACTTGTATTATTATCACTACCTGATGAAATATTATCACTTGCTGAACTGCCACTATTAAGCCGCTCAATCACTCTTACAAGTCCATCTGCCGCCTCTTTTCTTAACATTTTCTTAGTAACAAGACAGACCATAATCTCATCAGTATGAAATCCTGTTCTTATAAGTATATGTCTTAAAGTTCCCTTATGGATATTCTCGTTATAGGCTCTTACCCTGTAATCTTTCATCCACTGCTTGACGGCTGTTAATATTACAGAGTTATCCTCATCACCTAAAAGGCAGTCATCACAAGGAATTATTGAATGTGTATGACCTGCGTAAAATCCCATAATAATATTACCGTCTTTATCCTCACCTACAGGATACTGTGCTTTGTTGCGGTATCTGAATGGCGTGTCCATACCAAGAATGTCACACATTTCATAATCTACGCCTTCTGTAAGTCCACCTATTCTCTGTAAATTATCACTGACAAGCTTCTGTTTGTACTTAAGCTGTGCAGCGTAACTCATAGCCTGTAACTGACAGCCGCCACACTGCCTTGCTATATTACATTCCGGTGTAACCCTGTCCTTTGACGGTGTTATGATATTCATAAGTCTGGCATATCCGTAATTCTTCTTTGCCTTCATAATCTTAACTTCTACTACATCACCTATGACTGTGTCTTTTACAAATAATGTATAGCCGTCTATCTTGCCTATTCCTTCTCCTGTTACTCCTATATCCTCTATTGTAACCTGTACAATATCATTCTTACTATATGCCATAACTGTTCCTCACATTAACAACTTGTTCTTCTTATGTTGGATTCAAGCCATCTGTTAAATCCAAGCCAGTCATTAGTGTCTTTGGCTTCAAGACATTCCCTTAAAGTTTCAAGCTTTGCATCCATATTATCTGCCATAGAAAGTGCTATTGCTTCTGCTATTGCCGGCTTCTTAGGTGAACCATATTCTAACTCACCGTGATGTGATAATATACAATGACCAACCTCATTAGCTAATATCTCTGGAAAATCTGGTATATGTCTGATTTTTTCAATAACCATTTCGTAGCCAATCACTATATGTCCTATAAAATTTCCCTCATCTGTGTAGTCATTTCTTGGAAATTCACTTAATTCCCTTACCTTGCCTACATCGTGAAGCATTGCACAGCTTATAAGCAGATCCCTGTTAAGAAAATCGTAATTCTCACTCATCTTTGCACATAATCTTGTAACACTTAGGCTGTGTTCAAGCAGTCCACCCATAAATCCGTGATGTACTGTCTTGGCTGCTGACGTATTCTTGAACTTTTTAATAAATGCTTCATCTTCAACGAAAAATGCTTCCAAAAGCTGCTTTATGTATGGATTATCTACACTTCTTACGAATCCTAATAATTCCTCATACATCTGCTCTATATCATATCTTGAAGATGGAATATAATCTGTTGGTGTGTACTCATCCTCTGCTGCCACACGAATTCTTTCTATTTTAAACTGTAATGCACCATTATAACTTGTAACCTGTCCATTAACAAATACATAATCATTAACTTCAAAATCGCATATTCCACCTGAATTAACGTCCCATATCTTTGAATCTATCTGTCCTGTCTTATCTATAAGTATAACATTCTCGTATTCTTTTCCAGCCTTAGTAAGTGCTGATGACTTGGATTTACACAGGTATACCTCTGAAATTCTGTCTCCGTCTTTAAATGTTTCTATATAACGCATACTCTTCCTCCATTCAATCAGATTTCTCTCTGATTTCAATTAATCTTATTATATTCTTATCTCAACTATTTAATTCTACTCTGTACTGTCAAGTAGCTGCTTTATCTGTATTCCACATTGACATCATAAGATACTTCAAAATACCCTGATTTACCAAGCCTTTTTACAAGGACATTAACGCTCTGTCCTGACTGGCATCTGTACAGCTTCTCATTCAGCTTCTGCATAGTAAGACATTCCTCGCCATTTACCTCTACAATTACATCTCCTGTCTGAAGTCCTGCCTGATATGCCGGCGACTCCTGCTCAACTGCAAGTATATATATTCCTGTTGTAAGACTGTATTTATCTGCCAATTCATTGTCTACATTCTCTGCTTTAATACCAAAATACATAATCTCCTGACGGTTTATCATATTCTCAATAGTACCTTTAAGATCTGATATTCCCATAAACTTAAGCTTGACATCTTTATTACTGTGTACAGATATTCCTACAACATTGCCGTCCGAATTAAATAAAAATGCGTAATCTTCATCTTTGGCTGTAAGATTAGTTTCAAATATGTCTACATTATTATCTATAAGGCTGTACGAGCTGATATTGGTTATAGTTCCATAATCTACTGCCCCATCCGTTCCATATATATTGCCTGCGGCAATTACAAGCTCACCCTTGTTAAGTATATATGAATTACTAAGAACTGATACCTCTATGCTTGTCCTGTCGTCCTCACTCATCTGTTCAGCATCAACACTTATTATACTTATACCTGTATTACTGTCTGAGCACACATATACCGCCTTATATTCATTATCATTAACCTTAACACTTATATCCGCAGTATTATCAGTATATTTCTTTGATGTAAGTATAATATATCTTGAATTCACATAGGCAACAATAAGTCCTGCCGTAGATGTTACATTTTCCCTGTTCTCAATATAATTCTCATAATTAAGCCCTTCCGTGCTTTCCTGAATTATGACAACTGACTTCTGCACATCATCTACCTTCGTTCTTAACGACTGCATTAATGTATCATAATCCTTCTTAATCTGTGGCTGTCCTTCTTCATCCTCAACAACAACAGGCTCCGGATATTCATCTCTTGTGAATTCAATTCTATCCTGTTCTGCTTTCTTCTTATCAAACTTCGCCTTTACTGACGGCACAATAAGCTTGTCAGCCGCTATATACACCACTCCTGCTATTATTATCAATATAAGTATCTTAATTGTTCTTATAAGATTCTTATATTTAACCTTAGGACTTAATACAATCTTTTCCGTATATAAATCGTATTTCTGCTCAGTATCTTTATGTTCCATATTATCCCTCATTCTTATTCATTAACAGATGCTTACGCATCTGATATGTTAAATCACAAGTACATTTTTCTTCTGACTATCCGGTTATTACGCAATATAAATAAAGTATACACTATGTTTATGAACAAACTATGACATAGATGTTAAAAAGTCGGCTCTTTCTTAAATTTATCCTATGGTTTTAATCGGTTTTAGTATATAATAAGAGAGGATTGTCAGCTTTTATCACTAATAGCAGACATATAATAATTATTATTTGAAATGACAGGAGTATTACATTGAATAATAAATCATTATCAACACTTGAATATAATAAAATAATATCTCGTCTTGTATCTTTTGCCTGTTCTGACGGTGCAAAGCAGGTACTTCATAAGCTTGAGCCTATGACTGACATAGACAAAATCAATACAGCACTTGATTATACTAATGATGCACTTACCCGTGTATACCAGAAGGGAAGCGTGGATTTCTCAAGGATAAAAGATATCAGGGGAAGCATTGCAAGACTTAAAGTCGGAAGCTCTCTTAATGCACTTGAGCTTCTTAACATATCTATGTTATTAGAATGTGCTGCCCGCATAAAGGGATACTATGAACAGCGTGCTGACTCAATACAACCTTTAATAGACATGCTTGACCCTGTTACACTTCTTAATAACGCAATTAAGAAATGTATTATATCAGAAGATGAAATCAGTGATGATGCAAGTGCGAACCTCCGCAGCATAAGACGTCAGAAAAATATAGCTGCTGACCGCATACACACTGAACTTAATAAAATATTGAATTCACCATCTACAAGAACTTATCTTCAGGATTATGTGATAACAACAAGACAGGGACGTTTCTGTCTGCCTGTTAAAGCTGAATACAAATCACTTATGCCTGGTATGGTTCATGACCAGTCATCGACCGGTTCTACTGTATTTATTGAGCCTGCCGCAGTTGTCAAGCTTAACAATGATATAAGAGAGCTTGAACTTAAGGAACAGGCTGAGATTGAAGTTATTCTTGCAGATTTAAGTGCAAAAGCTGCAGAATATACCGATTCACTGCTTTCAGACTATGAGATACTTACCAATCTTGACTGCATATTCGCCAAAGCACTTTTATCAAGGCATTTTAATTGCAGCCGCCCTGTTATGAATAACAAAGGTATAGTAAATATTAAAAAAGGACGACATCCTCTTATTGAGCCGCATACTGTCGTGCCTATAGACATTTATCTCGGTACAGATTTTAACCTTCTTATCATAACAGGACCTAATACCGGTGGTAAGACCGTATCCTTAAAGACTGTCGGACTTCTTACTCTTATGGCTCAGGCCGGACTTAATATTCCAGCACTGGAACATTCCGACATAGCTGTATTTGACAATATATTTGCTGATATCGGCGATGAACAGAGTATTGAACAGAGCCTTAGTACATTCAGCTCACATATGACTAATACTGTCGATATTCTTAAAAAAGCTGACAGCAACAGTCTCATTTTATTCGATGAGATTGGTGCTGGTACTGACCCTACAGAAGGTGCAGCCCTTGCAATTGCTATACTTGACAGCCTTCACAGACGTAATATTACAACAATGGCAACAACACATTACAGCGAGATTAAAATGTATGCACTCACAACCGATGGCGTGGAAAATGCCTGCTGTGAATTTGATGTACAGTCACTCCGCCCTACTTATAGGCTTCTTATCGGAGTTCCTGGAAAGAGTAATGCATTTGCCATTTCCAAAAAGCTTGGACTTTCTGACAATATAATTAATGATGCTTCACGCCGTCTTGACTCTGAAGATATCAAATTTGAAGACCTTGTAACTGATCTTGAACAAAGCCGTGTTACAATTGAACGTGAGCGTGAGGAATTAAATGAGTACAAAGCACAGATTGCCCAGTTAAAGTCTGAACTTACCAAAAAAACTGAACGTCTTGATGAACGTACTGACAATATTATAAGAAAAGCTAACGAAGAAGCTGCACGTATACTTAAAGATGCGAAAGAGTATGCTGATAAGACAATTAATGCTATGAACAAGCATGGTATGACTGTAAAAGAGCTTGAGAAACACCGCAGTGCTATCCGTGAGAAAATGAATAAGCGGCAGGAAAAGTTAAAGATTGAACCTGCCAACAACATAAGCGAGCATAAGGCTCACGATATATCTGAATTCAAGGTTGGTATGCACGTTAAGGTTCTTACAATGAACGTCATAGGTACTGTATCCCAGATTCATAAGAACAAAAACCAGGTTACTGTACTTGTAGGAAGCTTAAGCACTAAAATGGATATTAAAAATCTTGCCATACTTAAAGGCTATAAGGATCCTGCTGAAACAAGTTCTAAGCCTAAGGGTGCTGGTGGCTCAGGTAAAATCAAGATGTCAAAATCATCTTCTGTATCTTCTGAGATTAATCTTCTTGGATACACTGTTGATGAAGCTATTGCCGTTCTTGACAAATATCTTGATGATGCCTATATTGCCAGAATTCCGCAGGTACGAATTGTTCACGGCAAGGGAACAGGTGCTCTACGCTCTGGTATAACTTCTTATCTGCACGGGGTTCCTTATATTAAAGAATTCCGCCTTGGACAGATTGGCGAGGGTGCAGAAGGTGTTACAATTGTAACATTTAAAGATTAACTATAAATATTGTATATGGAGGCACATATGGTTGCTAAACAACGAATTTTAATCGTAGATGATGATGAGAATATAGCTGAACTCATCTCACTCTATCTTACAAAAGAATGTTTTGAAACTAAGATTGTATATGACGGCGAAAGTGCACTTGATAACCTTTCTACATTCAAGCCTAACCTCATTCTGTTAGACCTTATGCTTCCTGGTATTGACGGATATCAGGTATGCCGTGAAATCAGGAAGAATAATAATACGCCAATAATTATGCTTTCAGCTAAGGGCGAAACATTTGACAAGGTATTAGGTCTGGAGCTTGGTGCTGATGATTATATTATCAAGCCATTTGAAACAAAAGAACTTGTCGCACGTGTTAAAGCTGTATTAAGACGTTATCATCTTCCACAGACTACCGTTGCACCATCAGAAAATGCCAGATGTGTAACGTATCCTGACTTAATTGTCAATCTTGACAATTACTCAGTTACTTATGATAAAAAGGCTGTAGAAATGCCGCCTAAAGAACTTGAACTTTTATACTTCCTTGCGTCTGCACCTAATCAGGTGTTCACACGAGAACAGCTTCTTGACAATATCTGGGGCTATGATTACATTGGCGATACCCGTACTGTCGATGTGCACATCAAACGAATTCGTGAAAAGATTAAAGACCACGATAAATGGTCGATTGAAACCGTATGGGGAATTGGCTACAAATTTGTGACTAAATAAGCAGGAACGGACTCAATATGAAATATAATATGCTTACCAAACAGATAACTCTATATATAATAATTGCTGTTGTAGGATTTATAGCTGTAACAACAATATGTTTCAGGCACGATTATAATAAAGTATATGACTATTATTCTGAAGTGCTTTACCAGCAGGCTAACGAAATTGCCGGCACATTTGCAAAAGATACCTTCACGCCAGAATATCTTTCAGGCATAGAAGCTGACCTTAAAATAGTATCTGAACTCAACCACACAAGAATTATGTTCGTAAGCCCATTCGGTGATGTTATGTTAGATACTGGATTTTCTGGAACAGCAGATTCTAATGGTTATCTATATGAACTTAAGGATTTTGATTATGGCAGACTTAAAGGTGCACACACACAGACAGGTGATTTCTATGGTGTATTTGACGAAACTGTTGTAAGTGCATATTTTCCTATTGCCAGCAATTTCACAATGAAAGGCTATGTTGTCATCAATATGCCTGAAACTGTCATAACTGACAGGGTATATGATACATTTAACACCAACTATCTTACACTGGTGATTGCTATGCTGCTTTCACTTTCTATGCTGGTGCTATATTTCATACATATTCACAAGCCTATCAATGAGCTTACCAAGGCTACTGAAGAATATGGAAAAGGTAATCTTTCCTACCGCATTAAGATACACCACAATGATGAAATCGGACGTCTGGCGGCTTCTCTAGATTATATGGCAAAAGAACTTAACGAAATGGACCGGTTCCAGCAGAAGTTCTTATCCAATATTTCGCACGACTTCCGTTCGCCTCTTACTTCAATAAAAGGCTACCTTGAAGCCATTGAGGACGGAACAGTACCACCGGAGATGATTAATAAATACATTAATATTGTATTATTTGAAACCGAACGACTTACCAAGCTTACAAGCAATATACTTACGCTTAATGAACTTGACCCTAAGACTGTCCGCCTTGAGATTACAACATTTGATATTAACTCAGTAATAAAGCATACAATAGAAACTCTTGAGGGTTCGTGTAAAAAGAAAGGCATTAAGTTCAGCCTGACATTCTCTGGCACAGCACTTAATGTCAAAGCTGACAAAGGTAAAATACAACAGGTTATATACAACCTTGTAGATAACGCAATCAAATTCAGCCACGATAACTCCTTTATATATGTAACTGTCAAAGAAAAAGGTGATAAAGCCCAGATATCCATTAAAGATACTGGAAGCGGAATTGCCAAGAAAGATATTGATAAAATATGGGATAGATTTTATAAATCAGATGCCTCAAGAGGCCGTGACAAGAAAGGGTCTGGACTTGGACTATCCATAACCAAGGAAATAATTCAGGCACACGAGGAACATATCGATGTAATCAGTACTGCAGATGTGGGAACAGAGTTTATATTTACACTGCCACTTGCAAAGGGGTAATGTTAATAACCAACGATTCTCTATGAATATATAAGAGAGCTTTCTAACTTCTCTCTTATATATTCTTTCACATAAAAATTAATGGTATTGCTGTTGTTTCTCATACGTTTCGCAACTCCTGTATCCAATACGCCTTACTCATCTGATATTTCTGTATATTACAAAGGATAAGGATACATAAAATGTACCCTCATCCCATTATAATTAATTACTTCCAATGAAGCTTATGCAATTCTCCTGACAAGCTCATATTCTCAAAGCCGTGCTGTCTTAATGCCTCGTAAGCCACTATTGCCACTGAATTAGAAAGATTAAGGGAACGGATATCTCCAATCATCGGTATCCTTATACAGGTATCCTCGTGGTCTACAAGTATATCCTCTGGTATTCCCGCACTTTCCTTTCCGAACATAATATAGCAGTCGTCTTCATACTTCACATCAGCGTATGTATGATGTGCCTTAGTAGTTGCCATATATATCTTAGCGCCCGGATTACGGTTAAGAAAATCTTCATAATCATTATATACTGTCACATCAAGCTTATCCCAGTAATCAAGTCCCGCTCTTTTAAGCATTTTCTCATTAAGGCTGAACCCAAGCGGCTCAATTAAATGTAATCGTGCGCCTGCCGCTACACAGGTTCTTCCTATATTGCCAGTATTAGCAGGCATCTCTGGCTCATGTAATACTATATTTAACATAATTATCTTTCCTTATAATTCTTTACTGTTCTGCTATTACAGCTATATTAAGTTCAAGTGCCACTTCGTCACCTGAATGGATAGGCACACATATATTCTGTGTATATGACTGTGTAATAGTCATATCTCCGTGACATACACTTGGTGGTGTAATATCTATAACATATCCCTTTGTTGAGAATATTGTTGCAGCATTACCCATAATCATATTACCAAGCTCACTTATTGCACTTATAGACATATCATCAAGTGCAGTTACCGGCATACCCATCATCATCTTAGATGCCACGTCCAATGCCTTATTAAACTCAAATGCCATAATAACCTGACCCTTTAACTCACCTGTTATACCTATCATAACTGCAACCGACTCATTCTCGAATTCTGTTGTCTTGACATAAGGCTTTCCTATCTTCATCTCTGTCTGACATATTTCCTGCATTATCTTAGTCGCTGACATTAAAAATGGATTGATAAAATCTGCGTTCATTCCTGCCATAATTCTTCCTCCATTGTAGTTAATATGTACTTATAACTTTTCTATAAAGTTCTTTATTCTCTTAATTCCTTCTTTAAGGTTCTCAATTGAATAAGCGTACGATATTCTTACAAAGCCCTCACCGCTATTGCCAAATGCTGTTCCAGGAACAACTGCAAGCTTCTGGTCTTCTAGAAGTCTGCTAGCAAATTCATCTGATGTCATACCAAACTTCTTGATAGATGGAAATATATAGAATGCCCCAAATGGCTCAAAACAGTCTATTCCCATACTCTTAAGCTCATGAAGAAGAAACCTTCTTCTCTGGTCGTAGGCTGTAACCATCTTCTCTACCTCTGTATCACAATTCCTTAATGCCTCAACAGCGGCAAACTGGCTGTTAGTTGGTGCACACATAATCGCATATTGATGAAGCTTAATCATCTGCTTTATAATCTCAGCAGGTCCACAGGCATAACCTAATCTCCAGCCTGTCATAGCAAATGCCTTGGAGAAACCATTTATCATAATAGTTCTTTCTTTCATACCAGGAAGGCTTGCTATTGAGCAGTGCTTGTTATCTCCATATGTAAGCTCTGAATATATCTCATCTGATATAACATACAAATCCTTCTCTATAATAACAGGCACTAACTCCATAAGTTCTTCTCTTGTCATAATAGCACCTGTCGGATTGTTAGGAAATGGCATTATAAGAATCTTAGTCTTATCCGTAATATGCTCTAACAGTTCTTCCTTAGTAAGCTTAAACTGATTCTCCTCTTTAAGATTAATAAATACAGGAACAGCATCTGCCATAACTGCACAAGGAAGATATGATACATAACTTGGCTGTGGTATAAGCACCTCATCACCTGGGTCAACCATACATCTTAACGCTACGTCTATAGCCTCGCTTCCACCCACAGTTACAAGTACCTGCTTCATTGGGTCATACTGTGTATCATATTTTCTTGCAACATATCTGCTTATTTCCTGTCTTAATTCCTTAAGTCCTGCATTAGAAGTATAAAATGTTCTTCCCTTCTCTAATGCGTATATACCTTCTTCCCTTACATTCCAAGGCGTATCAAAATCTGGTTCACCAACGCCAAGTGATATTGCATCTGGAATTTCACTTACTACGTCAAAGAACTTTCTTATACCTGAAGGCTCTATATCTACTATTTTCTTAGATAAAGCATTTCTCATGGTGTTACTAGCATCCTTTCATCCTTGTCTTCTTCATCAATTACAGTTCCATAATCTTTGTATTTCTTTAATACAAAATGTGTTGATGTACTGAGCACTGAATCAAGTGGTGCAAGCTTAGCCGCCACAAACTGTGCAACAGACTTCATAGTCTTTCCTTCAATAATAACTGTAAAATCAAAGCCGCCAGACATAAGGTAAACTGATGTAACTTCATCGTATTTGTAAATTGTCTCGGCAATGCTGTCAAAACCAAGTCCTCTCTGAGGTGTAACCTTTACCTCAATAAGTGCTGTTACTTTCTCATCGCCTGTCTTATCCCAATTGATAAGGGTATTATAACCACAGATAATATGTTCCTTTTCCATATCTGCTATCTCATTCGCGACTTCTTCCTGCGCGACTCCAAGCATAACGGACATATCGTGAATGTCAATTCTACCATTATTCTCTAACAAGTTAAGGATTTTCTCTCTCATATCATCATACCCTTTCAATTAAATTATTGTGCTGTCTTTATACAGCTGAATATCTCATCCTGATTAGGCAATGTAAGAAATCTTTCTTCGTCTTTATTATGAAGAATTCTCTGATTGCCATTCACAATTCTTCCTATAACTGCGGCTGGGATATTATTGCTGTTAAGTATATTAATAATATCACAATCATTATCTGCTGTCATTAATAAACAACCTAAAGATTGCAGTTCATACGGATTAACATTGAATAATTCGCATATCTCTATAATCTCCTGTCTTACAGGTATGCTTCTTATGTCAACATCAAGTCCGACATTGCCATATTCACACATATCCCACAACGCACCAAATATTCCTCCCTCTGATACATCGTGCATATAACAATTAATTCCATTGTCCCTTAAAAGCTGTACCATTCCGCCTATATACATATCTGTATCTTCGCCAACAGCCTTACTTACCCAGTCTTTACTATATCTTTCGTATACCGCCTGCTCATCAGTTTCAACTAACTGCTTTACTCCACTTATTCCTATGCAGCCAGCGGCAATTATATGCTGTCCTGCCTCAATAACATTTCTATTGTCTTCCCTTAAGCCCTGCACTGTAACAGTTACTACAGGCTCACTGACCGAAGCGCTGACTGTTGTATGCCCTCCGGCTATTGGCACTTCTGTAACCGCCGCCTGTCTTGTAAGTCCTGCGATTACTTCCCTTATACGGATTTCCCTTGCCTGCTCTGGCATAACTATGCAGTCACTTGCCGCTATGGGTGTACCGCCAGCGGCATATATATTATTAACAGCTTTAATAAGAGGCATATATCCACAGGCTGTCGCACTTAACAGTGTCTTATCCACGCCCTGCTCTCTAATATCCACCTCAGACACATCCTGTCCAATATCCATACGTGTAACCTTCTGGCCTCTTACAGTGTTAAGAGGCTTTAATACAGACCTTGAAAGAATTGTATCTGATACCTTGCCTAATTTCATATCATTCCTCGTTTCTATGCTTTTCACATATTACATTCAATTGCAAGCTTGAACTTGCATATATTACATTTTCAATCTATACTTAATCTTAAATAAATGCTGACACAGCCATAGGAAGTACCATAGCAAGTACAAGGATTACTATTATAACCGCAGCAAATATTCTTTTAGTTTTGCTCTTTTTTAAATTAATCATAATTACCTCCTTAAACATAGCAGCACATTAAACAATACATTTAATAACATATTGGAAACGGAGAATACTATGCACTTTATATTGCCTTATTTTATAATAATATTAATAGTTATTCAACTTTATCTTAAAAAAAGTACACGTTCTGGCTCAGAACGCTCAAAAAAATATTGGGAAAGGGAACAGAAAGCCAATTCAACAAGAAAGCAGGATATAAGCTCCCTTAACTATATTAAATGGGACGACACACTTCCTACTATAGATAACAGCCTGACATTAGCTGACATATTAAATAATTCACCAGAAGCCCTTAAGGCTTATAATAATATCCAGACACTTAAGACTGAGCCAATGCTTAACCTGTCAGAGTATTCCAACACTGACCTTAAGTTAAAATATGGTGTTGCCAATCTTGATACTTTAACACAATACGAAGACAGCTACACTTCATTTATAAAGAGCCTTTCAGAGCTTGGACATATCCTTATTGAACATAAGGACATATCCGATGCCACAGCATTTCTTGAATATGCCGTAAGGATTGGCTCTGACATACGACTTACCTATACTGACCTTTACGCATTATATTCAGAAGCAGGAAATGCTTCCAAAATCAGACAGTTAAGACAATACGCCTCTCTTATCAAGTCTGTTAATAAAGACCTGATAGTATCAGCTATTAACTAGGTATTTAATTAATTATATGAATATATTATCTATATAAACATTAATTCATTACTAACCATTATTTTCCATATTCTGAAAGTATCTTATCTATGTTTCGTGAAGCTATACTCTTGGTCATCTCATCAATCGGGATATCAAGCTTTACATTATGCTTTACAACAAGTGCTGTAAGATAATTTCTTTGTGCCTGTGTAATCGGACTATCCTTTTTCACACTGTATACAAGCTCAGATGGTATTTCAAAGCCTGAATCATCCGGTTTTATTGTATACATTTTCCAGTATATTCCGCTTGCACTCAGCGCATCATCTAAAGCTCTGTGTGAGTTACCAGGGTCAATCTTCAAATACTCACACAGATAATCAAGCTTCTTATGCTCCAGTTCTGGAAGTATTCTTCTTGCCATTTTAAGTGTATCTATTCCTGCTGACGGAAATACAAGATTGTTATTAACCGCCGCCTTCTTTAAAAAGCTGTAATCAAATATAACATTATGTCCAAGTATAGGATAATCCCCTATAAATTGTATTACATCATCAATCAGTTCATTAATTCTTGGCTTATCTGTAAGCTCCTCATTATGTATATGTGTAAGCTCTATTATTCTGTCGCTTATCTTAATGCCTGGATTGACAAGTGTTGAATATGTATCTGTCACGTTTCCATTACATACCCTTGCCATTCCTATCTCAATTATTCTGTCTGCTGCCGGGTTAAGCCCTGTAGTTTCTATATCCAGTGCAACATAGCTGTCTATCATTGTCTTTGTTCCTTTCATTAGTATAGCACTTTCCTGATGCTCATTTTCAGTTAATAAATATTACTTTATAGCCCTATAACTGCTTTTAATCAATAAATATAACTTTGTATACTATAATAATTATTATTGTATACATCACTTCTGGGTAAAAAAATAGAGCGGGTGATGGGAATCGAACCCACGTATCTAGCTTGGAAGGCTAGTGTTCTACCATTGAACTACACCCGCATATCATCATAATTAAATTATATTCAATTATAAAATGCCTAGAACCGGAATCGAACCAGTGACACGAGGATTTTCAGTCCTCTGCTCTACCGACTGAGCTATCTAGGCTTATTGTGACTTCACATCATAATATCCTGTAGTAAACAATCAAGTTATTCACCAAAAGACTTGATTAGTTTACCACATAAATATCTTATCCGTCAACAATTATTTTAACTGTTATTATTGTTCTCAGCCATATATTTCTCATATAAGTCCGGTCTGTACTTCTTAGTACGTTCTAACGACTTCTCGTGCCTCCACTTCTCTATATTGCCGTGGTGACCTGATAATAATACTTCTGGCACTTCTATACCTTTGTAATTGGCTGGTCTTGTGTACTGTGGATATTCTAATAAACCATCTGAGAAGCTCTCTGTCTGGGCTGACTCATCATTATTAAGTACTCCCGGAACTAATCTTGACACTGAGTCGATAACAACCATCGCCGGAAGCTCTCCACCTGTCAGGACATAATCTCCAATTGACACATAGTCTGTAACTATGCTTTCAAGTGCTCTCTCATCAATTCCCTCATAATGTCCACACAGAATTACAAGTTCTTCTTCTTTGGCAAATTCTTCTGCCATATGCTGGTTAAATGTATGCCCCTGTGGTGTCATATACACAACCCTTGGTCTGCCTGAACATCTGGCTGCTATGCTCTCATAAGCATCGCACACGGGTCCCGGCTGCATAACCATTCCTGCTCCTCCGCCATATGGGTAATCATCTACCTTCATATGCTTATTATTGGAAAAATCCCTTATATCAACAGCTTCTATAGACAATACTCCTGAATCTATAGCCCTGCCTGTTATACTTGTATTCAACCCATCCAAAATCATCTGTGGAAATAGTGACATTACATAAAATTTCATTAGTTAGACGCTCCCGATATATTATTAAGGAAGAATGGGTAATAGTTATGATTAAGGTTATATCCACCTGTTGATACATCTGTATTAAGATATCCAGACTCATCCTTAAATGCATCTGCTATATCTATAAATGTCATTCCATACTCTGTCGCCCTGGCTGCAAGTGTGCTATTAGCTTCATCAATAGCCGCCTGTGTTATCTTTACATTTGACTTTGCCTCAAAGCTCTGTGTTATAGGAAGAAGTGACACTACATATACCTTTACTGATGGAATTGCTTCCTTAAGCGATTCTACTATTGAACCTATTCTCTCAGCTACATTCTCTCCTGACCTTGTTCCATAGTTAAGGTCGTTAAGTCCAACAAGGACATATACCTTAGATGGATTAGCCGCCGCAACACTTGACACTGAATTAAGTGCCTTATCTGTTGTAAGGTTATTATCTGAGAATATGCGTGATGTGTCAAGATAACCATATTCACCTATACCTGATACAATCATATCACCAAAGAATACTGCATCATCATAATTAGAACGTGATGTGTATTCCTGTATCTCTGCCTTAGTTGTAATCCTGGCAACTCCGCCTGATACCTGAGCTGCTGATGTTGTACTGCTTGTTGTGCTTTCTGTTACAGCTGATGTTGTACTCTCTGTATCAGCTGCACTTGTTGTTTCATTGTTAGACATCTCTATAGATGACTGTGTAATAATTATATCATTGTTATTATTATTGTTATTGGCAAGTGTTGTCGCCTTATCTTCCACCGGCTTTCCAATACTGCATAATTTAAGAACAATTGCAACAACTGCAATAACTACTACAGCCAAAATAACACCTATTACCGGCTTCTTATACTTGTTCCATAATCTCATCTTACGGTTAAGAACTATTTTATTCTTTTCCTCGTTATTATCTACTGCCATTATACATTACTCCTCATTCTTACTTCTGTGTATTATATTTTAACAGCATTATCTACCATCTAAGACGTCTTAACACTGTAGCTGAAGTCTTTCTTAAGCCTATATTAAGAATTCCGTCTTTAAGTCTGTAACCTTGTCTGTCTGTTGAATATCCGCCCTCAAATGTTACCATTATCTGCTCGACATCATCATCCATAGCAAGTCCAGTCTCCCAGGCAGGTATATTAACTCTTATCTCATCTTCCCCATTATTAACAACAACTATCACTGCATCATCTGATGTAAATCTTCCATATGCAATAACATTATGTGCTGAATAAAGCTGCTTATACGAGCCGGTTCTTAATACCTCATTCTCCTTGTGCATCTTTATTGCTGCCTTATGAAAGTCTATAAGCTCCTTATCTTCATGTCCCCATGGATAAGTTCTTCTGTTATCAGGGTCTGTGAAACCACACACTCCCGCTTCATCTCCATAATATACAGTTGGTGCACCCGGCCACGTCATCTGAATAATGACAGCCTCCATAAATACAAACTTATTCACATTCTGATTAGCCACTTCTGATCCAAGCTTATCAACCCTGCCAACAATATGGTTAGTTCTTGTAAGAAATCTTGAATGGTCGTGGTTAGAAAGCTCATTCATAGATATAGAATAACTTTGTCCACCCATTCTTGCCATATTATGGTGCATAGCGCCAAAAAAATAATCAGGATTACCTAATGAATCAGGGCGCATTTCATCACTATGCTTCTCCATTCCTGTAAGAAACCACGTTACAGGCTCCATAAAGGCATCATAATTCATAATCGTATCCCATTCATCACCCTGAAGCCAGTCATATGAATCACCATAATTCTCTGCAAGTATTATTGCCTCCGGATTAGCTTCCTTAACAGCCTGTCTGAACTTTTTCCAGAATGTGTGATTATATTCCTTGCTGTACCCAAGGTCAGCTGCAACATCAAGCCTCCAGCCATCTACATTGTACGGTGGAGATACCCATTTCTTTCCAATATCTATAATATACTTTTCAAGTGTATCTGAGTCTTCATAATTCAGCTTAGGAAGTGTATCGTGTCCCCACCAGCCGTCATATGAACCATTATCCGGCCACTGATTACCATAGAATTTAAAGAAGCTGTGATATGGGCTTTCATACTTCTCATATGCACCGCAGGCATAATCGTCATCACTAGAACTGTAAATGTGTTCCCTGTCCATCCATTTGTTAAATGAACCACAATGGTTAAACACTCCATCTATTATGACTTTCATTCCTCTGCTGTGTATCTGTTCTACTGCCTTGGCAAAGAACTCATTACTCGCTTTAAGATTTTCCTTACTTGTAACCCTGTTAATATATCGTGTTGCATTAGTATTGTTCTGGTCACCTTCTTTTAAAAGTTCCCCATCATCTTTTACTATAACACCAAAATGTGGGTCTATATAATCATAGTCCTGTATATCGTACTTATGATTAGATGGCGAAACAAACAACGGATTAAAATAAATAACCTCGACACCAAGCTCGCTAAGATAATCAAGCTTATCAAGCACGCCCTGTAAATCGCCACCATAGAACTCTCTTACACCCATATTGGCTGGATATTTATCCCAATCCTTAACCTGACAGACGTGTTCGCCTATATAACTGTATTCATCATCAAGCACGTTATTAGATTTATCACCATCGCAAAATCTATCGGCAAATATCTGGTACATAACTGCGCCCTTTGCCCAGTCAGGTGTCTTAAATCCCGGCATAATCTGGAAATTATAATAAGTATTAAGTTCTTTAATAGCTCCTATCTGATTGTAATAGCATACAACCTTTCCAGTCTCTACCTTGAAATAATAATATAATTTGTCATTATTAACTTTAATCTCAGCCTCGTAATAATCAAATACTCCAACTGCCTTAATCTTTGTCATAGGGTATTCTACATTATTAACATATATATACGCCTTGTCTACATTATAACGACCTGTTCTTAATCGTATCTTAACTGTATCACCCGGCATAGGCTCTGCCGGACATCTGTAATCGTTTGTCGCATCAGAAAATAAAGCTCTTGTATTAATGGTTGGCCTTGCATTACACATATACAAAAGCTTTCTTTCCCATGATGTAAGGTTCTCAACTCCTGCGCTTATTATCATAGAAAATACTCCTTGACATTAATCATATATAATTTTATATCATTACGGGTATTTATTCAACTGTAAGATATATTTATTAAGATTTCTTTAATTTACGGCTTCTCTTAACTCGTAACGATGGCATAGGTAAGAGCGTTTCTGCTTCGTAATTTATTTACTTTATAAAATACGCTCTTACCTATGACGCGGTGCTCCTCGAATAGATAATTTAAAAAATTTCCATTCCTGCAAGCAGGATGGAAGATTTCTTTAAATTATCCATTCTCATCGTTACTCGTGCAAATAAAAAGGACAGTCTGGGGGGACTGTCCTTTTTGGAGAAGGTATTTCACTTATTATGGGGTGTAGCAAAAAATATATAATGTATTGGGGGTTTTTACGTTAATTATAATATCATACAAAGCCCCATAAGTGTTCACAAACTTTACAATATATTGCAACTTTTTTTGTGAATTATTACCAAATATTTTTTGTGTATAAATACATTTCCATTATTTAACTGCGTTTTAACTGCAAAATCTCTGTTAATACCTGATTATAAACTCTCTCCATATGGCTTATCTTCAAACAAACTTTCAAATTCTTCTCTTGAAATCTTCTCTTTCTCAAGAAGAAGTTCTGAACTTCTATGAAGCACGTCCATATTCTCTGATATAAGCTTCTTAGCCTTGGTATAACACTCATCTACAATTCTCTTAACTTCTTCATCAATGAGTGCTGCTACATCTTCACCATATGGTCTTGTATGTGCAAGATCTCTTCCGATGAATACCTCATCACTGTCTGTATCATAATTAATAAGACCAAGCTTGTCAGAGAAACCATACTTAGTAACCATATCTCTTGCTGTCTGTGTTGCCTGCTTGATATCCTGTGAAGCACCTGTTGTTATATCATCAAATATGAGTTCTTCCGCTACTCGTCCACCAAGGCTTACAACGATATTCTGAAGCATTTTCCCCTTAGTGTTAAACATCTCATCTCTTTCAGGAAGCGGCATTGTGTAACCTGCCGCACCCATTCCTGTAGGAATGATTGATATTGTATGAACCGGCCCAACATCTGGTAAAAGGTGGAATAATATAGCGTGTCCTGATTCGTGGTAAGCTGTAATCTTCTTCTCTTTGTCAGATATAATCTTACTCTTCTTCTCAACGCCTATTCCTATCTTAATAAATGCTTCTTCAACATCTGCGTTAGTTATATATCTGTTCTTCTTTCTTGCCGCATTAATAGCAGCTTCATTTAATACATTTTCAAGATCAGCACCTGTAAAGCCGGCTGATGTTCTTGCAAGCTTATCAAGGTCAACATCATCACCAAGAGGCTTCTTAGCTGCGTGTACCTTTAATATTTCAAGTCGTCCAGCAACATCTGGTCTGCCGACAACTATCTTTCTGTCAAATCTTCCCGGTCTTAATATAGCTGGGTCAAGAATATCAATTCTGTTAGTAGCGGCCATAACGATAATTCCTTCATTGACACCAAAACCATCCATCTCAACAAGCATCTGGTTAAGTGTCTGTTCTCTCTCATCGTGGCCGCCGCCCATACCTGTTCCTCTTCGTCTTGCAACAGCATCAATCTCATCAATGAATATAATACAAGGTGCGTTCTTCTTAGCTTCCTCAAACATATCTCTTACTCTTGAAGCACCAACACCAACAAACATCTCTACGAAATCCGAACCTGATATGCTAAAGAATGGTACGCTTGCCTCTCCGGCAACAGCTTTGGCAAGAAGTGTCTTACCTGTACCAGGTGCACCTGTAAGAATAACACCCTTAGGTATTCTTGCACCAAGAGAAGTATATCTTACTGGGTCTTTAAGGAAATCAACTATCTCCTCAAGTTCTTCTTTTTCTTCCTGAAGACCAGCTACATCCTTAAATGTAACTTTATTATCAGCACTGCTTATCATTCTGGCCCTGCTCTTTCCAAAATTCATCATCTTGGCATTGCCACCGCCACCAGCCTGTCTTGTAAACATCATCATAATGAATACAATAACAAGAAGGCTTAAGCCAAATGGAAGTATAGTTGTAAGCATAACACTCTGTCTTGCAACATCTTTAAGTGTATATTCTATATTCTTATCAAGTAAAAGTTCTTCTACATCTTTAACATCTGATACATATACACTCTTAACTGACTGCTCACCGCTCACCTTAACAGTTACAACACCAGTTGGAACTTCTGCATTCTGTCTTATGGATACGCTCTCTATCTTACCCTTGCTGATATCGTTAACTAATTCGTTATAAGTATAATTGCTTGTACCTGTATTCATTCTTGCAACATACATAATAAACATCGCTGCTATAATCACAATAATCATATAGATTCCCATTCCTGAAAATCTTACATTTTTCTTATTATCCATATCAATCTCCATTCTTACATATATTCGTAATTAGGTAATAATCAATTCTCATCATCAAGATGAACAACTCCTATAAATGGAAGATTTCTATACATCTGGTCATAGTCAAGACCATATCCTACAACGAATTCATCCGGAATATTAAATCCGTTATACTTAACATCTATATCAACTTCTCTTCTGTCTGGCTTATCAAGAAGTGTACATATACATATGTCTGCTGGATTTCTTTCCTCTAACATAGGCATAAGTCTGAATAAAGTATTACCTGAATCGATAATATCTTCTACAACTATTACATGTTCGCCTTCTATAGACTCATCAAGTTCCTTCTTAATTACAATATTACCACTTGAAGTTGTTCCGCTTCCGTAGCTTGAAGTCTGCATAAAATCTATCTTTACTGGAACTGTTATTCTCTTGGCAAGTTCACAGCAGAAGAATATGCTTCCCTTAAGAATACATATAAGCTTAATTTCCTTACCCTCATAATCAGCGCTAATCTTAGCACCAATCTCTGCTATCTTCTCTTGAAGTTTGTCCTCTGAAATCATTACACTTATCTTGTGCTTATTTGACATAATTAATTCCTCTCTTTCAATATAAGCTGTATTTTAAATACGTTCTTTGTAGAGCCTGTGACCCTGCAATCTTCGCATCTGCGCACACCACACGCCCATAGCACGCGGTTATTATCACACACAAGCAGTATTTCATCTCTGTGTGAAGCAGGTATCTTGCGGTCTGTCAGTTCTTTCTTAAGCTTCTTGGTATTACCGCTTTCCGATACCACAATCCTATCCTCGACATTCTTAAATCTGATATCAAGTAACTTATTAAGTTTATCATAATCAAAATACTTCGTATAGCTGTTATTCAATTTATTTACGCAAATTTTACCATTTGAAGCATTCTCCGCCAATTCTTCGTCATTATCATTATTGTCATAAACGGACATTTTGATACTTGCTGAATACATTTTATCATACTCCGGTATATATACTGTCTTATCTATATCAACAATTACTTCTCTATCTTTACTACATTTAGTGATATCTATGCGATGAACCTCTACAAGTCCTGCATCTGCTGTTAGCTCTGTGTCCGCTCTATATCTGTTACTTGCTGTGTCAGAAAATGTATTCTCTGCTCTGTTCTTTCTTTCAAGCACAATATATTCATATTCACGCACTGCCTTTATTCCATATACCGAGTCTACCTTTCTTCCTGTCTGAAGATTAATAAGCTTGTATACATCATATACATTGACCGAATATATATCCTTAGCCCTTCCTGCAAGCTTAACAAGTGCCTTATATATAACTCTTTTTCCAAGCACCTCATCTGCCTGCCCAAGCTGTTCAACTGATAATCTTATCCCTGCACCATCCTGTATTGCACAGCTTTTGTACAGCTTGTCTGCTTCTTTATCAACAAAATTCTCAACCGCCCGTACTTCTTGCGCCATAAATGCAATATTCTGCACAACATTTTTATTAATATGCTCACCCATATATGGCAACAGGACATTTCTTATTGAATTCCTTGTATAATCGTTATCATAATTAGTCACATCTGTCACAAATGACTGGTTTCTTAGCACAAGCCAGCTTTCTATGTCCTGTCTTGTTATGCAAAGAAGAGGACGGCATATGTTATCCCTCACCGGCACAATTCCTCTTATTCCTTTAAGTGATGTACCCCTCGCCATATTCATAATAACCGTTTCTGCCTGGTCATTCATATGATGGGCAACAAATATCCTTGTCTTATCATACTGCTTTGAAAGCTTGTCAAATATATCATATCTTTCAAGTCTTCCAGCTTCCTCAACAGTAAGATTATTCTCCCTTGCTATCTTTTCACATTCTATATTGTAGCAATGATAATCAAGCTTAAGACTTTCACACAGCTTTCTTGTAAACTGCTCATCATCAGCGGCTTCTTTTCTTATACCATGATTAACGTGTACAATATGAAGCTTTACGTCTTTATTATTATGTATAATATAATCGTTAAGCATAATCATAAGACAGACAGAATCTGCTCCGCCTGACACACCGACAACTGCATTACTGCAATCCTCAAGCATATTATTAGCCTTTATGTATGCCCATACCTTTTTCTCTATATTATTAACATCCATATTAAATGCTTTCTCCTGTTGTTTTATATGGCAATATTGCCCAATTATATATTTATTTGTTGTAGGTGTCAAACAGTCCGAACACAAGCACTGTGCAGTCATCACATACTTCACAATTATTATATGACATTGACTTTCTAAGTATCTCGTCAGCTATCGCTTTAGGCTTTTTCATTACAACTTCCTCGATAATCTCTACCATTTTCTCCTCTTTATTAAGACACGGAAGATTATCAAGCACACCATCGCTCACCATAATTACATAGTCACCATCGTACAACTTCTTGGCTGTGCAGTCGTAATCTACCTTTTCAAGCACACCGATAGGAAGTGTGGACGATTTGATTATCTCAACCCAGCCCTCCCTTTTAATAAATGTAGATACTGCCCCTAACTTTATGCAATGCATCATACCTGACTGGCAGTCCACAACACTCATATCCATAGTTACAGGGCTGTCTTTGCCACTGCAATTAATGTATGCCGTATTGATAAAATCTATGGCTGTCTTCTCCTCAAATCCGGCATCTATACAGTTCTCCATAAGTTCTATAACCATTCTGCTCTCAATAAATGCCCTCTTGCCACTTCCACAGCCATCTGCAATTGCCGCCACAACTTTACCACACGACAGGCTTGATACCATAAAATTATCGCCATTAAAGCCGCTTTTTTCTTTACATTTTCTTGCAACTCCTGATAAAAATCGGAAACGGTTCTCCTGATGAAACACATACTGCTGGCAGTTGTCGTTAATGACAAGCCTGTTATTATGGTCTGAATAGTATCCAATCCCCATAACATCACATACTATTTTCCGTATCTTTCTCTCTGCGACACAGCCCTTGCCAAGAGTTCTTGCAAGTATAACAACTTCACTCCTGCCTGTCTTGTCTTTTAATATATTGACATCTTTAATAACTATTCCTGCGACAAGTGCCCTTGAAGCCATATCTCTTGCAATTCCCTTAGACGGCTTATCTGCCTGTAACTGCATAAGCGTGCAGTCCTCAAGAATATCTGCAACAAGAAACAACTGTCTTTTAAAGCTGGGACTTTGTGCTTCATCACCTGATGCACACTCATATGCTTCTCCCAGACGGCGAAACGTCTTAGCTGTTTCGGACAATCTGTTTATCGTATAAGTCATACACAATCCATCATTCTTAACTGCCATAGCCCCTCATTTCTGGTCTAAATATACTGTTTTCTTAAACCGAACACCATTATAATAGCAGTTATATAAAAAATGTGTCGAACCCTGTTACGTTACTTCTTCCCTTTAAATATTATCTCATCTGGATATATAAGTCCGAATTTATCCTTGGCAATCTCCTCCGCAAACTTCTTCGTCTGCACATACTTCTTATATTCATTAAGCTCTTCTGTACGCTGTTTTTCTTCATCAACCTGTTCCTGAAGCTCTTTAATCTGCTTTTCGTACTCTACATTTTTGGCTTCAATATTCTTCTTGCCATTCCATAAAAGCACGCCAAGACCCACAACAACAAGCATAGCAAATACCATACCCAGAATTGCTGAGCGTTTCTGTCTTTTTCTTCGCTGTTCCCTTTCTCTCTTTGTCTCAAATCTCATCTATATCTCTCCATTCTTCGGTCTGTCTTTCCTTAATGACTGCAACACTATTCTAATCACAGACACAAACATTTTCAATGGTTTCAGTAAAATTCCTACAAGCCTTACTCCATATTTTATGTAATACACGCTTAACGCCTTAAGATATAGAACTGCACCGCACACAAGCCCCACTACAATAAATGATCTTATAATTCCGCTATTAACATAGAAACATATAATAAATATCCGTATTCCTACATATATCCAGTATATAACATCTTCTACAGCAATCATAAATACACGACGGTGTCTTATTATTCTTCTTATTATTCTTATCGTATCATATTGAAATGCGAGCACCATTCCCCACCAAAGTGCATATAAAAATGTGCCGCTCTCCCATATAATATCACCTGACATAAGCATTATTCCCCGCTACTGCTGGACTTATATAATTAATTAATCTTTATAATGTCTAAAAGATGTATTCACAATTATCTAAATAACCTGTTCACTAATGAATCGCCTTTTTTCATACTTATGCTGTTCTGTGAATACACAAGTGAGTCAACCCTGCCATCAACATCAAGCTCCCCCTTCTCAACTGACAGCTTATTAACGTGAAGTGACTCCCCTTTTATAACAATAACGCCATAATCTGACTCAAGTATTACCTTTGACGGTTCAAAGGATACAACGTCAGTAATACCAGTAAACTGAGCCTTCTTTCTATCTTCCATTCTTACTGTATGAGGATGTCTTACCCTTTTAATATCGTCCATAACTGCCTCCATATATTATACATTTATCTTACCTGTCTAATATATTAGGCGGTACGCCAAAAAATGCTTAATTATAACTATTATTTAAACACATTAAACTATTAGATATGCTCAAACATTAAATATACTTAATCATTAAATATATTCAAACATCTCCTTAGCTTCTTCTTTCTTAACTGTGTCCTTTACGTCTGTAACTCTTACCTTAACATTCTTATTACCAAAAGATATCTCTATTATATCTCCTGCCTTGACATCAACTGATGCCTTAGCCACTTTACCATTAATCATTACCCTGCCTGCATCACACGCATCATTAGCTACTGTACGTCTTTTAATAAGTCTTGAAACCTTTAAATATTTATCTAATCTCATAATCTTCCTCCGGAATGTCTGCCAATCGTAATTAACTTATATTAATATGTAAATGCCTGAAGCCGTGCAATATTTCTAACTTCTGGCATTTAGATGTATATGGCAAATGGTATTTTGCCTTACATCATATTATTATATTAAAATTATCTGCTAATTGTCCATATGTCTGCCCAAAAAATCCGCCGCAACTTTAACTATTCTTTTCTCGCTCTCGCCAAGCTTCTGTTTCTTGTCATTGCCAAACATAATAACCATACCAAGAACATCTCCGGCACATATTATCGGACTTATCACCTCTGACTCACAATCATAGTCTGTTACCGCTTTTACATAATCATTCTCACTGGCACTTGCTACAACACTCTGCCTTTTATCCATAATATCATTAAGTTCTTTGGTAATATGCTTTCCCTGTACATTCTTTTTCTGTGTTCCTGCTGCCGCAATAACACAATCCCTGTCAGTTATTGCAATTGTCATTCCTGTATTCTGTGCTATGGACTCCGCATATTCTACTGCAAATTCCGATACATCTGCCATCGGAGAATATTTCTTTAACACAATCTGCCCATCCATATCTGTATATATCTCCATAGGGTCAGTTTCCCTTATTCTTAATGTTCTTCTTATCTCCTTTGGTATTACAATTCTTCCTAAATCATCTATACGACGAACAATTCCAGTGGCTTTCATACAATCCTCCTTATTTTCAACATAATCCATACACGCTGTTTCTCTATGCTCATTCAATGGTTTATCGAACTATTTTCCATATATTGCGTTGTATGGGTAGTATGTGAAAATTGTGAAAAATTATACATTTTAAAAAGGCTAGTCATCTAAATTCTGCCATTCTTCTCTTTTGCCGACTATATCCATATTGCCAGCATATAAACCACCTAGTATAATACAATAATTATCTGTGGTTTTTCCGCATAATATGCAACAAGAAATCCATATAGGCAGGTTGTTCTGCGCGTTTTGACCTGCTCCTTTTATTATGTTATCATTTAATTATTAAATGTTTAAATGCGTTCTTAAATGGTAAAAATATGAATTAGTGTTATGCGCACCCGACACGCTATACTTATAACTGGGGCGCAGAAATGAGGATATTTATGATTATAGATTTTCATACTCACAGCTTTCCTGATGACATTGCGGACCGTGCCGTAGGACGACTTGCTCAAAGCGGCGGTATACCTAATTATCTGGATGGACGTGTAGACTCTATCAAAGCTTCTATGAAAAAAGCTGGCATTGATTACTCTGTCTTACTGCCTATAGCAACAAAGCCGTCACAGCATACGACTATCAACAAAATAGCCATAGAAACTAATAAATCCTTTAAATCTACTGGAATAATATCATTTGGTACAATTCATCCTGATAATGATGACTACAAGACTATAATAAGTGACCTTGCCAAAGCTGGTGTTCCAGGAATTAAGCTTCACCCTGTATTCCAGCGCACCAATATAGATGACCCAAGATGTCTTAGAATAATAGAATGTGCAAACGACAACGACCTTATTGTATCTATCCACTGCGGTATGGACATAAGCTTTCCTAACTGTGATGAGGCAAGTGTCGAACGTCTTGCCAATATGATAAAAGAAGTCCCACCACACAAACTTGTATTAGCCCATATGGGTGGCTGGTCTATGTATGACGAAGTATGTGACCAGCTAATTGGAACACCAAATGTATGGCTCGACACTGCACTTGTCTTAAAAAGCACTCCGGACAACAACTTCCTCTCCAAAGAGAAATTCGTCCAGATGGTCCGCACACATGGCTCTGACCACATTCTCTTTGGAACAGACAGCCCCTGGTCCGACCAGTCCGAGTCCCTCCACCTCCTAAGGACAAGCGGCCTCACCCCAGAAGAACTCACAGCCATCGAAGGCGGCAACGCCGCCACACTGCTCGGCAGTTTCCTGACAAATACACCATAACCATTTTTCTCCTTCCCCAAGGGCAACAGCACAGCGCATTGCCCGCCCCGCCCCGCACGAACTGGCAACGAACAGGCGAAAAGCAGGACAGCCCCCTGCCGCGTGGCACTGCATTATAAGAGAATTGTGATATTACCAGTGTTTCCGCCCCCATAAACAGCAATGACCAGACACGAGGTCTGGTCAAGCGAATACTGAGGCAGGATGCCGAATATGAGCGTGTGCGTCCACCGCCACAACACTCCCTCGGAAACACCCGGTAATATCCAATTGTCTTATCCGCAGTTCCACACGGCAGGGGGCTGTCCCGCCTTTCGCCGTCCATCCGTCCGTCTGCCAGCTCCGCTCTTGCCGCTCTTACCCCACTATCTCCTGTGCATATGCCAACGCCGCATCAATATTAGCACAGAAGTTATCTTCTCCAACTTCTGCCGCAAATCCAGCCTTCTCCATCATAGACTTAGGCTGTTCCTGGACGTGGGATAATACCATAGTTATACCACGCTTCTTACATACATTGTGTATATTCTTAAGCGAACGCAATGCTGATATATCCATAGCTGGAACACCACGCATTCTGATTATAACTACTTTTACATCTGACTCCATATGTATATCCATAAACTTATCCGCTGCCGCAAAGAACATTGGTCCGATTATTTCGTATACTAAAGTCTTATCAGGAACTTTCTTTAAATTAATACTCTCAGGGTCGTTATTCTCATCAATATTTTCCCCGATATATTTCCAGCTTCTTACTTCTGTTACGTCTGCCATTCTCTTCAGGAAAAGAAGTGCAGCCATAACAATACCTACTTCTATAGCCACAACAAGGTCAAATACAACTGTAAGCACCATAGTTGTAAGTAATACTAATGTATCTGACTTTGGTGAGTGCTTAACAAGATTAACCATCTCTCTCCAGCCACTCATATTGTATGCAACAATAAATAAAATTGCCGCAATGGCTGGCATTGGTATCCAGGCCGCATATGGCATAAGCACCACAAGCACAATAAGAAGTGTAACTGAGTGAACCATACCTGCTATAGGTGTACGTCCACCATTCTTGACATTAGCCGCTGTTCTTGCAATAGCGCCTGTCGCTGGAATACCACCGAAAAGTGCGGATACGATATTACCTGCTCCCTGTGCAACAAGCTCCATATTAGGCTTATGTCTTGAACCTATCATTCCATCTGATACTACACACGAAAGCAGACTCTCTATTCCTGCAAGAACCGCTATTGTAAGAGCATCTGGAAGAAGTGTAAGTATCATATCCATATTAACTGATGGTACTGACACTCCTGGAAGTCCTTTCTTTATTGTATACAGACTTCCGATTGTATTGACATCTTTTAATGGTCCGATGAATTTAACCATAAGAACTGATACTATAACCGCAATAAGTGATGGTGGAATTTTATCAAGAGACTTGAACTTAGGCCATATAATAAGAATTGCAAGTGATACAGCACCAACTATTAATGCTTTTATATTAAATGTTCCAATATTGGCAATTATCGCCTTTAACTTATCCATAGTTTCAACTGTAGCAGTTCCTGCCGGATAAGTAAGGCCAAGAAAATCTTTAATCTGTCCTATAACAATAGTCACAGCAATACCAAATGTAAAACCTGTAGTTATTGTATAAGGAATAAATCTTATAAGGTTACCGAACTTAAGAAGCCCCATAATAACAAGTATTATACCTGCCATAATTGTAGCAACTATAAGTCCATCCATACCATTTTTCGCAACTATACCAGCTACTATTGTAGCAAATGCTGCTGTAGGTCCAGCTATCTGAACCCTGCTTCCTCCTAAGAAGGAAATAACAAATCCAGCAAATATTGCTGTATATATACCCTGCTCCGGGCTTACTCCTGATGCAAGTGCCAGTGCAATGGATAATGGCAGGGCTATTATCGCAACAATAATCCCTGCCACTATATCCTTTACTAACTGGTCCTTGGAATATGTCTTCATTACATCAAATATCTTTGGTACCAATTCATTCATTTTACTGTTCTACCTCTGTAATCTGGCTGCACTCAAATTCTACAACTTTCTGATAAAGTATTTCATAACCTATCTCTGATACAACTTCACTGCCGACTGCATCTACAATTGCATTGAAGTCATCGTAACCATAATACTGAGCTAAATCGTTACCATATGAGTTAATTTCATCTTCTGACACATGAATATCATTATCTGCGGCAATAATGGTTACTATCATTTTCTGTAAAAGATACTGCTGTGCAGATGATGTAGCATATTCATTAAATGCGTCAATTGAATCAAATCCATATACTGATTTCTTATATGTATCTAAATCTGATATGCCATAGTATGAACCATAAGTGTTAAATTCACTCTCAATATTAGTATTAAGTACTTCTACCAATGAATCTATTTCATCCTGTGGATAATTAACATCTCCGATATTCTCGCTTATAATCTGGTATGCTGATGTAAATGTGTTATTAAGATAAGTATCATTAGCATTAGCTTCTACTATCTTTCTTACTTCTTCCCTGAAATCTGCAACTGTATCACCTGAAAGATTAAGACTTTCTTTGTTATTAACTACCCATTCATCTGTTATCTCTGGGTAAGTTGTCTTCTGGATTGCTGTAACCTTTACTGTGAATATTACACTCTTACCTGCAAGGTCTGATGTGTAATTATCTGGGAAAGTACAAGGAATATCATATTCCTGGCCTACTGTAAGTCCTACAAGTCCTTTATCAAGGTCTGATATAAAGTTACCTGAACCTATTGTATATGTAGTATCTGTTGCTGTACCACCTGAGAATGCCTCGCCATCAAGCTTACCTGAATAATCAAGTATAACTGTATCCCCATCAGCTGTTACACCACTTGTAACATTCTCTGTTGTAGCTCCCGCTGATACTATATTCTTATTGATATAATCGTCAACGTCACTTTCTGCAACATTGAGTACTGACTTATCAACTGTTACCTGAATTCCTTTGTACTCAGGCATTGTAAATGCTTTTTTATAAATTGCTGCATCTGATGTAATAGCAGCATCATATTCTGCAGCTGTTATGCTCTTATGTACTGTAGAAGTTGGTTCTTCTGTCTTTTTAGAGCCACATGCTGTAAGTGAAGCTGTCATAGCTGCCACTAACATAAGGCTTACTAATTTCTTTTTCATAAAATATCCTCATTTCTTTATTTTTGACACTTTATTTGTTATAACATAATCCAATACAAAATAAAAGTGAATTCACATTTTTTTCAATATTTGATATACTTTATACATATGTATAACTTATTTAAGGAGTAATATGAATAATTTAGTAATTTTGCAAAAACCTGCACATCCAAGACATCGGACAGCTTCTTTAGTTCTATGTATTGTTATTATAAACTGTATGCTGTCAGCACTGACGGGCTGTAACAGTAAGAAGCTTGCTCTGAGTTCACCTATAAGCGTAACTGATTACAAGCTTAATACTTATGTACAGATTGACTCTTATACTAATGTCAATAAAAATGTATTATCCGATGCTCTTGGCCTGTGTGATTATTACGAACACATTTTCTCAAGAACCCTTGAAACAAGTGAGCTTTATAAAGTCAACACCCAGCAGACAACTGCTATAAGTGATGAACTCTATGAGCTTATTGAACTTGGGCTTTACTACAGCCAGCTATCCTATGGTGCTTTTGATATTACAATAGGAAGCGTGTCACGTTTATGGGATTTTAATACTGATACCCCAGATGTACCTGACAGTTCTGCCATAGCAGATGCACTTGCATATGTCGATTATACCAAGGTTTCATTAAGCACCGACAATGACGGCACTCATCACATATCGATACCTGACGGATACTGTCTTGACCTTGGTGCGATTGCCAAGGGCTACATTGCCGATAAGATTAAAGCTTATCTTATTGATAATGGCGTCGAACGTGCTATCATTAATCTTGGCGGCAATGTATTATGTATAGGTCAGAAGCGTAACGGCTCAGATTTCAATATTGCGGTAAAGAAGCCATTTACTGAAACCGGCGAATATATGGAAGTACTTCATATTAATGATTATTCGGTTGTATCATCTGGAACATATGAAAGATACTTCTATTCAGATGACTGTACATTTTACCACCATATATTAAATCCAGCCACTGGCTACCCTTATGACAACAACTTATGTGATGTGACTATTATTTCAAGTGAGTCAACGGTTGGCGACTGTCTTAGCACAACCTGCTTTGTATTAGGACTTGATGACGGTATGAAACTCATTAATTCGCTTGAAGGCATTGAGGCTGTATTTATGACTAATGATGGTTCTAAATATTATTCAGACAACGCGAAAGCGTATATTAATTAATTATTACGACAGATTATTATCTGTAGAAATGAGGATTATATGATTCGACTTATTATCGTAGTGCTGTTATTGCTTATATTTGCAGTATTCAGCTTAATTGCACTTCCTATCTTATGGCTTATCGGAAAGAAGAACCCTGTTGTTAAGGAGAAAGCTTCTGATGCGATTGCACGCTTTATGTTCAGGCTTATATTGTTCGTATGTGGAACTAAGACGACTGCTATTGGTGTTGAGAACATTCCAACAGACAAGCCTGTATTATTTGTAGGTAATCATCGTGGCTTCTTTGATGTAATTATTTCTTATACTTATATAAAGACAAGAGCGGCTTATGTTGCCAAAAAGGAGATGGCAAAAGTACCTATACTTCGTGTATGGATGCGTAATATCCGCTGTCTTTTACTCGACAGACAGAACGCAAGGGAAGCCCTCAAATCAATACTTTCTGGAATTGAATATATTAAAGACGGCACCTCTTTAGTTATTTTCCCTGAGGGAACACGTAACAAGGGTGAGGGGGTTATGGAATTCCACGCCGGAAGCTTTAAGCTTGCTGAGAAATCACACAGTCTTATTATTCCTGTAACACAGAATAATACTTCTGCAATATTTGAAGACCAGAAGCCTTTCCTTAAGAAAGCCCACACTGTTATTGAATTCGGAACGCCGGTAGATATGTCCTTAATGTCACCTGATGAGAAGAAAAATGTAGCAACATATATACACGATATTATACTTTCTACTTATGAGAAGAACCAGAATCTTGTGTAAGCATTACACATTTTCTTACGCATTTTCAATATATTATTCTTTTCATTATTTATATTCCGTGATATAATGAACTTTGTGAATTCAGTTTGAATTGTGAATTATTTGTATATTATACAGGAGGAGAACTTATATGCCAGTATGGTCGATAGTTTTATTAGTTATTATAGCAATCCTCGTTGTTGCTTTAATAGCTCTTATTATTGTTGGTAACAAGCTTCGTAAGAAGCAGACAGAGAATCAGGCACAGATTGATGCCGCTAAGCAGATTATGTCTATGTTGATTATAGACAAGAAGAAAATGAAACTTAAAGAAGCAGGACTTCCTAAGATTGTTCTTGAACAGACACCTAAGTATCTTCAGAGAAGCAAAGTTCCTGTAGTTAAAGCTAAGATTGGTCCTAAGGTTATGACACTTATGGCTGATCCTAAGGTATACGAACAGATACCTATCAAGGCTGAAGTTAAGGCTGAGGTAAGTGGTATCTACATCACCGGAATTAAGTCAGTTCGCGGTGGCAAGATAGTTGTTGAAGAAAAGAAAGCTAAGAAAGGCTTATTTAAGAAGTTAAAGAAGAACTAAGCCTGAAATTAAACAAAGGCAATTATTAATATATTAATGAATGTTAATAACATTTAATATATTAAATATAATAATCACGGTCAGGTATTGTTAATAACACACCTGACCGTGATTTTTTATTTAGAACTTATGATTAATTAATACGGACTTATATTCTGTGCAGGTGCATCTTCCTTAGTAGGTGCTTCCCACTCTCCAGTCTTTTGTTCCTTTGTCTGCTGGGTCTTAGTAGCAGCCTGCTGTGTCGTTGGCGTCTGTGCTTTAGTAGTAGCCTGATGTGTTGTCGTTGCCGCCTTTGTCGTTGGAGTTACAGTAGTAGTTTCCTGCTGTGTTGTTGTCTGTTCTTCTGTCTGGCTCTGTGTCTCAGTTTCAGTCTGGTTCTTCTTCGTATAAGAACCATTTGCCGTCTTGAATTCTACCTTTTTCTTATCTTTATGTATATCATACATAAAATCCTTAAATATAGCCAGAGTCTTAACTGAGCTTAATGTCTTAGGATAATCATATCCCATCCATATAGCTGTTGTATAATACTGGCTGTATCCACAGAACCACGCATCCTTATTAGAGTTAGTTGTACCTGTCTTACCAGCTACAATAGCATTAGATGGCTCTGCCCCAACACCTGTTCCGCTTGTTACTACTGTACGGAGCATATCTGTCATCATTCTGCATGAATTAGTATCATATACTCTTGAACTTCTCTTAGAGGTATCTACAATCGCTTTTCCTGATGTGTTGAGTATCTTCTCAACACAGGTTGGCTGTCTGTATTCGCCGTCATTGACGATTGTTGCATATGCTCCAGCCATCTCCTCTGTCGATACGCCATAAGTAAAGCCTCCAAGTGCCGCAGCATTGGTTGATTTATCCATCCATATTTTGTGAAAGCCCATATTAAGAAGAAAACCAATACCAGCCTTTGGTGTTATGTCGTCTCTGTATATCTTCCATGCTACAGTATTCTTTGACTTGCTTACTGCCGTTCTAAGTGTCATCTGTCCAGAATATGTGCCGTCTGCGTTAGATGGACCACCATCTATCCTTTCATCATTAACTATTGTGTCTGGATTATTACCAAGCTGTAGATATGGCACATATACAATCACAGGCTTAATACAGCTTCCGGGCTGTCTATAGCTCTGGTATGCCCTGTTAAGTGTATATCCATCAATATCATCCTGTGACCTTGAACCTACAATTGCAACTACATTTCCTGTGCTATTATCAATGCATGTCGCTGCACCCTGTAATTCATATATTCCGTCATCTGACACCTTCTTAAATGATGAAAGATTATTATCTATGGACTCCTGAAGTGAAGCCTGTATATCCGGATCTATGCTTGTATATATTGTATATCCACCATTAATAAGCATCTGCTGGCATGATGAGTAATACTGCTGGTACAGTTCCTCATATGTATTATATTCATCTTCTGTATCAAAGTTATTACGCATTGTAAAACCGTAATATTTCATAAGTTCTTCCGTTGCACAATGCCTTGCATAGGTTTCAACTGAGCTGTTCTTATTAGCAGCTTTCTGTCCTGTTATTGTTATCTCCTCAGCAATCGCTGTATTATAAGTCATTGAATCTATATAATCTGCATCACGAAGTTCTTTTAAAATGAGATTTCTTCTTGTAATTGTCGCATCATAATTAGTCAACGGATTATACTTGGTAGGGTTATTAGGTATAGCCGCAATAAATGCCTGCTGTGATACTGAAAGCTCTGAGGCTGATTTGCCAAAATATCCTCTTGCCGCAGCTTCTATTCCATAGTATCCATTACTGAAATATATGTTGTTAAGATAGAATTCCAAAATCTGGTCTTTGCTGTATTTCTTTTCCAGATGTTGTGCTAAGAATATCTCCTTAACCTTTCTCTCCCATGTAACCTCCTGGCTTAAAAATACATTTTTGGCAAGCTGCTGTGTAATTGTACTTGCTCCCTGAACTATCGTATCATTACGGCTGTTGATTATAACCGCCCTTATAATCGCCTTAATATCAATTCCTGAGTGGTTGTAAAAGTCCCTGTCTTCCATTACAACAAATGAATTTGCAAGTGTCTTTGGTATATCACTCATCTGGATATAGTACATATCTTTAGAAGCTTTCATAGTACATAACTGTTCGCCGTTAGTATCGTATATTATAGTCGTCTTTCCATCTTTAAATGTATCTATTGTACTTTCATCTGCTATTCTCTTAGCATCATTCGCAAGCTGAATTACTGTTACAATCTTAGGTCCTGCATATATGCCGCCCGCTATAAGAAGAATAAGTATTATTGATAGTATTATAATTTTTATAATCTTTATCTTTTTGCTCTGTCTTTTCTTTCTTTTCTTAGTTGATTTAGCCATCTGCATATCCTCTTTAATTCTTGTAATAAGTTATAAATACATTTTCCCACTGGTTAAACATCTTGCTGGCATCAGTTAATGCAACTGTTACCATTGAATCAGAAGCAGTATCTATATATGTTACATTTTTAGAATCATAGCCTGTAATTATTACATATGACTCACTTCCGCTCTTGCCTATAACCGGACAGCCATTATCAATAAAATTGAGCATTTTATCGACTGTTACTGACTTCACACTAAGTCCTGCAACACCTGGAATAAGGCTTAATATCTCGTCAGCCGTTTTATCCTGTATATAAGCATTAATATCAAACTGTGCACCTGCATAGGAAGCCACTGTCTGTAATGCCGTTCTAAGAGATGAACCAGCATCAATTATACTAAGTCCTTTAATCTGTGCTGAGGTGTTCCTGTAACGCTTCCATATTGTGTTAGCATTATAATCATTAACTGAACCATATGTGTCATTGGCAAGTATTATAGCCTTTGATATCTGGGTTGTACTATCCTGAAAACGTCCATACCCATATACATAATATCGTCCATCACCGGCAAAATCATTATCAAGCTCCAGCAGTGCATTATCCTTATAACTTACCTCAGAAGATGTCCTGAATTCCACACTGCCTGCCGGAAGTGCTTTCATAAGCTTAATTGCAAGCTCCTGCTTTCTGTTATCTGTAACTATAGTTTCCAGTGTAAGTCCATCTTCTTGTTTATTCTCATCTTTATTAATAAGCTGGTCAATACTTGTACTTTCATAATCACCATCACCTGATTTCACAACTCTTGTAAGATTGATACGCATATCACTTACCGAAGCATCACTTACATATACACCCGGCTGTTCGTATTCCTTTATTACATTGTAATCAGAATCCATTATTTCAAGCCTATACATTGCAAATGTCCTGCTTCCATCCTCTTTTATAAGAATATCAGCTTTATCAGCTATGCCATATACGAAATCTCCATTAATATATCCAAGACATCTTATATATTCATTGTCGTCAGCCTTAATTATCTTCTCGCTGTCCGTACTCATATTGAATATTCGTATTGAGTCTGTACTATATAATCTGCCATTCATACTGTAGGCTATGGCATCTCCATTTTCTGATACAGCATATGTTCCGTCCACAAGCCCAGACACTACTGTCATAACTTCCTTACTTACAATATCTATCGAATACAGTGTATCGTCCATTAATATATAAAATGTATTCTCATCAGCAAGATAAGCTATTCGGCCAACATTCTGTGACAATATGTCATATGGCTTATCCATTGGAATATACAATCTTTCTTCTACTATATTATCTTCATATGAATACTTGCACAAAGATACGCCCGACTCGCCCTCATGCTCACCTCTGTTCATATATCCATATACTATAAAATCGCAGTTGCCATCGTTACTTACATTAAGTATCTTTATTCCGTGCTGGTTATAGTTCTCTCTTATGCCATCTGTTTCATCGGCGTTAAATGAGAATACTCTTGTATACATATTAGTATCAATATTGTAGCACCACAGAGAACCTTCATTGACAAAGTATGAATAAGTTCCCTTCTCGTCAGAATTAAATTCAGCTGTTGTTCCTGACTGTATTCCAAGATTAATCTTAGCTGTTGATAAGATGTCGTTCTTACCGTCAAATATCTGGTTAGCTTCTCTTTCATAATTAAGCAGATAAAATCCGCTTGTAGTCTGTCTTATACGGTAATATTCATACACATTATAAGAGTCATAAGATTCATATTCATTAATAGCACCTATCTTATAATCAAATGTTATTACAGCCACGTCTTTGCTTATCTCCTTAATAACCGGTATAAGCTGGCTTTCTACATATGGTCCCATATCACCCCAGCCAATCTGGCTTAATGTGCTGTTGATATTAACCTTTCCAAAATTATTATTATTGCCAGCAGACGAAGTTTCTATATACTTCTGTATTTCACTTAATCTGTCCTGATTAAATGTACAGGCATTAAAGTCCTCCACAAATGCAAACTTATCATCTATTGAATAGTCTTCACCTGTAATAATTCTTGTATAATAGTGAATTTCTTCGTGTGTGCTTGTCTCTAATATTATCTCAAGAGCATACTGCGTATTATCATCTATAAGATTCTTGATATTCAGTGTGGCAGTAATTGTTTCACCATTATTAACAAGCTCTGTAACTTTGGTATTCTCTATCAGTCCGTTATCTGACAGATTTCTTATCTTATATGTAAGCTCCTGCACCTCAGCTCCATAATTGTGAATAATAATAGGAAGCTGTCTTGTCTTTGCCACTGGAGTAAGATTATCATTAATCAGTGCCTGATTAATCTCCTGTGTAAAACCGTGCAATGAATTGAACTCATTGCCCTCTTCTGACTGCATAGTTATAACAGGAATTGTCGCCGCAGACATAGTTGTTGCCGATGGTGTAACTGACTCAAAACTCATTGACAAAAATGTGAGCACCATCGTAACTATAAATATTATTCCAAGTACAAGATACTTAGAACTTACCTTTTTATCAGATTTTCTCATATTATCTCCATTCTTATATAAGCTTGTCGATTGTCAGTTCCAAATTCAATGCCTCTAACATATCTTTAGTCTTTTCTCTGGCAGAGATGTCTTCTTTACTACTCTTAACTGCCCTTATAAGAAGATTTTTAGGAGTATGCTCCATATCTATGAATTCCAATATCTGTGTATCATAGCCATTAGCTGTAAGAAGCTTGGCTCTTGCCGCATCTGTTACTATAGCCGCCATTCTTTCTTTTAATATGCCATAGTCCATAACCGGCGATAATATATCGCTCTTTATTGTCCTGTTAGCTTCGTGCTGGCAGCAAGGCACTGATAATATAACCTCCGCCCCCCACTTAACTGCCTTGGCAAGTGCATAATCCGTTGCTGTATCACAGGCGTGCAGTGTGACCACCATATCTACCTTGTCCACATCTTTGTACGTTGCTATATCTCCAACATAGAAATCAAGCTTATCATAACCATACCTTGTTCTAAGTTCGTTACAATGTTCTATCACGTCCGCCTTAAGGTCAAGTCCTATAATTCGTATATTATATCCTTTAAGCTCCTTAAGATAGTAATACATAGCAAATGTAAGATAAGACTTTCCACAGCCAAAATCAATTATTGTAAGTTCTCTTTCCTTATCAAGCTTTGGAAGTATATCTTCTATATATTCAAGAAAACGGTTAATCTGTCTGAACTTATCATATCTTGTTCTTATAATCTTACCATCTTGTCCCATAACACCAAGGTCTATCATAAATGCCACAGGCTTTCCTTCTTGTATTATATATTTCTTGGTTCTGTTATGGCTCAGATCTCTCTGTGCCTTCAACTGTCCTGCTTTTTTATATTTGCAGGTCAATGTCTTACTCTTGCTTGAAAGTATTGTTGCAGCCGCATCAGTCATATTAATCTGTGCCTGCTTGAAATCCTCTGTCATATAATCAATTATCTTCTTCTTTACATCAGCAGCACTATGGTTAGAATGTAACACCTTTCTTCCTACAAATTCAGACACCTGGTATTCAATCTCATTCTTAAGAATAACTGGTCTTATTCTTACCTTTACTGCCTTATCTTCGCTTTTATTCTTCTGTCCGCTTATAACCATATCTATAAGCTTATCGCTAATACATATATCAAGTAATTGTGTAATATCCAATATCATAACCTCCATTTTAGGCTTACTGTACTATTTTAATATCTTTGCGGACAATACACAAGTAGCAATTAATATAAGCCTATTATCTCAATAAATGTAGTGGTCTGATAGTCTGCAATTTTATTAATAGTCCCCTCTGTTAATTGGGGTCGCCAGATATATATTGGTCTTGTCTGTTGTTTCATCATAATTCATTGATATATTAATATTGGTCTTTTTCTTTCCAATGTACATATAGCCATCTGTGTCTTTGTCATAGGCATATATTGTATACAAGTCCTTAGTTCGGCTTGCTTCTGCTTCTTTTGCACCAAGCTGGCTTAAGATGTTACCGGTTATCTGATTTCTTTCTTCTATGCTTTTATCGCCATCACACTGGCCTGTTATACATACGTTAACATTACTATCAATTCCGTATATATTGCATATTTTTTCAAGCTTCGCCTTGTATGCAGTTGTTGATGTTACTCCTTTGCCTAGCTTTATGTGGATACTTATATAGTTCTTATCCTCATCTGTCGCTTTTATCCCCATAACTACTGTTCCATATAAAGAATCCTGCGTTAATACACATTCCCGTGAAATATAACGGTTATTATACACATTTTCATAAGAGTTATTACCAGAATACTGTATATTATAGCGGTTAATTCCTATCTCTGATGCCATTTTCTCAAGTATAAGGCACATTGCCTGCTCAGATAAGTAATTATCTGACAGCTCTGTATCCACACTTATGTCAGATTGGACATTGTTATCCACATTTTCGCTGAATATACTAACAATATCACTGCCTGTATTATTAACCGCATATATACTTCTTTCCATAAAGCTTCTCACTGCTGTAACAATCCACAGAATAGCCGCTATTGTAACAGCTATCCGCTGTAATTTATATTTTCTGCATTTATACATAAAAAACCTCCCATTAACTAATAACATTATTACCAGTTAATGGAAGGTATATACTTTAATTATTAATCAGCAGCACCTAAACGTGCAAGTGATCTCTTTAATGCCATCTCAGCTCTAGGAACATCAAGATTACTGTCCTTGCTGGCAAGTCTTCTCTCTGCTCTTATCTTGGCATCATTGGCACGATTGACGTCAATCTCATCAGGCCATTCAGCTATCTCTGCTAATATTGTCACTTTATCCTTAAGGACTTCAACAATACCGCCGTGTACAGCCGCCTTCTTAATTCCGTCATTCTGGTGAATAGTCAGCACACATGGAACTAACACTGCAGTAAGTGGGATATGCTGTGGATACACACCTATCTCACCTTCACTTGTAGCTAATTCAACAAATGTGGCTTCACCATTAAAAAATACTCTTTCTGGCGTATTAACCAGAAGCTTCATTGTACCTGTATCCGCCATATCTATTCTCCTTATCAAGATATCTAATTATACTTTAATATCCGTGTCTGATACCTATTTAGATACCTTAGCAAGTACATCATCAATACTTCCACAGTTAAGGAAATAACTTTCTGGTATATCATCATACTTACCTTCGATGATTTCCTTAAAGCCCTGAATTGTATCACTGATTGGTACATAACGTCCTTCAAGTCCTGTGAACTGTCCTGCAACGAAGAATGGCTGAGAGAGGAATCTCTGTACCTTTCTTGCTCTTGATACGACCATCTTATCTTCTTCTGAAAGTTCGTCCATACCAAGGATTGCGATAATATCCTGAAGTTCTTTGTACTTCTGTAAGATTTCCTGAACATCTCTGGCAACCTTATAATGTTCTTCACCAACGATTCTTGGATCAAGAATTCTTGATGTAGACTCAAGTGGATCTACCGCTGGATAAATACCAAGTTCAACTATAGAACGTGAAAGAACTGTAGTTGCATCAAGATGTGCAAATGTTGTTGCTGGCGCTGGGTCAGTTAAATCATCCGCTGGTACATATACAGCCTGAACTGATGTGATAGAACCATTCTTAGTTGATGTAATACGTTCCTGAAGAGCACCCATCTCTGTCTGAAGAGTTGGCTGATAACCAACGGCTGATGGCATACGTCCAAGAAGGGCTGAAACCTCTGAACCTGCCTGTGTAAATCTATAAATGTTATCGATGAAAAGAAGTACATCCTTTCCACCCTTATCTCTGAAATACTCAGCCATAGTAAGTCCTGTAAGACCAACTCTCATTCTAGCTCCAGGTGGTTCATTCATCTGTCCGAATACCATTGTTGTCTTCTCGATAACTCCTGAATCCATCATTTCGTGGTAAAGGTCATTACCTTCACGAGTACGCTCACCAACACCTGTGAATACTGAATATCCACCGTGCTCTGTAGCAATATTTCTGATAAGCTCCTGAATAAGAACTGTCTTACCAACTCCGGCACCACCGAAAAGACCGATCTTACCACCCTTCTGGTAAGGACAAAGTAAATCTACAACCTTAATACCAGTCTCTAACATTTCTGTATTAGTAGCCTGCTCAGCAAATGTAGGTGCCTTTCTGTGAATAGGCATATGCTCTACTTCTGGAGCTGGCTTATTATCGATAGGATCTCCTAATACATTAAAGATTCTACCAAGTGTCTGCTCACCAACAGGTACTGAAATAGGTGCTCCTGTGGCTTCTGCTTCCATACCTCTAACAAGACCATCAGTAGGTCCAAGGGCTATACATCTTACTGTATCATCCCCAAGATGCTGAGCAACCTCTACAACGAGCTTGCCGCCGTCTTTGGTCTTTATATTGATGGCTGAATTGATTTCTGGCAGATTACCTTCTGCAAATTTAATATCTATTACAGCACTGATAATCTGAGTAATCTTACCGATATTCTTCTCTGCCATTGTTACCTCCATCTATTGTTAATTAATTGTACACGGGCTGAATACACAGACCCGCCAAGAGTTATAACAAACTCTAATTAGCCGATAGCATTTGCACCAGCAATAATCTCTGTAAGTTCCTGTGTAATAGAAGCCTGACGGGCTCTGTTATACTTAAGTGATAAATCAGAAATCATCTCATCGGCATTGCTTGTCGCATTATCCATAGCCTGCATACGTGCACCATTCTCACTGGCAACAGCTTCAATAAGTGCACCATATATAAGACTGCACACATACTTAGGTATGATAAGATTCAAAGCTTCATCTTCGGCTGGTTCATAATTCATAGGTGTTGTATCTTCCTTATCAGCACTCACGCTCTCAGTATCAACTGATACTGGAAGAAGCTTAATAAGCTTAGGCTCGTGAACAACTGTATTCTTAAATGATGTATAAGCAAGGTATATTTCACCTATCTGTCCATCCGCAAATCTTTCAAGAAGCTTATCACATATATCTCTTGCATCCGTATAAAGTGGTTCGTTAATAACATCTGAACAATCATCTGTTATATTGTAACCTCTTCTTGCAAGATAATCTCTTCCCTTAGTTCCTATTGCAATTATATCAATATCTTCCTTAGGAATTCCGCTCTCTGTAATAAGCTTGGTTATATTAGTATTGTAACCACCAGCAAGTCCACGATTGGCCGTTATTGTTATAACAGCTTTTCTTTCAGACTCACCAGCCTGAAGATACTTATGATTGATGTTACCTGATCTGGCAAGCATATTGCATATCGTTTCGTACATCAGATCTGAATAAGGCTTTGTGCTCTCTGCCTTTCCCTTTGCTTTTTGAAGTTTAACAGTGGAAACAAGCTTCATAGCCTTGGTAATCTGACCTGTACTCTGAATACTATCTCTACGCCTTTTTATATCTCTCATTGAGGCCATAGAATTTACCTCCATTCCAAGCATTAATTGCTGTTAATCGTTGATCAATCAGCAGTTAAATGTCTTCTTAAACTCTTCAATAGCACTTACAAGTAACTTCTCTGTATCTTCTGAAAGTTCCTTAGTCTCCTTAATAGATTCTGGGATCTGTGGATACTTAGTATCTATAAAATCGAATAAGCCCTGTTCAAAATCAAGAATCTTATCAACTGGAATATCTATAACGAACTTCTTAGTAACAGCATATATTATAATAACCTGATATTCTACAGGCATTGGCTTATACTGTGGCTGCTTTAACATCTCTCTGATACGTTCGCCCTGTGCAAGCTTCTCCTTAGTATCAGCATCGAGTTCTGAACCAAACTGTGAGAATGAAGCAAGCTCTCTGTACTGGGCAAGCTCTGTACGGATAGGTGCTGCAATCTTCTTAATAGCCTTAATCTGAGCAGAACCACCAACTCGTGATACTGAAAGACCGGCATTAATAGCTGGTCTGAAACCAGAGTTGAACATCTCTGTCTCAAGATATATCTGTCCATCTGTGATAGATATAACGTTAGTTGGAATATATGCAGATACATCACCGGCCTGTGTTTCAATAATTGGAAGGGCTGTAAGTGATCCTCCGCCGTATTCATCTGACATTCTTGCAGCTCTCTCAAGAAGTCTTGAGTGAAGATAGAATACATCACCTGGATAAGCTTCACGTCCTGGAGCTCTCTTTAAAAGAAGTGAAAGTGTTCTATATGCTGCTGCGTGCTTACTAAGGTCATCATATACAACAAGTACATCTTCGCCATTCTCCATCCACTCTTCACCGATAGCACATCCTGAATAAGGAGCGATATACTGAAGTGGAGCAAGTTCGCTGGCTGTTGATGCAACTACTGTTGTATAGCTCATTGCACCATATTCTTCAAGTGTCTTAACGATACTTGCAACTGTTGATGCCTTCTGTCCAATAGCAACATAGATACAATGAACTCCCTGACCCTTCTGGTTGATAATTGTATCGATTGCTATAGCTGTCTTACCTGTCTGACGGTCACCAATAATGAGCTCTCGTTGTCCTCTTCCGATTGGAACCATAGCATCAATAGCCTTAATACCTGTCTGAAGTGGAACACTTACTGACTTTCTTGTGATTACGCCTGAGGCAACTCTCTCTATCTGTCTTGTCTTATCTGTATTAATAGGACCTTTGCCATCTATTGGCTGTCCAAGTGCATTAACAACTCGTCCTGTTAACGCATCACCTACTGGAACTTCTACAACTCGTCCAGTTGTCTTAACAGTATCACCTTCGCTGATGTTTCTTGAATCACCAAGCAGAACTGCACCTACATTGTCTTCCTCAAGGTTAAGTACCATACCGTATACTTCTCCTGGGAATTCAAGAAGTTCTCCCTGCATAGCTTTCTCAAGTCCATGAATTCTTGCGATACCATCTGCTACCTGAATTACTGTACCTACTTCTGATACTTCAAGTTCGGCTGAATATCTTTTTATCTGTTCTTTTATAACTGAACTGATTTCTTCCGGTCTTAAATTCATTAGCCTTATGCACCTACTTTCTATTAGCTTAAAGCTTACGCTAACTGGATATTCTTTAAATTCCTGGTAAGCTCATCAATTTTATGTTTTATACTGCTGTCTACGACTCTGTCACCGATTCTTATAACCATACCTGCTATAAGTGATTCATCGATGTCATAATTCATCTTGAAATCCACATAATCAGTTGTTGAAAGCAATCTGCTTACAATCGACAGCTTCTGATTATCCGTGAGAGGTCTGGCTGTAGTTACATAAGCAACACCAATCTTCTTATACTCATAAATTCTCTTTATGAAATATTCAAGTGTACTTACTATCTTAGTCTGTCTGTCCTTAGATACCATTATCACAAGAAGTCCTGTAATATCCTCAGATACAAACTTCTTAAAGATATTCTCAATAAGCTGTTCCTTTTCTTTCTTCTCAACCTTTGGAGATTTAAGAACATTTACCAAATCTTCATTATCTTTAAAAATATCAATTACAGCCTGAGCTTCTTCACATAGTTCATCAACCTTAGACTCCTGGACAGCAAGTTCAAATAATGCCTCACCATAAGTTGTTTCTACTAATTTCGCCATGTGTTCTCACCCATTTCATTTAAAGTCTGTTCAATAATTGCATTGCTTTCACTCTCATCGATAGATTTAGCAATAAGCTTTGAAGCTATCATAGCTGACACTGCAACTATCTGCTGTTTAACATCGTCTGCTGCCTTCTGCTTCTCAAGTTCTGCTTCTTTATTAGCTCTCTCGATAATTCTTGCAGCTTCTTCCTTGGCTTCATCTATAATCTTCTGCTCATTATGAACTGCTGTCTTTCTGGCATCACTTAATATAAGCTCTGCCTCCTTATTAGCAGCCTTAAGCTTCTCTTCATACTCTGCCTTCATAGCAAGTGCTTCTTCTCTGCTCTGGTTAGCAGTTTCTCTGTCACTTGTTATCTTGTCCTGTCTTTTCTTTAACATATTACGTACAGGATTAAAAAGAATAACTGACAAAAGCAGGAATAATATAAATACGTTGATAGCTGTTATAGCAGCATCAAAAAGCAGCTGATAATCAAGGCCGAATAATCTTCCTGATGTTTCAAGAGCCACAAATGTACTTCCCAAATTCAATTGTTGGCCTCCTTTCCGTTATCTTAATAAATTTGTCGTCAAGACTAAATGTCTTATATTAGCCCTTAAATGGCTGAACGAACATTAAGATAATAGCTACGGCGAAACCATAAAGACCTGTTGTCTCGGCAACGGCCTGTCCAAGTAACATTGTTGATGTAATATCTGACTTAGCACCTGGATTACGTCCAACTGCTGCTGCACCATGACCTGCTGCAATACCCTGTCCAACACCAGGACCAACACCTGCGATCATCGCAATACCTGCACCAATGGCTGACATAGCCTGAATAAATTCCTGTCCACTAATATTCATCTTAAAATCCTCCGTTAAATAAATTATTATGACCAGCTATACTAGTCTGCAATCTTATCGTTAACATATACCATTGTTAACATACAAAATACATACGCCTGAATACAACCTGAGAACAAGTCGAAGTAAGCATGTAATAATGCAGGATATCCTATAGTAAATGGCTTTAATAAGTCATATATAAGTCCCATAAGAACTGTTCCTGACATAACATTACCAAACAGACGCAGTGAGAGTGACAACGGAACTGCAAACTCACCAATCAGGTTAATTGGAAATAAGAACCAGATTGGCTGGAATAAAGCAGCAAAGTGTCCTCCCTTATTCTTCTTTATGCCGTTGAACTGAACAAGTATAAATGTTATAAGACCAAGGCATAACGTCACACCATAATCGGCTGTAGGTGGCCTTAGACCAAAAAGTCCGGATATGTTAGATATAATTATAAATAAGAATAATGTTGAAATATAATTGACAAACTTATTAGCATTCTTACCCATAATTCCATCAACCATAGTTCCAAGCATCTCCACTATAATCTCTATAGCATTCTGGAACATTCCCGGTGTGTCGTCAGGCTTGACCTTATTAATCTTCACCCTGGCAACTATGGCCATAATGATTATGAAGACTGAAACCAGCAGCATAGCAACGTGTGTCGTGTTAATACTAAAAGTATAATCAATGCCTGGAATATGGAATTCCTTCAGGCTTTGAATCATAAAACTCGAATCACACGCTACAAGTGTGTTAACATAAGAGCTTCCCACCTTCTCACCTTCCTTTTTTAGTTATTAATTTATCAGTGAACGGCTGTAAATAAGCCGCTACCTTCATAGAAAACATTCCAATAACCGCACATAGCAGATCTCCAATATTAAGGAAATATAACAGTACGAATAATATAAGCATAACCAAAAGACGGATAAGATAACCAATAATCATAGTTGCTCTTGACTCTGCACCACCATATACTATCTTTCGTATTCCACTGCTCATATGAAATGTTGCAAATACCGAATATATAACTCCTGCCAGAAATCCTATGGCACACCGCATTGTATTCGGAACCAATGCAATTATTATAATCTCACCAAGTATAAGATATATTAAATTAATAATAAGCATACCTGGAATTGAGGGATTAATATCAATAATTCTATCAAGGATACGTCTACTTATGAGTTTCATTATACTTTTCAACTTTCTCTGCAATTTCTTTATCCTGCTTGTGCTTCTTCGCCTGCTCATCCTGTTTTATCGAATTCATAGCAAGCACATAAGCATTTCTTGCACCTGCAGCAATTCCAATAATAAGCAGAGGAATTGTAAAATATGTTCCAAACTTTCCGTCAAGCCATAATCCTATAGCAAGACAGAGAAACGTAGGAACCATTACACATATACTAAGCTGGGATATTAATACTATATTCTTCATAGCATTTCCTCGTTCATATATTCTTCTTATAACCCACTCATTTTAATTATATATTCGATTATAACCTTTAATTGTTAAATTGTCTACAAATTTTCTTGTCCAAATATGTCCAAAAAAAATTGAATTTCACACGTTTACTTGATATAATTTTGATAATTAATATGTGAAATTTTAATTATACAAATTTAATATTTTTAAGGAGAAATGCGTATGACAACTTTATTCCGCAAACGCCTGATACCTGATGAATGTGTAAGTCTTAAGGACGACATTATAATTCATCAGGATGACAGCCACATTATAACAAGCTGGAAAACTTTCCATCCTAAGGCAGAATTCTCTCACGGAATATCATATTACCTTATTAATGATGGTTTCAAGGTAAGTAAATTCTACAAAGAAGATAATTCACTTGCCTATATATACTGTGACATAATTGACACAGCCTATGACGCTGGCACAGATACCTATGTCTTTACCGATCTTCTGGCTGATGTAATTATTGAGAATTCTGGATTTGTCCGTGTTGTAGACCTTGACGAGCTGGCTGATGCAGCAAGTGCTAAGCTTATATCTGATGCTATGCTTGTTAACGCCCTCCACAAGCTTGATAAGCTTCTTAAGACAATATATGACGGAACATTTAACGAATATATTAATACCATTAACGAATATGAAGCAGGCATACACTAACCGTATGTCTGCTTCATATTAATTCTTATAATTCTATAGTTATCTCCCTGTTAGTATGCTCATAGCGGTAATATCTTACGCCTGCCGCATTAAGCATTCTCTTAGAGGCAATAACTGAGGCTGTATCTTTATATTTATCGCTGTCATACACAACAGTCTTTATTCCTGCCTGAATAATAGCCTTGGCACATTCATTGCAAGGGAACAATGTGACATACATCTTTGCCCCATCAAGCGTACCTCCACGATAATTAAGTATAGCATTAAGTTCACTGTGAGTTGTGTAGAAATATTTATTATCCAGAGGGTCACCTTCCCTGCACCATGGAAACTCATCATCTGAACAGCCCCTTGGAAGTCCATTATAACCCATAGAAAGTATTTTATTGTCACTGCTTACAATACACGCTCCAACCTGTGTATTAGGGTCTTTGGAACGAAGTGCTGAAAGCTTTGCAACACCCATAAAATACTCATCCCACGATATATAATCCTTTCTTTTATCGCTCATATATATTACTCCTCAAGCATTGATATTCTTCTTATATGTCTTTCATCATTGCTAAAGCCTGCCTCTAAAAATGTATCTGCAATTCTGAATGCAAGCTCTGGTCCTATAACTCTTGCACCCATACAGAGTACATTTGCATTATTATGCTCTCTTGTTGCCTGTGCACTAAAACAGTCACTGCATAATGCAGCTCTTATTCCCTTAACTTTGTTAGCAGCCATACTCATTCCAATTCCTGTTCCACATAAAAGGATACCAAGCTCACACTCACCACTTGTTATAAGGTCTGTAACCTTGTGTGCGTATACAGGATAATCGCACGACTCTGTAGTATAAGTTCCTACATCATTACACTCATAACCTTTCTTCTTAAGGTGTTCTATTAACTGGTTCTTAAGGTCTATTGCTCCGTGATCACATCCAATTGCTATCATAATTATAATCTCCTTGTGTATTTTATTAACTTCTATATAACTTTAATCAGCTTCATTCTTAGGTGCTGATATTACCTTCACTACTTTTTCAACATAGCTGTAGAGCTGTTCAAAACATTTGTTATACTCTTCCACACCCTTGCCATATGGGTCTGGTACTTCAACATCACCCTCACCCGCAAGCTCACTTAACGTAAATACATTAATCGCCTTGTCAAAGGTATCATATATTTTCTGTTTCATTGACGAATTCATCGTAAGAACAAGCGTATCTATGCCAAAATCATCATTAACAACCTGAACCGATACATTACTTGGCATAATCATATCGTGTCTTGCCGCCACAGCTACAGCCTTGGGATTGTATGGCTCTGGAAATAACACAACCATCCCCCTTGATTCAACTCTTATATCCGGCATAAGCTTGGTCATTATAGTAGCCGCCATAGGGCTTCTGCAGGTATTACCCATACATATAAATATAACTTTATTAAATCTGTTCATAATTTGACACCACCCAGTTAATGAATAATTAAGCTGGCATATGATTAACCATTAATCTTTAAACATTAATTATAGTATGTCCAGCCGCTTTTATCAATCGGTTCATAACTGCACGTCCAACATTATCTGTCTCGAAGCTCTCTGAAAATACATAGTCTACATTTTCATTATCAAACTCTCTTAATACTGCATACAGATGTCTTGCCGCACTCAGCTCATCATCTTTATGTCCCATCGAAACAATTATTCCCTTGTTATAATTGTGCTTTCCTTCTTCTGTTGTCATTACAGCGACTTTGTATCCCTGACTTATAAGTCTGTTCACATTATCGTTAATATATTCAACAACCTTAGCCTCATCACCCTCAACAATCTTAAGATCTGCATCAGGTGCATAATGCTTATATTTCATACCCGGTGCTTTAGGAACTACTCCAGACTTAACACCTTCCGTTATCGCAGGGTCAATTCTTACCACGCCTATAACCTCTTCAAACATCTCCTTAGTTATATATCCGGGTCTTAATATTGTGGGAACCTCTTCACTAAGATCAATAATTGTAGACTCAACACCTATGTCAACAGTATCATCTTCAATTATCATATCTATCTTTCCGGACAAATCCTTTATTACATGGCTTGCCCTTGTAGGGCTTGGCTTTCCTGATGTGTTAGCACTTGGAGCTGCTATATACACACCTGATGTTCTGATAAGCTCTGCTGCAACCTTATGGCTTGGCATTCTTATCGCAACTGTTCCAAGACCACCTGTAATTGAATCTGGAACTATATCCGATTTCTTCAATATCATAGTTAATGGTCCGGGCCAGAATTTATCGGCAAGCTTTAATGCCTTGTCTGGTACTTCACAGGACAGCTTATATAAAGCCTCTATATCTGCAATATGAACTATAAGCGGATTGTCTGAAGGACGGCCTTTGGCAGCATATATCTTTGCTGATGCTTCCTCGTCAAGTGCATCTGCACCAAGTCCATATACAGTTTCTGTAGGAAATGCTACAAGCCCTCCCTCTCTTAAAATCTTTCCAGCCTGTTCATATATTTTCTTATCCGTAAGACTGTCATTAGTTATTTTCGCAACAATTGTATCCATTGTTACACACCTCTTTTTCTTAAAATGTTCTTAAATGAACTATATTCTGATGTAAATGGCAGATTTCAATTCTGGAACTCACGTCATAATCTTTAATTCTGTCCTAGATATTCAATTATTCCACAGTATATGCTGTACGCAGTCTTCTGCTGGTATTCATCATTGTTAAGCTTATACGCTTCTTCCCTGTTAGACAGAAATCCACACTCGACAATAACCGTTGGCACCTGCGTATTGCGCAGCATATAGTAAGCAGAATCGGGTTTTTCAACTCTTTTATTAGTATTATCAAGCTCTTTAATCATATTCTTCTGAATAATTCCAGCAAGCTTCTTTCCCTCCTCAGACTGCTTGTAATAAAATACCTGTGCACCCTTAGAGGCTTCTCCTACATAACTGTTCTGGTGTATGCTTACTGCAATATCTGCTTTACTTCCATTAATAATACTACATCGTTTCTTCATATCAGCTGCTTTCTTATTACTGTCACTTTCCTGATACAATCCGTTATCGTCTGCCCTAGTCATTATAACAGTAATTCCCGACTGTTCAAGTAATATTTTCAATTTTGAAGCAATTGCCAGATTGACATCTTTTTCAAGTATGCCATCAGCACTTATCTTTCCAGGGTCAATACCGCCGTGTCCGCTGTCTATGGCAACCGTCTTTGCCTCATAATCAATATTTTCCTGTGCTCCGCCGGAGTATTCACCGCTTATATATCCTTTGTCTGAATTTTCAGAACCTGTGCCACATTGCTCTAATGCTAAAGCTGCGGCTATAACAACAATAATCTCAACTGCTACCAGTACTATTTTTAATTCAGGACGCATAACTATCACACAACTACACATTTATTAAAATGTATGCACCTTGTGCCACCGCAATTCCTTTAATCTATTTAATACTATTCATTAATTGTAAGTACTTAAAGCATTTCCGACATACTAATATTTATAATTAATCATTAATATACTGGTTAATTACATTCCACACAGAAGCTTTCTCTAGTCCTAGCTTCCATACCGCAATTCCTGCCGTATTGTTATCAACTACAACCTTAAGTTTCTCCTCGATTGATTTGTCTTCCTCAAACCATATCTTCCTGGTTACTCCATTTTTATCATATGAGCATACATACTGTCCTGCATCATCATTCCATATGGCTGTCTGTCCGTCTTTGTTAAGCTCATCAATAGCCGCCTGCATACCAACTGCACTGCTTGTTGTCGAAGTCTGTGATACGCTCCATATTCTTGTAAAGAAAGGTATACCCACAACAACCTTATCAGCCGGTACTAATGCTGTCATATCTTCAACTGCTTCCTTAACAAATGGAAGTGAAGCAACTGAACCGGCCTCAGAACCTGCATAATGCTCATCATATGCCATAACAATTGCATAATCCACATAATCTGACTGCTCCTTAAGATTATAACAGCTGTTATATGCCTCCGGCTTGTAATTATCTGTTGACAATATAATATTATTCTTATGGCACTCAACCGACAACTCTCTTACAAATTGCAGGAAATCCTTAGCATAATCACTCTTAACATTTTCCAAATCAAGATTAATTCCGTCATATCCATATGCCCTCGCATCTTTAATAAGCGTATCAATCATTGTCTTTCTTGCTGTCCTGCTTGAATATAACGCCTTAAAATCTACTGACTTATTAAAATCGTCCACTAAAGGCCACACCTGTAACCCTCTGTTGTGCATAGCATTAACCCACGAAGCCGATGAGTAATTACTCATACTGCCATTTTCTGATGTAATGCTGTACCAGGTTGGGGCGATAACATTTATATTAGACAGACCTATAAGCTGTGAATAGTTATCATTGCCAGCCATACCAGCAACCTGGAACCAGCCAAGCTTAACCTTCTGGCTTATTGACAGACCTGCATATTGTGACTCATATGTATTATCTGGAACTTCTGTATACACTTCGCTTACATCACTGCTCTTTACATAACCCGTGTACCCTGTCGCACTTATTACCTTTATCCAGTCGTCATAGCTTTCTACATAATATACGCTGTCACCTTTATTAATCTGCTCTAAAATGTCACTTTTGATGCCGCCTCTGTATCGTATATACATATCATTCTTAGCTGTAACCCTGCTGACCTCTCCGTTAATCATATTAACAGACAATCTTGAAGGCTTGCTTCCATATGCATATGTGCAGTTCGTATAATCTGCCACATACTGAAATGCTATATACATTGTGCCATCTATCTCACACGCTATCTTATATTCACTATCATATGTATTACCATCGCTGTCCTTATACCCTGTGCTGTCAGGCTCGTATATATATGTCCTGCTGTCATCTGTATACAAAACAGCGTTACTTTCTTTGTCATAATAGAATCTTACATTTATATAATCAGACACAAAATCCACCGGTAGATACAACACATCATCTCTCATAACTCCGATATCACTGTAACTTTTATTATCAATTATAACGAATGTCTTATCGGTATTACTATCAACCTCAAAATATTTATAACCGTCCATCCATTCCTTAGATGGAGCGTATCTTTTTACTAAAAATGTACCTGCTGCCAGTGCGGCAAGAACAACCACTGCCACAACTGCTATCAGTCCGGTTCTATATCTGTGTTTCCTTCTGCTTCTCATTCTTATCTCCATTCCTGTCTATACTGTTATTTATTACGCTCACGCTCTGACACTAAATAATTGACTTTATTGTATTTCTTCATTAAGTATACGAAGTGCCCGATCTGACATTAAATATATGCCTTTATTGCATTAACAATAATATTTATTATTCTGACTATATACAGTATCTTTGCAGAAGTATTGTATCATTTAATACTGGCAGGGTCAAAATGTATTTAACCCCGCCTTGTATATTGTATGGCGAAGGGACGCCTTTAACTTATATTAATGTATTTTTCTGTTATATTTATTAACATATTTTTCATTAATACATTTTTCTGAATATATCTTTAATTAATCTATTATAAATAATATTGATATACTCATTTTATTAAATTGTCCGTGATATTATTTTTGTGATATTATCTTATTTCCCCATTATAACCTTTATAAGAAGGTACTAACAGTTTCATAAACCAGTGAAGATTTTCTCCACTTATCATAAAAGGATTGCGCTCTATCGGTGTTAATTCCACCTTCACTCCATAATCCTGCAATAACTGCTCATTCTCTTTTGTGCCATTGGTCAATGTATACATAGTTAATCCCTTTATATGAAGAAATCTGCCCATTCTCTCAATCTTTTTAATACACTCCTTGAATTTCCACGGAAGCATTGACCCTATAAGCATTTTCTTGTCACACCCTGCCAGTGTAGCAGTCATTCTTGCAAATGTATCCTTGGCATCACCAAAATCTATATCTATTATTACTATATCATAATTATCTTTTAATATATTAAAACTATTGTCATTCAGAACCCCGTAAAAGTCTATCCCATTAATACTGTAGGCATGTCTTGATACCATCTTCTTACAACGTACTGTTCTTCCTGCACACATCTGCTCTTTCATAAGCACATATGTCTTAATGTCACCTGCAACAGCCGTCTTTCTCTTTAATACACTTGTAAAAAACACTGCCAGCATAATAGTCACATAAGTTGCACCTGCACTGTCACAAAGCCCTGCTACTCCTATAGTCCTTACATTATCAGATATTCTCACATTTTTATACTGATTTAGTAATTCCCTGCTCTTTCTTTTCTGCTTCAATCCCTTTATATGTTTTAATTCTTTTATTTGTCTTAATCTTTTGCATGATAACCCATATTTTTTCATATAATATTTTATATAACTCCTTTTTTTGTCCTGCATCTATGTTCTCCCATAAAGCAGTAAGATTATCCTGCATAAAATCCTTCATAATTAAAGTCCACGCAGCGTTATTCTCGTACCACTCATATATACACGGCACTCTATAACAGCTTTTCTTATCTGCTATAGTATTAGAATACCCATAAAACTGCACTTCATTAACAAGATTAACAAATATTATGCTGTTATGGCATATTTTATCAGTTTCATCTATGAGGCTGCTCTCACTTCTGACATCATATTTTCCGCCAACAACACATATATTTATTATTTTTGAATTATTATCATTCATTATTGCCTCATAGCCATAACTATCTATCATTACTCTTTCGTTACAACTATCCATATGAATATTTTTTAATTCATTATCACAATCCTTAAATAATGAATTAACTCCACTGTCAATAATTACAATGTCAAAATTATCCTGTATATCATAATTAACACCCTGCGTTTCATCTCTGCCATATGACGGCATCAGCCATATTCCCCTGCAGATAAGAAGGCCTTCTGATGTAGAACATATACTATTATCTGCCAATGCCGTCTGTAATATATCCGTTCTTCCCGAACCTTCTATTACCAGACATTTCAAGCCATAATCACCGAGGCAGTGTGCCATACTAAGCACAGTATGGGTAACTCCAATTCCTCTCCTGCTACCTGATACTTTAATTATATAAGAGTAATTCTTAATTCCATAAATGCTGTTTATTTTGTAATTTTCTAATACACTGCCTGACACATATGTATTATTTAATGCTATACTGCTGGTTTTATTTATTGCATTTTTATTGATAAATTTTATTTTCTGAAAAAATGTAATATCAGACCTTGCAGTTTGTTCCAGTTCCCACCTTAACGCTTTAACATTTTTATAACGTCTGTATTGATTATGACGGGTACATTTATTAATTACCGGGTATAATTTATTATGGACTGTGCTATTGCTGTCAGCCATAAACTTAAGAACCATTCCAACACTGTAAATATCAGTCTGATAAGTAAGCTCCTTTCCGCCATACTGCTCAGGTGCAGCATAACCTGGACTTATCATACCAGCCTGCGTTAATCCAGCTTTGTGAATCGAACTCCCAAAATCTATAAGTTTAACATTATTATGCTCATCAATTATGATATTATCAGGTTTAATATCAAGATGAATTATTTCATTATCGCAGTTATGCAGATACTCCAATATGTCACATAATTTAACTGCTATATCACAAATCTCACTTGTCTTTATATTGTCTGTATCATTAATATATGACCTTAAAGATTTACCAGATATATATTCTTCAATAATGCAGATACTTATATCATCTTCTTCAATATCGTAAATTACTGGAATGTGGGAATGTTTAAGATTCTTAATTAGACGGGCTTCTCTTAAGATAGTGTCACTATCCATATCAGCCTTTCTGATAACCTTGGCAACTCGCAATGTATCAAGTGCGGTATGCCTTACTAAATATACATTAGAATGATTGGTCTTGGCCAATTGCTTTATTATCTCATACTTATCGCTAAATTCCTGTTATTCACCTCCGTTGACTTATAGAATTAAATTACTCTGATTAGTTTATATCATACTTTTAATATATTATCAATACAATTTTACAACTTCTTGTCGAAATTTTTAAAATTTAGAGATTTTTTATTTTATGAAACATCCAGACTCCTTTACATATCTATGAAAAATGAGTATTATATTTTCATAGATATAATTAACTATGCACTTCGCAAGAAAGGAGATTGTTATGAAGATTGAAAGAGTTAATGAGAATCAGATACGTTGTACACTCAATCAGGCTGATCTTGCTTCTAGACAATTAAAGATAAGCGAACTTGCGTATGGCAGTGAAAAAGCAAAAGAACTTTTCAGGGATATGATGCAGCAGGCTTCCTATGAGGTTGGTTTTGAGGCTGACGATATTCCGCTTATGATTGAAGCAATTCCTATTTCATCTGATTGTATTGTTCTTATTATAACAAAGGTCGAGAACCCTGAAGAATTAGATACACGCTTCTCTAAGTTCTCCCCTTTGGATGATGGTGAGTATGATTATGACGATGATTATTCAGATATAGAAACTATTGATGATAATTCCTATAATGATACTTCTGTTCCGCCTACCGCAGGTGATGAGCTTGATGCGGATACCAAGACCACATCAGAGGGTGGGATTATCGGTGATGACCTTATGAATTTATTCAGCAAGGTAAGAGATTACCTCAACAATTCCAAAGAGAATACAGTCAGCACTGGAAGCAGGCATACTGCTCCTGACACCACTGCTATCCCTGAGGAATTTGCCAACAGCGACAGAAGCAGTTCTGATAATAATACTGAACACAAAGCTCCCGCTGCACCTGTTCCTAAGACAAGAATATATTCTTTTGAATCTATGGACGATTTTATTGATGCTTCCAAGGTCATTAATCATATTTATAATGATCCAAGCTATCTTTACAAGAAGTCAGGCAGTGACAGATATTACCTTATTATGCAGAGATGCTGCTGCTCATCTGTAGATTTTAATAAGGTATGTAACATATTATCAGAATATGCCCTTAAAGAAACTTCAAACGAAGCTTTATTTGCTTTCTTTAAAGAGCACGGTGACTGCATTATAGCCAAGCACGCGATAAATGTTGCAGCTAACCTCTAATACAGCCGCTGGTGGAGTTAACATTACCATATGCACATTTTTGATTATCTGCATACAGCTTTATAATCCGGATAATTATACCAATATATACCAAAATAAAAAATACCCCATTGTAGTAACACCAGTCTCCAGTTATAAACTGATTGCAGATGTTACTACAATGGGATATCTTTTTAATATTAAGCAGCCTTTAGCTTTTTTAATATTAGCCTAATGACTGAAGGTAGCTCTGGATTTCTTCTACGAGCATATCGCTGTCAATACCGTGTACCATAGCAGCTTCTTCTAATGTCTCTCCTGCTGATGAAGGACATCCAACACAGTGCATACCTGCACCCATAAGAATTGGAATTACTCCTGCATCAATCTGTATAACTTCACCAATTGTTGTGTCCTTGGTAACTCTTGCCATACCTGTTTCCTCCATATATATTAATTCCTGTTATAATCAGGTTGTGTGGTCTATATTTCCGACACATACAACTACTATAATATTACCCAATAAAAATGTCAAGAATACCTGATTTGTGTTAATTTTTTTGTCTTGTATTTTTTCTTACTCTATCGTATAATATGGATACAATAAATCCAAGGAGGAATATTATTATGGCATATGTAATTAGTGATGATTGTATCAGTTGTGGTGCTTGTGCTGCTGGATGTCCAGTTGAAGCTATCAGCGAAGGTGCTGCTCATTATGAAATCAACGCAGATGTATGTGTAGATTGCGGTGCTTGTGCTGGTGTATGTCCAGTTGGTGCTCCAAACCCACAGTAGTTTGAAGATACATAACTAACAACAGCAGGTGTGAATTATCACACCTGCTGTTTTATTTTAACCATTAACTTTTAATCATTAATTCCTAAACAGTTATATTAACCGCGTTTTTCCTAATCGATACACTTTATCATTATCAATTCTATGAACCCATATTCTTTGCAAGGTCTGCAAATCTTGTCTGTTCTGGTATCCAAGCCATCTTAACAGTTCCTATAGGACCATTTCTTTGCTTAGCTATGATAATCTCTGCAATACCTTTAAGTTCTGTGTCCTTATTATAATAATCATCTCTATAAAGAAACATAACTACATCGGCATCCTGCTCTATCGCACCTGACTCTCGCAGGTCCGATAACATAGGTCTGTGGTCTGGTCTTTGTTCTACCGCTCTTGAAAGCTGTGACAGTGTAACTACAGGTACATCAAGCTCTCTGGCAAGTGCCTTTAATGAACGGGATATATCTGATATTTCCTGCTGTCTTGACTCCGTCCTTCCATTACCACTCATCAACTGGAGGTAATCGATTATTATTAAGCCAAGATTATTTTCCATTTTGTACTTTCTGCACTTAGACCTTAACTCCGATATCGTGATACCCGGTGTATCATCAATAATAAGCTTGGACTTTGCTATTCCATCTGCACCTTCAATAAGCTTGCCCCAGTCATTAGAGTCAAGACGGCCTTTTCTAAGCTTGTCGGCATCTACTGATGACTCAAGCGAAAGCATACGGTTTACAAGCTGTACATTTGACATTTCCAGACTGAATACGGCTGTTGTTATGCCCTGTTTAATAGCAACATTTTCCGCCACATTAAGGACAAACGCAGTCTTACCCATAGATGGTCTTGCGGCAACAAGCACAAAATCTGATGGCTGTAATCCGGATAAATAGCTGTCCAGATCCTTAAAGCCTGTAGGAACACCAGTTACGACACCTCTGTTCTTAGCCGCTGTCGATATCTTATCAAGTGCTTCAAGAACAACCTTATCAATAGGAGTATAATCACTTGCACCTTTATTTCTTACAAGCTCGAATATACGCTTCTCTGTCTCTGCAAGTATATCCTCTGTGCTGTCTTTACCTGCATAACAGTCATTAGCTATCTTTTCATTAACTTTTATAATATTTCTTAAAATGGACTTGTCTTTAACTATCGTTGCATACTGTCTTATATTAGCAGAGGTTGGCACTGATGAAAGCAATTCCCTGACAAATTCAAGACTATACACCTCTGGAGGCACATCTTTTTCTTTAAGCTTCTCCTGTAAAGTAACAACATCTACAGGCTTGCCTTCATTATTCATCTCCACCATAGCCTGAAACATAATCCCGTACTGCTTATAATAGAAATCATCCTGCATAAGCATTTCGCCCGCAGTAATAATAGCCTGCCTGTCCCATATCATAGAACCTATTACCGATTGCTCAGCTTCAAGACTATTAGGCATAGTTCTGGTAATATTTAATTCTTCCATAGTTCCTCACTTATACAAATGTATTATTTCTCCACTACTTTAACAGTCAATTTAGCTGTTACATCTTTATGAAGCTTAAGTGCAATTATATGTGTACCTAAAGTCTTAATAGGCTCATCAAGCTTCATCTTCTTCTTATCAACTTCAAGTCCAAGCTGTTCCTTAACAGCTGCGGCTACTTCCTTAGTTGATATTGTTCCAAATGTTCTTCCACCCTCACCTGTCTTCATATATACTGTAACGGATTTATCTTCGATAGTTGCAGCAAGCTCTTTAGCCATCGCAAGCTCTTCTGCTGCCTCTTTTTCTTCTCTCTTCTTCTGAAGCTTAAGGTCATTAAGATTTTTAGGTGTAGCTTCTATACCAAGCTTCTTAGGTATAACATAATTTCTGGCATATCCATCATTTATCTTAACAATCTGTCCCTTTTTACCTAATGTTCTTACATCTTCTAATAAAATAACTTCCATAATTAACCTCTTTTCTGCACTTTACCTGTGCTTAAGCTTATACTAAATCTCGCCCTCAGCAAGCATATTGTCGAGAGTAAGTTTAATTGTATTAACTGCCTGCTGTATTGTACAATTCGTAAGCTGAGCACCGGCAATACTCATATGTCCGCCACCGCCAAGCTTTTCCATAACGAGCTGTACATTTACCTCGTCTATGGATCTTGCACTTATATATAATTTATCTTCATATTGTGTAATAACAAATGAAGCCTTTATTCCTGATATATCAAGAAGCTGGTTCGCAGCCTTTGCACCACCTATAGTCGGGCTTTCAAGACCTTCTCCGTCAAATACAGTAATAGCAAATGCAGACTTGTATACCTCTGATTTGCTTACTGCCGAAGCTATCGCCTTATATTCATTCATATCATTCCTAAGCATTTTCCTTACTCTTGTAACATCTGCACCGTGTCGTCTTAAGAATGCCGCGGCCTCAAATGTACGAGGACCTGACTTGCTGTTAAATCCATCTGTATCTATTGATATTCCCGCATATAGTGCATCTGCCTCAAATGCTTTAAGCTTAATTCCATCATCAACATACTGTATCATCTCTGTGACCATTTCACAGGCTGATGAAGCATATGGGTCTACATAAGAAAGCACCGCACCAGTAATTGTATCGCTTGAACGTCTGTGGTGGTCAAATACAATTATAGTCTTACATTTATCAAGAAGCTGCGGACACTCTGTTCTCTGTGGTCTGTTCACATCTACAACTATAACTACCGTTGATGCTGTAAGATAATTCTCTGCTTCCTCTTTCTTAATAAACATATCATCTGGATATTCTTCTTTATCTATAAAACGGTTCATAAATGGTCTGACACTGCTTGAAATCTCGCCAAATACAATATGAGCTTCCTTGCCGAACTTCTTGGCAATAATATATATACCAAGTGCAGAACCAAATGAATCTATATCTGGCAGATTATGTCCCATAATAAGCACATTGTCATTAGCCTCTAATATCTGTCTTAAAGCGTGGGCTTTTACACGTACCTTTACTCGTGTATTCTTCTCCATCTGCTGACTCTTTCCACCATAATAGTATATCTTCTCACCATCTTTGATAACTGCCTGGTCACCGCCACGTCCAAGTGCCAGATCCATAGCCGCCTTGGCAATATCATAATTTCTGGCATAATCAGCCGCACCAGTTCCTATGGCAATACTTAATGTAAGTGTCTTTTCATTACCGACTTTTACGCTCTTTATATCTTCCACAAGACTGAATTTATCTGCGAGAAGCTTCTCAAGGAACTTATATCTGAATACAACAAGATATTTATCTTTCTCCAGTTTTCTTATAATAGCCGCACCAGCTGAGAAATATTTATTAACTCTCTTATCTACAAGTCCGACAAATAAAGAACGACGCACATCATCTACACTTTCAAGTGCATCTTCATAATTATCTATATATACAAGCCCGACTACAAACCTTTCATCTCTTATCTTCTGTATGTACTGGTTAATATCCGTTTCATCAAACATATACATAGCTACAAGCGAAGAATTATAATCTTTGGCAAGAATATTAACACCTTGTGTGATTATATCAGCACTTATTCTCTTCATTTCAACACGGTAGTCCCTGTCATTAAATGCGACCCTGATTTCTTTGAAATCCTCAAAATTCCTGAATACATTGGCTGATAACTCAGGTATGATTGTAGAAATATTTTTATTAAGATCATTCTTTCTGTTAATACTTGCCTGCATAGAAGCATTCATCCATAAAATATTACCTTTATTATCCAAAAGGCAATAAGGTATGCTTAACTCATACAGCAGCTGTCTTTGTACCTGAGAATAATTGGAAGAAAATTCCACTATCTCCTTTATTATTCTTGGACGAAAATAGCATATCATCATCGCACAGACAAAGGCATATATAACTATAAATACTGCAACAATTGACGCTGCCACACTACTCACAAAACATAATAATATATCAAGTAATACAAGTAATATACCAAGACCTACAGGCCATAAAAATATAGAATTAAGCCTGCCAGATGGTTTGAATGACTTTGTTTGCTTATTATTCATATTAATTCCTCAATTCCTGCTTGCTTATATACAGCACACTACTATGCCCAAACGCATATGCAAATTATAACACAACTTCATCTGTCTTAAAAGCTATATTAAATAATTATCTATCCCAAAGCTCAATTACACAATTATCCTTATCTTCATTAAGATACATATTCTAAGCCTTACCTACAGGCAAAGTTAATAACCAAAATATATTTAAACATATCTGTATAATAAAATTAAAAAAGCTTTCACAAACATATACGTCTGTGAAAGCTCTTTAAACCGCAGATTATACTAACCTGCAATTATAATTATTCTACTGTGTAAGGTAAAAGTGCTACATGTCTAGCTCTCTTAACTGCAACTGTAAGTGCTCTCTGGTGCTTAGCACAGTTACCAGTAATTCTTCTAGGAAGAATCTTACCTCTTTCAGATACATACTTCTTTAATAAAGCAACATCCTTATAATCTAATGCCTTGTTTGCATCAGCACAAAATGCACATACTTTCTTTCTTCTGCGCATTGGTCTTCTTCTCATCTGACCCTCTGGTCTTTCAGCCTTCTTATCTGGCATATCAAGTTACCTCCTATCTTAATTGAAAGGTAAACCCTCGTCTTCAACGCCATCAGGAATATTCATAAATCCATCCCCAGCAGCAGCGCTTGGTTCTGGTCTTGATGGTGTATATGCTGCTGTCTCACCTGACGCAGCGGATTTACTTTCAGCAAATTCCTGTTCTTCAACAACAACATCAGTAGTGTAGACTCTCTGTCCATCCTTATTAGTATAACTACCTGTCTGGATACGTCCTGTAACAACAATCTTAGTTCCCTGATGAAGATACTTTTCAGCAAATTCTCCAGATCTACCGAAAGCAACACAACTGATAAAATCAGCTGACTGCTCATCATTATTGTTTCTTGCACGTCTTCTGTCTACTGCTAATGTATATCTTGCTACTGCCATAGAGCCATCTGCATTCTGCGAATAGCGTACATCTGGTTCTCTTGTCAGTCTACCCATTAATATAACTTTGTTCATACTTATTCTCCTCTTCTATAAAGAGTTGTAAGCCTAAACGTCAATCAATTATTCTCCATCTTTAACGATTAAGAATCTAATAACGTTCTCCATAATACGAATTCTTGACTCAACTTCTGCTGGTGTAGCTGCATCAGCTTCAAACTTAATGAAGTTGTAGTATCCTTCGCTCATATGCTGGATTTCGTATGCAAGCTTCTTCTTCTCGCAAGTACCTGGATCAGTAATTGTACCGCCAAAACGAGTGATTAATTCCTTAACCTGCTCTACTGTAGCGTTTCTTACTTCATCCTCGACGTTTGCGCTAACAACTAATGCTAATTCATACTTATTCATTCTACGTCGCACCTCCTTCTGGTCTTTAGGTCCCTTTTATTAAAATATAAAAAGAACAAGGATTAATAATATCACGAGGATTGATTATAGCACATAATTATAACTCTTACAAGTCATTATTGACTGATTTTTGTATTTTTTTTGTATTTTTTTCAACAAGCGAACGCTTTAAAATTATCTCGTGCATACAGCCACAGCATTTTAACTTAATATCCGCACCCACTTTAATAACTTCCCACTCGTCACTGCCACAAGGGTGTTTCTTCTTCATTTTAATAATATCGCCACATTCTAATTTAATCATAGACCTATTCTCTTATAATAACTCCTAATACATTACACTCCTTATCTTCTAACTGTATAACTCTGTTATTAAGCTCGTCCTCATCGTAAGTTTCCTTTTCAGCTATTATTGCCGCATATCCACAAAATGCAGCAAGTGTTCCATCCTCATCTGAGTCCACCACAATATAATCATATTCTTTAGAATACTTATCTATAAGTGACTTAAATATCATTATCTCATCATCTGTCACAACACCATCTTCATTGATACCTGTAAATATAAGGCTCAAATTCTTGTGATTAGTTACACAGACTATTTCTTCATTCTTCTCAGGTCTTTTAATATAATCAAGCACACCCTTCGCACTCTTGCCAAGCTTATACTTTCCAAGAAATACATCTGTCCTTATATCTCCGTCCACAAAAAGCACTTTATTGCCTTTTTCCATAATATTATAGGCTATTTTAAATGTATCCACCTTACCGCCAAGCACTGCAAATGCTTTGTGATTTCCAAGTCCCTCTATAATATTATCTGTTATTTCTAAAAGACTTTCTGCTTGTGTTTCTGATGTTTTAACTAATTTGTCAACATTTACACTATACATACGACTTCACCCTTTTAACTACTTTCTTATTGTACCTAAAATTCTGAACTTTCTGCTTTCAGAATTAACCTCTTCGCTATCATTTATATCTGTATTATTGTTCAAATCTGTATTATTGCCTGCATTATTAAGCTGAGCCTTGTCAACTTCTGCTCCAACGGCTGAAACCACTGGTTCACTTACAACATTAGCTTTCTGGCTGGCTGCATCAGACTCTTGTGCTGACTGGTCTGCCTCATTGACTGGCTCTGCAGCTTTAACTTCCTGTACTGGCTTTTCAACTTCTACAGCACTAGCTAAGGTCTCCGTTCTGGCTGGTACTTCTGCACTAGAGGATTGTTCTGCATCGACTGGTGCTTCTACACTAACAGACTGTACTGTGCTGACTGGTGCTTCTACACTAGCAGACTGTACTGTGCTGTCCGGTGCTTCTACGCTAGCAGACTGTGCTGTGCTGACTGGTGCTTCTACGCTAGCAGACTGTACTGTACTGGCTGATGCTGGCTTTACGTTCTTGTTGGCATTATCCAGCTGTGTGCCTGCATTATCCTCACTTATAGTAGCTGCCACTTCCGCCTGTGCCTCATAATCGGCTTCGTCCTCTGCTTCTTCTATTGTATCTGTATCTTTTAATATATCTTCGTCCTGAGCAGCCTCGCGAAGAATATCCTCATCCAAATCTTCTTCATCATCAGCTTCATAGACTTGCTTTTCATCCTCTATATTAATAAGGATATCTTCATCTTTATTCTTCTTATTAGAATGTTTCAAAACCTTTTCTTTCTTATCTTTAGATGTTTCAATTAAGTCTGGCTTGTGGTCAATATACTCCACATTACCAAATCTTCTCTCGTATTCAAATTCGTGGTTAAAATCTTCATCCTTTGACTTAAATGCACTTATGCAAAGGCATACAATTATCTCTATAAAAAGACATACTGCACTTGCAATGGCTGTAATTATAATTGTATTTCTGTATAAATCCGGCTTAAATGCTACACCTGTAGATGTACCCTCTGATAATATCTGAATTGACTTAACCGGTATTATAGATGTTGTCTTAACTGCTGTTGTAGCTACCGCATCAACATATTTCTTTGCTGTATTCTGGTCTGGATTAACGCATTTAATCTCTACTATATTACTGTTAGCAGGAGATGAAACTGTTAAATACTGTGCTATATCCTCTGATGTTCCTGCCACTCTCTGTGCCGCAGATATTACCACACTGCTCTTGAAAATAATAGTAAAATCTTCCTTCAACCCACCATTATTGGCTCTTATTGAAGCCTCATTTTCTTCTCCAGGCACAACATATAACTGTGTTGTCGATTCATACATTGGATATATCATCTTGTTCTCGTACATATATCCGCTTACTCCACTAAGAATTGCTACTAATATTAATATTAGCACACACCTTGAAAATCTCTTCATGTCCTTCTCCTTCTTAACATATTATCTTAATTTCCACTACTGCTGTGGATAATAGTACCATCTTATAGCTGTTATTACGCCATTGTTATCTATATCAAATGCTATCTGTGCAAAATCATCATCTACTGATGCAGTTCCATTTTTATAGTCAGGTGCAAAATATGTAAATTCTATTATATAATTATCTGCTGTTTCATCACTGTCATAACCATTAAAATTAATTAATCCATAAGCAATTGCATCTTTAGTATTAACCTTGTCAAGCTCATCTAGTGTAAAGCTTCCATATAGATATTTACCCAGCACTGCTGTGCTGTCATCTGATGTATAATAATTATTCTTATAGTCTTGATCCCTGTAATATACGCTTAATATTGAGTCAACCGACATACCGACCTTAAGTCCTCTTGAAAATACATCCTTATCGCTTACTGATGCCGCCGCTGTCAGCTTATATGTACCATTTTCATTCTTTCCAGCCGTTCTTCCGTCATCTGTGAACTTTACAAATATAAGCGTTAAATCATTGTAAGAACATACCTTTTCTAAATATTCCGCTTCAGCATTAGTGTCCTTCTCTGTAGACTCATATTCTGATACCGGTGTGCCATATATATTCTTAACTGCCGCTTCTGTCATCATATATTTAAGCGAATTAATTGTTAAATCTGTATATTGGAACTTGGAAGCCTTGCTTTCTTCCACTGTAGCATATTCCTTATAACTTGTTATATCTTCATTATTATCTGTTATAACTGCTTCTGTTCTGTTACCACAGGCTGTCGTCCCTGCCATTATTGATATAATAGCGGCAATTCCTGTAATCTTTCTTATAGTACCGTTCTTTGTGAATTTAATTCTTGTAAACTTACCCACAGTATTCTTAGTGAACTGCTTAAAAATGTTAGTTGTATTCATTATTCACCATTACCTCTGACTTATTTATAAAACCTATTTAATATATTATAACATATCAAAAATCTTTGTAAAATAATATATCTCAAATATCTTTCTCAAATATCTTTCAAAATAAATAATACATCACATTGCAAAAAGAATGTGCAACGCACATCCTAGCACAGAGTGCGGTCACCAGTGACTAACTACATCTTTGCACGAGCGTACATCAGTATAATAGGGAATTCTATCTGAATTTTCTATTACACAAAAAAACCATCTCACATAATTGTGAGATGGTTAAAGAGGCGACAACCAGATTCGAACTGGTGATCAGGGTGTTGCAGACCCACGCCTTACCACTTGGCTATGTCGCCATAACATATTATATTCATAGTAAGAACAAAAAATGACTCCAAGGGGATTTGAACCCCTGATACCACCGTGAAAGGGTGGTGTCTTAACCGCTTGACCATGGAGCCTTAATACTGAACTAGAAGGACAACATGCCCAACTTGCTTAACTATCATAATTATTCTTACAGCTCCCCGAGTAGGGCTCGAACCTACAACAACTCGGTTAACAGCCGAGTGCTCTACCATTGAGCTATCGAGGATTACACCTGAGTTCCTTAACTCATTATTTAAAGGATTGCTCCTTCAAAACTGCACATTAAATATATCTTATACATCCGTATCCTGTCAAGTACTTTCGTACTTTCCTTAA